>JBHLKN010000008.1:0-4693 GCA_048886645.1 Candidatus Hodarchaeota archaeon | reverse complement strand
GCCACTCTGGAAGCGTGTACATATTCATAATGTAAGCTTCTCTACCTGTTAGATTTCCGTGAATAGGAGGTTTTTCATGGAATACCAGTCCGGAACTCGCGATTATCTTGCCCTCATCCTCGGCAATCCATGCTATGAACTCGTTCTCAGGTATTTTAGCGGCAAAATACTCTCTGATCGCATCAGCCAACTTTGCCATGTAATCATCATCAAGTTCTGCTATGTAATGCTCGTCAACCTCACTTATCTCACGTAGTAATTCCATTCTAAGTTTAACCAACTCATCAACATCTTCTAAGGTTGCTTTACGTATAATAAACATTCAATTTCTCTCCTTTTTCGAGAATGAGATAAAAAATTTAGAATTTAAATTTAAAAATGAAAACGAAAAACCTAAGCAAAAATAAAGATGCTCCCAATAATTAGATTTTTTCTTCGCTGGATTCTAAAAATATAACTAAAATTTCAATTTCTTCTAATTTATGTCAATAAGCGTTCTAGTGAGTTGCTTCTTATTTCTATCAAGCGATTAGGATCTATTATGGGGATTTTTAAACGTATTTTTGACGAGGGTATACTGTACCGTCCTGGTTTTTCAAAAACTACTTTATACGAATATTCTTTAGTATCCTGCGGGGGCAATCTTGGTATTGAAAAGAAATCATCTCCAATAACCCGCATACCATCGGGTAAAGCTCCTTCTTCAATAATTACACGGGTTACATCGTTCGAACTTTCATTGGTAATTCTCACCTTCATATCGATCTCTTTTCCAGCCTCTATAAAACCCGGCAACTCTTTTGTAACAGTAATCCTAGGAACAACATATATGGGGCCAATCCTGATATGTGTAGTTGCTTGACCTAAGGATAGTTCCTCAAAAGAAAACCATACTTCCCCTATGATGTAAAAAGTTCCATATTCTTCGGGTTTCAAAATCAATTTGAGACTTTTCTCTTGTTCAAAACCCGAAAAATCAAAATCATGAGAACGTGTATGACTTGCTATTGTTACAGGCGTGCCCTCAGTTTTCCAATCAAAACGCAGATTGACGTTTTTAGGGCGCGTATTTTTAACAGTGATCTCTACCTCTTCATCAACACCCTTTACTAAAGCATGATAGAGCCTTAAAGTTACGCGGGGAAAAGTCTTCGCCGTTAAATGTTCAGCACCTCCCTTAGGCGAGACAAGGGTCGAATGACAAACAGAGCAAAGAAAGGTCGGCACCTCTCTTAAACTCAATCTTGGCAAATATAATGATTCTGCTTTTTTCCTTAACCAGTCCTCAGATAAAGCCTCAATATGCCATTTCGAATCTGGAGCCTCACTGCCTGAATTCCAAAGACAATAACCGCACTGAAAAACAAACCTTGGTTCTCCTTCAAACGTTTTCTCAGCCACTATTTCTACAGGCGACTTACAATAAGGACAAACATAACAAGTAGGACACGCATAATCATAATTTATCGCTTCAGCTCTAGTCTTAGCCGACCAACCACACTTAACACAAGGCCAAGTCCAAGGATGACTATCAGTACATTTCTCACAAATAATATGCTGGCAACTAGGACAGTAATACTCATAGAACTCATCAAAAAATCTTCCGCAAGTTTTGCATACATATTCAGAAGGCATTAGAACCGCCCCAACCAAAAAACAACAATCATTTTTTATCTTCTCAAAACTTTTTCAACAAATTTTGAGTAAGTTTCAGCATTTTCATTCTGTTTTTCTACGTCCCCTGGTGATAAGCGTCTATATTCTCTTGCAGGTTGACCGCCAACAACTATGCGGGGAGGAACAATCATCCAAGGGGGCACAACACTTCCTGCAGCAACAACGCTCCCATCACTAATCTGACATTCCCTATCGAGAACACTTGAAGATCCTATAAAAACAGCATCACCAATATAAGTAGCTTGAATAACGCAATATTTTCCTATAATAACGTGTGAACCAACCAAAATCTCCTTATGCTCCATTAAACCGTTCATAAAATGCTCTGAAGGATATAATATAGTACCATCTTGCACCGCTGTATAACTGTCTAAAACCACCCGGGCAAGATCACCGCGAACCACGACCCTCGGCGCAATATAACAATGGTCACCAATAATCACATTCCCTATAACCTTCGCTTCCTCATCAACAAAAGCTGTCTCAGCAACAGAAGGCCTTTTTCCTCGGCTTTCAATCAACATCCAAAAACTCCTCCTTCATCACAAGGCAAAAACTTCCCAAATTTACTTAGTAACTTATTCAACTAAAATATTTCGATCCTCATACTAGACATTTAGCGCCTAAAACCGCTTTTTAACAAATAACTTAAAACCTAAATATCTCATTTTAAAGACTAAGTAAGAGATAAAACTTAATAAGGGCGTCTACCTCTCAAAAATGAGAAACAAGGAAAGTTAAAAATCTTGTTTCCTATTCTCAATAAAAAACTTTAAAAAAAAGAGGTGAAACCTCAAAATGTTAGAACTAAAAACACCTCAAAAAGTTGTAGACATCGGCGGATTAAAAGTCGGCGGAGTGCCCGGAGAAAACCCGATGTTTATGATAGGTACTATGTTTTACAGCGGTCACTCAATAGTAGGGAAAAGAAAAGAAGGCACTTTTGATAAAGCAAAAGCTGAAGAACTTCTAGCTCACCATGACGAGATGTGCGACAGGTACGGAATCTCTGCCTGTATTGATGTAGTAGCAAACTTCCCAGAAGAGATGGAAAAATACATCGAATTTATTGATAAAACATGTGATTGGCCAATAATGATCGATGCCTGGAAAGTACCCCCCAAACTAGGAGGAGCAAAATACGCAGCAGAAGTAGGATTAAAAGACAAACTTATCTATAACAGTATAGCTCCTTGGAGCGAAGATTTAGAAACCGAAATAAACACCCTTAAAGACCTAAAACTACCCAATGCTCTACTAGTAGCTTTCAACACAGAAGACCCCACCCCACAAGGCCGCATCTCATTACTTGACCAAAAATTGCTAAACGATGCCAAAAACGCAGGATTCACAAACTGTTTAATAGACACATCAGTTCTAAGCGTACCCCTAATCGCCTACACAATGGAAGCAAACAGGATGGTAAAAGAAAAATACGGCTGGCCAGCCGGAGGAGCCCCATCCAACGGCACCGACGCCTGGAGACTACCCGACCCAGAAAACCCAGAAAAAAAGAAAGCAATAAAGAAAATCTGGGGCAAAACCGCCTTCATGGGCATAGACTCAGCAGCCCACGCACTATGCGCAATGTACTACTGCGACTTCATGCTCTATGGCGCAATCGAGAACGCTGAGTGGCTGTTTCCATGCGTTGCAGTAGCTGACACCGTACTAGCTACACTAAGATACGAAAAAGACAAGAAACTACCTGGTGATAAACACTCGTTAGCCGTGCTTTTCCCCGAGTTCGTTGAACAAGCAAAATCTATGATGTGAGGTAAAATTTTTTCCAATAAAAAATTGATAGGATAACTCGCATAGATCGTAAAAGCGTCTTTTTTTAAGACGTTTTATAGGGCTTTAATGCCCTTCTTTTTCTTTTACTTGTTTTTCCGTAGGTTAGAATGTTTTTAATATTATTAGCTTGTTTTATTTTGATAGTTTGTTCTTGGTTGTTTGTGTCATGTAATTTTGTTGTTGTGGGGGTATTTTTTTGTCTGAGAAAGAGTTGGTGTTGACGACCTATAAGGAGATTACCCCCATAATACTTCTTACTATTGTGGCTGAGATTTGGGTGGGAGTCCTTTTAATTGGTATAGATGATTTTTATGAGATGCTTCCTGGTTTGTTTATTATTGTTCCGGGGTTGATGGAGGCTAGGGGGAATATTAGTGGGGCTTTGGGTCAGCGTTTGGGTTCTGCTATTCATTTGGGTGTTGTGAGTTGGGAGGACAAGTTTAATGATGAGGTGAGGGAGAATGTTAAAGCTTCGATATCTTTGGGTCTCATGATGAGTGTTTTTTTGGGAGTTTTGGCATTTGTAAGCAGTATTTTGCTCGGTTTTGAGCATATGTCTTTGTTTGATTTTGTTTTGATCTCTGTTTTGACTTCGGTTTTGGCTGGGGTTACACAGGTTGTATTTACGATTTTTATTGCAACGTATTCTTCCCATCTTGGTCTTGATCCTGATAATGTTACGATTCCTGCTTTATCTGTTTTTGGGGATATTCTAACGATAATGTACTTGCTATTGGTAGCTAAGTTTGTGTTGTTTATTTCTTGATGGTTGTCTTTGGAGGTTTATATGATGGAGAGGTATTATGATGCACGGGTGATTATTAATGAGAGCTTGCCTTTTCTTGCTCTTATTATTGTGTTTTCGATGGTTACGGGGAATTTTTTGGAAGGTTTTGCAGAAGATATTATCGAAAAGTATTCAATTATTCTTCTGATTCTTCCGGCTTTCATTAATATGTCTGGTAGTTTGGCGAGTGTTTTTACTTCTAGGATAACTTCTAGCTTATATGTGGGTCAAATCGATAAGGATTTTAAGCCTTACAGGGTTCTCTTTTTGAATATGGCGAGTATGGCGCTCGTAGGCTTCACAGGGTTTCTATTTCTCGCGTTTATTGGAATGACTTTGGCTTCGACTTTTTTTGATATAAGTGTGGCTTTTTACAACTTTGTGTTAATCGTGGTTTTTTCAGGAATAGTTACGACGATTTTTATGATGTTT
>JBHLKN010000007.1:0-37698 GCA_048886645.1 Candidatus Hodarchaeota archaeon | reverse complement strand
ATGAGGATAATGCCTAGGATGAGGGATCTTTTTCCTGCTTTCTTTCTTTTTGGTTTTTCTATTCCTTTCAGGGTTTCCACAACGTCTACTCTGCTGGCCCTTATTGCGGGGTATACGCCGGCTATTATGGCGATGATGATGCCTGCGATTACTGAGACTATTATGACGCTTGGTTCTAATACTAGGGTTATTGTGAAGTCTTCTATTCCGAAGAGGGTGGAGAAGGTTTGTGTGAGGTACCATGCGAGGAGGTATCCTATGAGTAGTCCGATTAGGATGCCTATGAAGGCTCCGATTATGCCGAGGATTATGGCTTCTGTGAGGAATGAGGTTATGACTTGGCTTCTTTTCATGCCTACGGCTCGGAGGACTCCTGTTGAGCGTTTGCGTTCTTCTACGTTCATGAGGAAGATGTTTATTATGAGTATTATTCCGCTTACTATTACGAAGGATCCGAAGACTAGGAGGAGGGTTTCAAAGTCTGAGAAGCCTTCTGAGACGCTTTCTTCTATGGCGTCTCTTAGGGGTACTACGTCGAACAGTTCTAGGAGTCCTTCATCTTCTAGGACGTTTTCTATGGCATCTACTGTTTTATCTGAGGTTTCTTCTCCCGGTTTTGTGTCTACAAATATTGTGTTTATTTCGTTTTGGGCGGCGCCGAAGAGGGTTCTTATGGTTGGTAGGGAGAGGAATATGGTGTTTCCTCCGTTCCATGTTGCTTTGCCTGTGTTTTTGGCTATGTGGGTTATTGTGAGTGGGAAGTTTACGCTTTGATCGTTTTTGTTTGTGAATCCTATGATTATTGTTTTTCCTTTTTCGGTTTGTAGGGTGTTTGCTAGTTCTCTTCCTATTATGGCTTCGTTGATGGCTAGGGGGGTAACGCCTAGGTCTTTTACGAAGAGTTCTTCTCCTGTTTCTGTGTCTATGAGTTTTCCGAAGCCTGTGTCTAGGGTGTCGTTTATTCCCCATATGGTGACGCTGGTTTCTATTTGGCCTGTTTCTTGGTCAGTAGCGAGACCGTCTACTCCTAGTCGGGGGGTTATTCCGTTTTGAGCGATTTCATTTTGTACTCGTGGGTCGTTGGCTAGGAGATCGTATACAGTTTGGTTGAACATTGTTTCGTTTTTCGATCCAACGATTACGTCTACTTCGCCAATTTCTGAGAATATTAGGTCCGTGAAGCTTACGATCATGGTATCTGTTGCGATTTGTGCGGAGGCGACCATGGCTACGCCTATTGCAAGGCCTAGTATGGTTAGCATGTTGCGTTTTTTACGCCTAGAAACGGTTTTTACGGCGTATTTAGCGGAAAACAAATGGAATCCTCCTCTTTTTTTAAGATGAAATGAAAAGAGGTTATTGGGTTTATCTGAACTATTATTTCTATAATATTCTGCAGAATTGTAGTGAATGAGTTGTTTTGATATAAGAATTTTTTGATAATAGAATATGTACTGCTATTTTTCATATAGAAATAAAAAAAGGGTTAAAGAGGTTAAAATTATTTTTTGTATTTTTGGGAGTTATGGTAGAGTTTTTGAGCGGCTGATTTAGGGGTTTTGGACTGTTTTTTTATCTTAGTCCGCTCAGGTGTATCATTGTTTGGGTGGAGTCTGTTTTTGTTATGAATTGTGTGTCGGTGTTTTTTGGGTTGTGATTTTTTGTTTTTTCTTTCATTGGTTTTTCTTCCTGGGGTTTTATAATGGTGTAGTTATCTTTATATGTAGTTTTCTATATATGTAGAGAAAAATATGTATAGTTACCTATATAAATTTTTCGCTCAAAAAACACCCAAAAAAATAAGAAGAAAACACCCTCCTCCCCAACCACCCTAACTTTAACATCATGGTTAGTCAACTACCACTCCCTCTCGAAAGAGCATTGGAACTCGGCTAAAAAAAGGGATAAAAACCGCCCAATAAAACAAAAAAAACAAACAAGTCAATAAAGGAGGATAATTTAGTCTAAGGTCAAACTGAATTCACAGTATTTATTTCCTATTTATTTCCTAAGATATAGAAAAGAAGAAGTTTAAATTTTAGGAATAGATTGGTCTCATGGTGATGGTTTAAAGTGCCTAAGCCCAGCGTTAAAGGAAGGAGCAGTGAGAGGATTGCTCTTGGCATTTTGGAAAGACTAGGCTATGAAGTTCTTGAAACTAACAGGATAGTAAGTGTGGATGAGTCTGAGGCGTTTGAAGTTGATATAATTGCCCTTAGCCCGGAAGGGGAAAAGTGCTGTGTGGAGGTTAAGGCTGGTGAGGCGGGGGTTTCAGATATTCGTCAAGTTTTTGCTGATAGTGAGGTGTTAGGGTTGAAGCCTGTACTTGTTTGTAAGGGTTTTGTAAATGAGGCTGCAGAAGCGGTGGCTAAAAAGCTGGATGTGAAGTTGATTCCGTTCAGCCAATTTTATGTGCTTTTGGAGCCTGAAGAATTGGAAATTGTTGTGAGATCTGCTGTTCAAGATGTCTTGAACGAGTATGGTTTTTTCCCTCTTCCTCTTTGGGAAGCAATTAAAGAAGAAGATTGGAGGTTAATTGAAAGTATAATTGGAGCTGAAAGCTTCAAAGAAGCTGCTCAGCATCTTGGTTTAAGCGTTGAAGATTTGGGGCGTAGGATAGGAGATTTAAGGAAAAGGGGAATATTTCCAGGAAAAGGTCAGTCTTTCATGGATTTAAAACGGCATTCTCAACAGCTAATTCAAAGGTATTCTCTCATTCGCAGATTGGACAAAATTGAGGAACATTTGAAGAAAATAGAAGAATCGCTTGATCATTGAGTAATAAACCGTAAAAATGCTATTTTATTGATTAAAAGGAGAAAGGTTCAGTCTAGGGTTAAAATGAATTCGCAGTGTTTGTTTCCTAGGCCGGGGCATTTTACTTCTTGGGCGGTTACGTGTTTTTTGGTTAATTTTTCCATGATTCCTGCTAAAACGCCGGCTTTGAAATCGCACAATGGGAGGCCTACATTAGACATACCTGAAGCGTCAGCGCATTCAAAAACTTTAAACGTTATCTCATTTTTCTTGGCTGTTCCTTCACACTTTAAGTGGTCTCCGCTGAGGAGGAATAGGGGACTGTTAAAGAGTCTTTCTATAAGTGTCATAGCTTCCTGGGGGGAGGGTGTGTTTTTAACTGTTCTGAACTCGGTTTTTTTAATCAAGTCTCCTACTTTTTTACCTGCGGCATACATTAGAGCACCGTCTATGGGGTCGGCTAATTTTAAGACGGTGAACTGTTGTTGAAGGGTGGTTATGTGAACGTGGTCCATGACGCCTGATCTGATTTCTCTTCCTTCTAAAACGCTGACGTTTATGTTTCTTAGTATGGTTTTTAAAAGGGTTGTAAAAACTTCTGGTCGTGTGAGGTATCTTAGTTGTTCTCCTTCTTTTTCTTCTTCTGGTTTAGCGGCTTCTTTTTTTGCTTTGTCTTCTTTTAAGCGGTCGTATCTTTCTTTTGACATTATTTCAAATTGGCAAGAGCGGTCTCCAATGCCCCAGCAACTACTTTCAAAAACCACGGTCTCTTCGCTGGTTATGGCTTCTAAGAGTCCTGATATTTTCCCTGCTTCGTAGTGGCAGAGGCTTTCTCCTACTGCAGGAACTCCTGTAGATAGAGCGCTTTCATTAACCCTTAAAAGGGCATTATCATCTTCTAAATTTACTAAGCGTGCGTCTCTGGCACTATAAAGACCTAGGGCCATATCATGGTCATATAGGCGTTCAATGCCCCTTACTCCCTCTGTGAAATATTCTGCTTTGTTAACTGCCCTTAGGAGGGAGGGGTTGAGAGCAAAGACCCAGCCGCTGTAGCCTCCTACTTTGCCCATGGCTTTTCCGAGGTTGTAGAGGAGGCTTCCTGCTATCTCGTCCAAGGCTAGAATGGAAAGGGAGCGTAGTTGGAGGTGGCTGCAATGCACATAATCCCCCATGTTTGGCCTTATTCTTTTCCCTTCCTCTCCTACGCTTTGAAGGAGGTTGATGCTCGTATCGACTAGCATCTCTCTAGTTACGCCGTCAGGGGCCATTATTCTTTCAGTTGAAGAGCTTATTATGTTCTTCCACAAGTGGCTGCTTATGGCTCCAGCTTCCATGGGACCTTGATCTATCACTATGTCGCCTACGACGAGGGCAGGCAAGGTGGTAACATTGTAGTATGATCCTAGATGTTCTTCTTCTTCAACGTCTAAAATAGAGATATGGAACATGCCCGAAAGATCTCCAAGTTGGATTAAAGATCTTTCTAGTTCTTCTTTAGCTCTTTTGCAGTGAACACAATGTTTTGAGGTAAATAAAATTACGCGGGTAGGGACAAAATCGTATATTTCACGGAGGTCTGATTCGGCGTTTTTTTCCGTTTGAACCACCTATAAATTTTAAATTAAGACAAAAAGTCAAGTAAAGGGGGGGTTTAAGGGGGTAATCATTTCTGGTATTTCTGTTTATTTTAGAGGGTTTCTCCCCTCGCCTGTTGAATTGCTGAAAGTTTACTGTCTATTGGGGGAATATAGAAAAGTTAGATATTTAAGGTTTGCTGGTTCTCATCTCCAGCCTTTTGAATGGAGATTTCCCGCCCGTATGGATAAAAACTTAATCTTATCTTTGTAAAAGTTGGATAGAAGTTTTTATTTGGTTTTTTAGCGTCTTTTGTTTTTATCTTCATGTCGCAAGAAGATCTCTTCTGTAAGGGCGGGGATGAATTGCGATTGATGTCTATTGGGGGTGCTTAAATATTAATTTTGCACAAAATACTTTTAGAAGGATAAAGAAGCTCCTCTTACTGGGCTAAGGGACGCTGACCTCGCTCTTAGAGTCCAAAGCTCTTAAGAGTAGGAATCGTGTTAAAGAAGTCAGCGAAAAATGATTTGGACGATAAACGTCCTTAAAACGTATCAGTATGGATCGTTTCTTTGAAAGAAAACGTTCCTAACTGTAATCCCCGGGTGAATTCTGGCAACGTGGTCAAATGGGATCCGTTTCATTTGACATGTACGGAAGCTCCGTCTATAAGGGCAGAGTAGTTCACTTTTCTGAGAGTTCTTTTTCAATTTTTTTGACTTTTTCGTCCCATTCTTTTTCTATAAAATTTTTTAGGCGTGAGTGTAATTGTTCAAGTTTTTCTTTTAACATCTCTTTGATTTCTTGTGGGGGGGTTGCTGTGTATTCGTAGACATATCCTGGACCTTTTTTTGTTATGGTTTGTCTTTTAACAAAGCCTTGGGCTAGGAGGTTCATTAGTGTTCTTTGGGCTGTGCTGCGGTTTCTGTCGATTTTTTTTGCAAGTTCTTCTGCGGTTTTTGCGCCAGCGAGGACGTGGAAATAGGCTTCCATTTCGGAACATTTTATGCCAGCTAAACACCTTATAACGTCGTCTAGACAAAGGGGGGAGGTGAGCATTATTGCGTTAATATTTTTTAGACTCATTTTTCTCAACTGTTTTAAGTTGTTCAAATTTCTTAAACTTCTTTATTTTATTAAGAAAATTTTTCATTTAAACTTTATGTACCCTATGTTTTAGATGGTATGAATTTTTAACAAGTTAAGATAAACTAGGAAAAGAAGGAAGGTCTAAAAATGGCGTCTCTTAATGTTACGATTTTTGGTGCAGGGGCAATAGGGTCTATGCTTGGAGGGATAATTAAACATGAAGGAAAAGCTACGGTTAATCTTGTTGGAAGAAAACCGCACATGGAAGCAATAGATAGAAACGGCTTAACTATAGAGTTTGTCCATGAAAATAAAAAAATTGATGTCAAAGGGTTTAACTGTTATACAGACATATCTGATATACAGTCAACCGATGTTTTAATCTTTTCAGTAAAGGCTTTTGATTTAGAAGGAGCGCTTTGTGAAACAAAACATCTGTTATCTACTCCTTCTACTACGGTTATTTTAGCTATGAATGGGTTAGGTATTGAGGAGTTAGCGGGAAAATATGTTGAAAGGGAACGTTTAGTGCGTTTAGCTCTTATACTTCCTTGTAAATTAGAACCAGGAAAGGTAAAATCTACTGGGGGGAATAGGATAATTTTTGTTGAGGATAATCCGTTTCAGACGTCAAAAATTCTGCCTTTATTTGAAACGGAATTGCTCCAGGTTGAGCTTGTGAAAGATATTGCGGAGAGGGTGTGGAAGAAGACTGTTTTAAACCTGTTGAACCCTGTTAGTGCGGTTTTCGGTCGTACTGTGGGTGAGATTTTAAGTGATCCTTATCTTATGAAGCTTGTTGAGTTGATGGTTGAGGAGTATGAAGGCGTTGCAAGAAAACTTAGCGTTAATATAAGGGATTCTTTTGACTTTTTGAAGAGAACAGCTGCTCACGATAAGGAACATTACACTTCGATGTATTTTGATTTGAAGAGAGGAAAACCTACGGAAATAGACTTTTTAAACGGTTTTATTGCTTTAAAAGGAAAAGAGGTTGGAGTTCCAACAGAAGTAAATCTTAGTATGACGCTTTTGATAAAAAAACTTGCAAAAAATGCAAAAATAAAAGGGAGAGGCTGAAGGAAGGAGGGGAGGGGGAGAATGAGTGAGGTTTCCCTTGTTTTTACGGTTTTTTAGCCGAATATTTCCATTATTTTATCTTCTACTTTTCTAAGGAGGTTTTCATCAATTTTTGCGGATTGAGGAGCAAGGATTCCTAGGATGAAAATATGATTATCTACTCTTATTGTTTTAAAAACAACCATGTTTTCTTTAGCTTGAATAACTATATCTTTTAGTTTACCCATTTTTAGAAGATCTTGTATTCTGGAAGCGGTGGCATGAGCAAGGGAGGACATAGCAGCCATTGTTATAGTTTCTTTACCGTTTTCACTCCCTGCTTCTGCCATAATAAGACCGCTGTCAGCGGCTAATATACTAGCTGAAAAATTTCCTACTCTGTTAAGTTTTTCTAGAATTTTGTTGAGAATTACTGTCCTTGAAACGGATTCCTCTTCGGATTTTTTCTTCTTTTCTTCTTCGAATTTGTTTGAATAGTTCATTAAAAATCCCCTATGATATCCAGTATATGCAAACGTTTGAGGCAAGTTTTTCCTTAACCTCATCTTCTAAGAGACATAATTCTTTTAATATTCTTCGAAGCGAGAGCTATTTTCCCTGCTTCATTTTTAGTCGCTAACTGTTTAATTTCTTTGTTGAAGCTTCTTACCGATTTTAATAGGGTGTCGTAGACTAATTTTGGATAGGGAAAGTTTACTAGTCCTTTCAGGAGAAGAAGTGAAAAACATGCGGAGAAAAATTTAAGCTTCTCGCCCATCAAAGTCAATCTCTAAGGCTGGTTTTAAGGTGCTAGAGATTCTTTTATGCCATCGACGGTCATTTTAAGGTCGAAGAAGATCATGCCTAGTTTTGCATCTGCTGGGGCGATAGCGATCACAACAGCTTCAGGTCCTGCATCCACAGTGACGGTGACTCCTTCTTTTCCTTTGATTATGACTTGTTCTACTTCGCCACACTTTAGAATGCTACCAACTCTTGTACCTAGGGAGAGCATACCAGCGGACATGGCAGAAATAGCGTCTTCATCTATCTCTTTTGGCAGCTCGCTTGCCATCATTAAACCTTCTTTAGAAACGATAGCACTAGCCCGGATCTCGCTCCGCCTCTCCAGCTCGGTTAACAAGTCTACCAATCTCTTTGTTCTTTTTGAGGACACTAAACATCAACTCCTTTGAAGTTGTTAAGTCCTTTATTTCTAAAGTAAAGTGATTTTCCTTAATTTTACAATGTAAGCCGAGTTATTTATCATTTTTGTGCGTGTTAGAAAAAAGAAAAATGAGTTTAATATTAATTTTTTAAAATTAGATTAGGTTAGACTTTCAGGGGATATAAACGCTTTTTCAATTCTTTTTTCTGCTATTCGAAGAAGCTTGTTGATGTATTCTTGACGAGATCTAGAAACGGAAGGAGAAAGCACGCCTAAAAGAAAAACATCAGGAGGGATTCTGATAGGTTTAAGGAATAAAATGCTGTCTTCTGAGTTTATTTTTATACCTTCCAGTTCACCAATTGATAGAAAAGCACCTACTCTTAGGGCAGTTTCATAGCCTAAAGAAGACATGGCAGCCAAAGCGCCTGGTATTTCATCCCCAACCCCGTTTCCTGCTTCCGCCATTAGCAAACCGTTTTCTGCCGCTAAAACGCTGCATTTAAACTTACCAAACCTGTTTAAACGTTTTAATAGGTTACTTAAGTATATTACTCGGCTTATCGGCTGGCTTACTTTAGATTGTTTAGAAGATGTCAATTCTTTTATTCTATCAACAAGTTTTTTAAAAGGTTCAAAAGCTCTCACAAACATCCCACCAAAGACCCATTATAGAGTCATATGTTTTGAATTTTTTATGCTTAACACGGTTTAAGTAAAACCTTTCTTTAATTAACTACGATTACAAATTATTTATACTCTTACATTATACTGTGATATAAAAATTATAAATTTAGTATTTAAAACTTGGATAACTACCAGATGTTATCGTAAAAACACAAAAAATTTGGTTTTTTTTGTTTTGTTTTAGAGGAAGGTTTTAAGAGATGCTTCTGCTTCTTTGAGGGTTTTACCTGTGGTTATTATGAATGCTTGGTATGTGTTATTTTTTAGGGGGAAAATGGGGGTTATTATGCCTTTTCTTGGATCTTTTTGAATAATGTGTTTATTTTCAATTTTTGGATCGCGAAAGAGTGTTCTTTTAAATATTGCGAAAGAGTTAATTGGGGGAATTTTTGGAGGTTTCCGTTTTAGTGTGGCGTCAAGGATCATCTGGGTTAGGTTAGGGCCTAGGAGGGCGTATTGTCCTAAAAATGAGGTTGTTATCCGGGGATTTACCTCCATTAAAAAGATATTGTCATCTGTAAGAACAACATCAACGCCTGTATATCCGCGGATTCCTCTGATTTTTGATAAAAGATTTTGAGAAATCTTGAAAGCTTCTTTTTTCTTTTCATGAATGAGAGGACAATGTCCTCCAGAATAAGATACAAGGGGAGAATTTTCAGAAATATCGATGTTTTGGTAGTTTAAACACAAGGGTATGGAGCTTAATCCATTGGATATCAGGGAGACGCTGGCTGGAACTCCTTCGATCCATTTTTGAACAATAATTTCGGATCTATTTTTTTTGCTTGAATTAAAAGCTTTTTCCACGGCCTCCTTTATTATCTTTGGGTTAAAATTTTTGATGAAAGATAAGCCTTCACACCCGCAACCATCTATAGGCTTCACTACGAGGGGTGTGCCTAGCGCTTTAATAGAGTTTAGCGCTTTGTCAAAATCGTCGTTACAATTAACAACAACCGTGGGAGGAATTTTTATTCCTAGTTTTTCTGCTAAACCGTTCACTTTGAGCTTGTTTGAAGCAAAATTAACGGCAAAGGAGGAAGGGGCAAGTAAGACAACCTCACGTTCTATAATGGAGGAATATATTTCCAAGATATCGTTACTTTCAGGAGCGATGACTAAGCAGGCATCAAAATCACTTATAACACTATCTAAGAAATTTTGAAGCGAACCCCCTTTGAGGAGTTCAACAGATTTTGCGTTAAAGAAGGAGGAATAATCTTTGATTCTGTCATCAAGGGGGGTGGTAACACAAACTCCCTCACACTTTGAGAAACCATCAACACAAGCTCTAAGCATGGCAAATCCTTCACATAAAATATCAAAAGGAAGACTTTCTGTCTCCTCTACACCACCACCAGAAAAATGCTCTAAAACCAACAAATCCAAAACCAACAAAAAAACCCCTTTTGCAAAAATAAAGTGAGTGAATGAACACTTGTTACAAACTGTATAGAACTTTAAATTGACGAACAATAAAACTTAACGAATCTTTATAATGATCGCTTCCCAAAAAATTTTTACTTCAAAAATAGCAAACCAAAATCTTTTTTAGAGTTTAAAAATAGCCACCATATTTTTAATTAAAAAGGACATATTTTAAAATAAAGATTAAGAAGAGGCAGAAAATTAAAATCTACGTAGAAAGCCGTTTACAAAGCCTTAGGAAGGATTAAAAATGGAATTAGATGAATTACGAGAATTACTCGCTTTGAACCACCAGATTTTTGCAAAAGCGATAGAAGAAACATCCAACCTATTGGGACCAGGTGCTAAAGGGATTCTTTACGGTTCAGGGAAATCGGCTGGTAAAAAAATTGGAAAGACAAAGGAGCTTGTTGGTAATCTTTCTGAAGCCTTAAATGTGGTTACAGAGATACACAACGCGATTAAACTGGGAATGACAGATGAGGGAAAAATCGTGTGCAATGATTGTCCTTTCAGGGAAATGCTGGAAGCGGCCGCTTTACCGCTTGGAGGCGTAATCTGTAGTTTAGGCCATGGGTATATAGCAGGGATTCTCCAAGAGCTTACAGGTAAAAAAATAGACATAAAAACCGAGCATGCGGGTCCTAATGCGTGTTTGCTGAATGCTCTTTCTAAAGAAGAAGAAGAATAGGAGGACTAGAAGATGACTAGTGTTCTTATCCATAGTTTAAGTTATTGTGCGGGATGTCAGGTAGCGGTCCTTGACCTTCATGAAAATCTACTTGAAGTATTGCCGAAAATTGAAATTTTACAAGCGCCCATATTGATGGATGAAAAAACGTTGCCTGAAGTTGACGTAGCGTTGATCGATGGTGCTGTAACAAACATGGAGGAAGTGGAAAATATCCGAGAAGTAAGAGAGAAGAGTAAAACGGTGATCGGTTTAGGTAGTTGCGCTACTTATGGAGGCATACCCGGCCTTGCAAGCCTTTTTTCAAGCAATTCACTGAGGGAAACGGTGTTTAAAAAGAGTATAACGGCAATCGATAAAACGGAGCCAACAGAGGTTCCTCAACCCACACCTAGAGTATACCCGTTGCACAGTTTTATTGACGTTGATTACTTCATTATAGGTTGTCCGCCTACACCGGAAATAATTGGAGAAGCTCTCACAGCTCTTATCGAAGGAAAACCGCCGAAAAGGTATGAAAAAGCTGTTTGTGCTGATTGTAAACGAGTCGTTAAAGAAGAAAGTTTAGATCGCCTCTACCGCCTAAACGAAAAGGTGCCTGATCCAGAGATATGCCTTTTATCCCAAGGTTTTATATGTAGAGGATCAGTGACGCGGGGCGGTTGTAAAGCCCCTTGTCCCTCGAATGGCGTAACTTGCTTGGGTTGCAGAGGACCTTCAGATAAAATATTGAAAGGAAGAGACAAAGACCCTGTTACGGAGCTAGTAGATAGAATTTCCCGCCTCACCCATATACCCCATGACGAAGTCGAAAAACAAGTCCATGAAATGGTTTCGGTTCCGCACTTGTTTTACTTATACTTAATGTCCAGTCCAGAAGTAAGATTGAGGCCTCGATCAACAATTTCGGAATATATATACAGGTTGACTCCTGCGGAGAGGATTTAAGTGGAAAAGATGATTAAAATTTCACCCGTAACAAGAATAGAAGGCAATGCGAATATCACGATCGAGCTTGATGAAGCTGGAAATCCAAAAATAGCCCACGTTTCTATCCCGGAACTAAGGGGGTTTGAGAAGTTTATGGAGGGGATGGATGTCATTCAAGCACCCCACGTTACCCAGAGAGTTTGCGGCGTCTGCCCTATAGCTCACTTTATGGCGTCGTCAAAAGCGGTGGACATGATATACGGTCTCACTCCGTCAGAAACAGCGTTAAAGCTTAGAAAACTTCTCTACAATGCCCACTACATTCACAGTCACGGGCTTCATTTATTCCTTCTGGCGTCTCCTGACTTTCTTATGGGAGAAGAAAGCCCTACTGAAAGGAATGTATTAGGACTGCTGAAAAAGGATTCAGACCTTGCAAAAACCGCTTTAAAGATAAGGTCTGTAGGTCAAAAGATCGCAGAATCAATGACAGGAAAACCGATTCATCCGTCTTTCTTTGGCCTTGGAGGAGTGGCAAAACCGCTTGAAAAAGAGAAACTCGAAGAGATAAAAAAGGAAGCTGGAGAAGCCCTGAAACTGATAAAGCCTTTAATTCCAATGTTCAGCATGGTTTTCGAGAAACTCAAAGAAGAAATGGACTTTGAGCAACCTACGCACCACCTAGGGCTAACAAACAAGGAAGGAACTCACGAAATCTACGATGGGTACATCCAAGTGCTCAAAAAAGATGGCACACGCCTAAACATCGACCCCGCTAAATACTATGAAGAAATAGGTGAAAAAACACTACCTTATTCTGTTATGAAAGCTCCCATTCTTAAAAATATAGAAGATGGCGTATACAGGGTAGGGCCATTGAGTAGACTAAACATCTGCAAAGAAATGAAAACGCCTCTAGCTCAAGAGACCTTTACGCAATTCAAGAAAGATAATGGGATACTACAAAACGTTCTGCTCAACAACTACGCCCGCTTAATAGAGCTAATAGAGGCTATAGAACGCGTCAACGAGATCGTAGAAGACGAAGCAACTCTCTTAAAAACCAATGTAAGACAAAGCAAAGAAGCGATAGCTAACAAAACCGGAATAGGAGTAGTTGAAGCACCTAGAGGAACCCTAATTCACCATTACGAAGTGGATGAAAAAGGATTCATAACGGAAGCAAACCTTATAGTAGCAACCCAAAACAACATCTTAACGATGAACGAGTCAATCCTTACTTATGCCAAAAACCGCATGAAAGGCGGTAATTACGACGAAAAAATTCTCAACGGCGCTGAAATGATACTAAGATCATACGATCCTTGCTTTTCATGCTCAACTCATGCTATAAAAATACACATAATCAACCGCAAAGAAAAATCGGTAAAAACCCTTCTTCACAAGAAAGCCCTCTAAACCTTGAAAAAGGAGGAAACAAAAATGGTTCAAATTCAAATCGATGAAGAGTCATGTGTTAAATGCCCAGAATGCACCATCATTTGCCCAACAAAAGTATTCGCCCAAGAAGCCCCAGAAACTATTCCAACAGTTACGGCACCAGAAAAATGCTTTGGATGCTTCAGCTGCGTGGATGTGTGTAGAGCAGATGCAATCAATATAGAAGATGTCCACATAGCAAGCTCCTACATAAAAAACCTCAAAGAAGAAAGGAAAATACGCGAATTCATACAAAAACTCATCTAACAAAAGCTACGAAGAACAAAGAAAAGAATAAAATAATATTAATTAACCCACTCTCCCCGTTTGATATTACGATCAGGGGTGGAGGGGTTGATCTCTTTTGTTTTTTGCTTTTTATAACTCCTCAAATACTTTGAAAAAGAAAAAAGAGTAGGATTTTTTAGATGGTTTTTAGGGTACTCCTTTGTCGAGGACTCTGAATCCGTCTTCTGTGCCCGTTGAGAAAAGTTCAAACTTTTTGCCTGTTTTAGAACCTTCGCACTGGAGGTGAAGTACAGGGAGCATGAGGATAGCGCTTTTCACCCTGCCTTCTTTTTCGAGATCTGAGAAATCTTTTTTACTTTCTTTTAAGAGACTGTCTACACTGTCGTTAAAGTAGCCTAAGATGGGTTCTACTTTGTCCTTTTCTAGTTCTTTGGAAGATTTGAATTTTATTCCTACAACGTTTGAGAGCAGTGTTGACAGGTCTTTTTCCAAGAATTCATACCGTTTTTCAGCGTGTACACTGTATTCTTCCTTTCCTTTTGGTGTTTCAAAAAACGCTTCTTTAAATTCTAAAAGTGTTCCAGCACCGTCACAATCCTTGCAGTAATGGGCTCCAACTGCCTTACATTTATCGCAACTGTGTTTTCCTAATCCTCCGCAAGTGGGGCAAATGGCTTTTTTCTCCCCAAAACATTCGGGGCAGTTTTGTTTTAACTGTTCTTTTTTCTTCTTCTCTTCTTTGTCTATAACAGTTACTTCATAGACAAGAGCGCCGCTACCTTTACAATACTTACACTGTATGCCACCAGCACCGTTGCAGGTTTTACATGTTTGGTGTCCTTTACCGTTACAAACTTTGCAAACTGTTTTCCCCGACCCGCCGCATTTCTTGCACTTTACCTCTTTTAACGTGGGAAATAGGGCTAATGCTACTTTCCCGCCTTTTATGTTTGCATATTCTTGCGCGCTTTCGGGCATGTAAAACACGATAGTTGAAGCCTTTTTATGAGTTAAAGGATCTTTGATAGTTTTTTCATCGACTTTTTTGGCAGAAGCTTCTATTTTTGCGGCGAAAACCACGGATTTATCGACATTTTGCACAGATTCAGCAGCACTAATCTTGTCTTTTTTCTTTATGCCGAAAAGCTTGTTGAGAGAACCTCCTTTAGCTTTTTGTAGCCACCGATTGAAAACATCATCTGCGGTTGGGCTTTTAAAACTCATACCATACAATCCTCCTAAAAAAATAAACCATGAAAAAATACACGCCAAAATATTTTAATTTATTTATCTCAAAAAAGGGGAGAATAAAGACTCAGAAAAACTTTTAGGTGGGAGAAGAAAAACGTTTAAGCTCTATCTTAGCTTTTGAAAAAGCAAAAAAGCTTGCCACTAAAACTGTTACGAAAACTAAAAAGTAAACGGTTGAAATACCAAATACTTCTGCAATAAAACCTGCAACAATTAGGCCGAAAACGCCGCCAGACCACCCGAATAACATAATGATAGCATAAGAAAACCCTCTTCGATTTTCTTTAATAATATCTGCAGTTACAGAATATATCACGGGATAGATTGAGAATAGGCAAACACCTGCAAGAAAGCTTATGAAGATGAAAAACGCTAAAAGATCCAGCGATGAAAAGGTCATTAAAAAGGCTAAGGGAGCTGTGATTAAAAACATCGTGGATAAAACCTTTCTCCTTGAAAATTTAGTAGTTAGAAAACCGCTTGAAAAGGCTCCTATGATACCTCCTCCTATAAAAAATGCTACTACAAGGTCTGAAATAGATTTACTAAAACCCAAGTCTACAAGGTATACGGGTGTAAAAACAATCCAAATACGCCAACTAATGCCCAATAAGAAAAATAGGATGAAATATGGTAATAAAAGCGGCATTAAATTCTTTAACTCATAAAAAATGCCCATTTTAGGCTCCATCACGCCAGGATCACTAGTAAGGAGGGAAGCGTTACTTGAGGAAAAACGTGTCAAGTACAGAAACAAAGGAACGCCTATAGATATCAAAAGAATTGATAAATAGCAGGGATAATGCCAACCATAAAACTCAGCAATAAAACCAGTACTGGCAAAACCTACCAAACTACCAAAATCTCCAGTACTACCTTGTATACCCATGGCTTTATCGCGTTTAAATACTAAATCACGCTCATAAACCAAAGAGACGAAGGAGTAACCGCAAGGGTGGAAAAATCCAAGGGCTACACCCAAAAAAATAACTGAAAAATATAGTTGAATTTTCAAAGAAACGCTACTTAAAACAAGAACAGCAAGTGCTGTTAAAATAGCGCCGGAAAATATGACTAATCGTGGACCAACTTTGTCAGAAATATGGCCCGTAATAAGTTGAAAAAGCATGGTTATCACGGTTTGAGTTGCAGCAAAAATCCCTACTTCCATAAGAGAAAGGTTGAATTCTTCGGTTAAAAAGATTAAAAGAGCAGGAAAGAGAACAACATTGAAATCATTACAAAAATGAATGATGGAGACACCAGCTAAAACATTACGTTCAGACAAAACTGCAACACCGACAAAAAAAACAATTAATAGGGAATATTTGAGAAAAATAAAATATTTAAACTTAACACCTTAGATAAAACGCGAAAATGCATTATTAAAATTAGATAAAATAAATCTGAGAACTAAACTAGAAATGTTTTAGAGATGGTAATTGAGAATGAAAAGGAAGCCTGTTATTTTTCCCCCTTTCAGAATGGGCAGGGGAGGGGCGTTCTCAACTCTTTTTTTCTTCACCTTTTTTTACATAATTTTGTTTGCAGGAAGGACATCTTTTATTAAGTTGGGATTTTCAGAGATGGTGGCAGAAGCTATAATACTTGGAACCTTACTTGGAAGTCTTTTCAACATACCCTTAGTAACATTAGAGCCTGAAGAACATGTGGAAGTGGTTTATTTGCCCCCAAATCGCTTCCCAATCCACGTAATAGAAAAGGAGGGTAAGGGCACAATTCTTGCAGTAAATGTTGGAGGATGTCTTATACCGGTAATTGTCTGCATATATTTACTATCGAAAGTTCCAGAGGCATTACTCTATGCCCTCATAACATTAGGTGGTGTAACTGTTATAATGTATAAAATTTCAAGGCCTGTAGAAGGCATAGGAATAGTGGCTCCAGGATTTATACCTGCATTATCTGCAGCATTAATAGCTCTTCTCCTTGATCCTGAGATGGCGCCAGTAATAGCGTACGTTGGAGGGACCCTTGGAACCCTTTTTGGAGCAGACCTTCTTAACCTCTCGGCTATAAGAGATCTTAAAGCGACTTTCGCAAGTATAGGAGGAGCAGGTACTTTCGACGGAATATTTCTTGTAGGAATCTTAGCAGTCTTACTAGTCTAAATATCGTATCTAACTCTATCACATTCATCCAACAACTAAAGAAGCCGTTGGCTTTCTGCGATATTTTTTGTAAAATACTCTCCCTAACCAGTCTACCCGCGTGTTAAGTTTTTCATTTTTCCTACTCGTACACGTATGCCCTGCTCAAACACATTAGGCTAAAAAATGGATAGTTTTAGAAAAAAAAGAGAGGAGAGGAAAGGAAAGCAATCACAGCTTTCAATCACAGCTTTGCAATAAGCCTGATGATGTCCCCGCCTGACAGAACACCAATAGTTTTCCCTTCGTGGACCACTGGGGAATACATGGCAGACTTACCCTTCATTTGCCTTGCGGCTTCCATGATGTCCATCTCAGGTTCTAAAGCAACAAAAATTCTCGTCATAACAGCTTCAACAGGGGTTTCCTCCGCTTTAAGCTTACCCCAAACGTTTGTTATTATGTCCCTTTCAGTAAAAATTCCGATAGGTTTTTCATCCCTAACTACAACTGCTACTCCCGATTCTTTTTCACTCATCTTCTCTACCACTTCTGTAACCTTCTCCCCTTCAGTTACTACCACAGGTTCTGACATAACTTCTCTAACATTAACACGGGGCATAGTAATATATGTTTCAGCGAGCTTAGACATTACTTCAGAAACCTTTAGTTCAGAAGGATTCTTTTCAGGATATATTACTTTACCTAGTATTTCTCTCTCCGAAAGAATACCTATAGGCTCCCCTGCTTCTACAACTATGAGGCTCTGCATGCGCCGGTCATGCATAGTTTTAATGGCTTCTGCGACTGTTGCATCAGAACGGATGCTGGTCAAAAACCACCAAGCCATATTAACCCACCTTTAAAAACATCCATGACAAAGCATATATATATAGTTTACTTTGCCCCTCCTCTCTTCGTACTTCTTTGTTTTTGAACAACGTTCCTTCTAAAGTAGGGCTATTTAACTATCTTGGAAGTTTGAGGATCAGAAATTGTGACTTCTACAAGGATGGAAGAACCGACATCAATACCAACAACATATCTTCTTTTTAGCAGGAGTTTGCGGGAAACTTCTTCTCAATAGAAACCCAATCTTGCCGCTATTAAGAAAAGAGATGCGCTTAATCTTCCAGCCGCCTTCAAGAAACTCTTTAAACCTCTCATAACCCCCGTCAAGCTTAACAGGGATCACAAACCTTTTGCGGTGAAAGCAAGTAACCTTAAAACATGGAGTGCTTCTACTTGTCTCAAAGAATCTGAACCATCTTTTATTAAGTCGGATAGAACATCCTTTAAAACAGTTCTTAACGGTTTTCCTAGGCCAAACATTCTTACGGGATTCTTAGACGATATCGCCCGTAAAGATGTGGTGGTGTGTGGTTATTTTGACACAGGAAAAAGACAAGATAGAAGTTTTAATTAAAACTTTAAAAAGTCCCGTGAGAAAAGAGCGTGAAGCAGCGGTTTATGAGCTTGGAAAAATACGGGATCCACGGGTTGTAAAAGTACTAATACAGGCTTTAAAAAACGAGGATTATGAAGTTAGAAAGGCTGTTTCTTCTGTTTTACCTGGCATGGTGCATCGTGGTGTTAAAGCTTTCATAGAAGCGTTGGAGGATTCTGATAGAGGTGTTCAACTTTACGCTATTTCAGTTTTGGGAAGTATCGGAGATCCAAGGGCTATTGAGCCTCTTATCAAGCTTCAGTCGAGGGGGGATAGGGTTATCGCTATAAGAACCCAGATGGCTTTGAACCAGATTGCTCGAAAACATGGTTTTTCTCATATTAAAGAGCTTGTTAAAAATTTGAAAAGGTCCCTTGCAGAGGAGATAAAAGAACTTTTAGAAAGCAAGGGTATTATAGACCTTTCAGAAGAAGCGGAAAAAAGAGGGGAAGATCCCTTCGTTTTAACTAACATTTTAAGCGTCTTCCTTGAAAATGAATTACTCGGGGATGCGGTTTTAGAAGGATGGCACCTTATGACCTTAGGCTATAAGGAGAAGTTAGAACGCCAAAGAATGAAAGAAGTAAAAGAGAGTATCGTAGAACAAGTGGCCCCTTTTATCTCTAAAGAATCAAAGTTTATCGAACGAGACTATTGCCCAAGGTGTAGAATCGTTACCGTTCGTGGAGAAAAACGTTGCCCGCTGTGCGGAGGAAAACTCCTAAAAACAAAGATCAATATAGGAGAATAAAAAAACAGTTTTAGGCGTGTTTTTTGGTTTTTAGAGGGGGTGTTTTTATGGTTTTGAATAAGAATTTGATTGTTATTGGGGGAAGGATTAATTATTATTCGAAATTTGTTCGTGGTCTCCTTGAAAATCGTGATTTTGGAGAGATTAAAAGGATTGCTTTGGAACAGGCAGAAGAAGGGGCAGACTATATTAATGTGAATGTAGGATTATTACCTGTAGAGGTTATGGAGAGGGTTGTGAAGGCTGTTCAGGAAGTTGTTGATAAGCCTTTGTGTATTGATAGTGATGATCCTCTTAAGTTAAAAGCTGGTTTGGAGGCTTATGATCCAGATATTGAGAGGGGTATGCTTCCCCTTTTAAATTCTGCTACTGAAGCTAGGGCTTCTTCTGTTTTTTCGCTTAAGAGAGTGAAAGATTGTTGTGTTGTTCTCCTTATTTCTGAGAGGTTTGAGAGTGGATCTCTTAAGCCTAACATGTCCACAGAAGAACTTTATGAAACGGCTAAAAGGCTTTTCATAAAAGCTGTAAGATACGGTTTTAAACCCGAAGAACTTTTCGCAGACCTCGGTTTATATCCTTTAGCAGTGGATGAAGAAGGAATGGTTAACGTAGTTTTAGAAACAATGGAGAAAATTAAAAAGAACCAACAAATGAACAGGATGCACTTGATGGTAGGTCTAACAAATTTAACGAAAGGTTTACCCTCTAAAGAAGATATAGACAGGGATATTAAGACCCCCCTACAAAAAGCGTTCCTAAGAATAGGCTTGGAAAAAGGTTTAGACACAGTGATATGGAATCCTGCAAGTAGAAAGGTGGAGTACGATGAAGAAACCAAAAAGTTCTACCTTGATAAGTTAGAAGAAATCCTAAACCTTAAAGGAATTAAAAAAATCAAAAAAGTTAAGGAGCTATACGCTTAAAATGTTTTTTTATGATTTGTCGGGGAGGATGATTTTATCTTCTGGATTGGAAGGTGTTTTCACAGCGATGATCTTGCACTCTTTATCGCTGTGATTTGCTATCCTATGAGGGGTGTTTTGAGGGACGTATAGGGCGGTGCCCTCCCTGAGCTGTTTAACTTCATCATTCACCTGAAAGGTTGGTGTTCCGCTTATCACGTAGAAGGCTTCCTCGGTTTTAACGTGTTTATGAAGGACTTCAACTTGACCAGGTTTTAATGTGGCCACGCCTAGTTCAATAGTTTTTGAAGAGGTTCTAACTTTTGGGACGATAAGCCACTTTGAAACTCTACTGCCCCTTTCAACCTCAGATTCATGAACTAATTCCATAGATTATTCCTCAAAAGAGTAAAATATGTCAAAAATCTTTTGGGATTTTCACCATGGGTGGGCGCCTACAAGTTTGTTAAGACCTTCTTTTTCTTTGATTTTTAGCATGATGTTCATGCATTGAATTGCTTGACCTGCTGCGCCTTTAATCAGGTTGTCTATTGCGGATATGACCGCTATTTGGTTTGTTCTTTCATCGTTTTTTAAAGATATGTCGCAGAAGTTTGTACCGATAACGTTTGCGGTATAGGGGAAACCGCCAACTTTTCTCTTCATTGATCCGTCTACCATTTTTTCTTCTTCAATTATAAGGCGAATAAAAGGTTCCTGACCGTAATTGTCTTGATACATTTCTAAGAAACTATTTCCCTCTTTTTCCTTTAAGGGGAAAACGTTAACCACGGTTAAGATTCCCCTTACCATGGGCACTAATACTGGTACAAATCCTATTTTCACATTTTCTTTCGAGGCATCACTTAGCACGTTTTCTATTTCTGGTATGTGTCTGTGGGACATTACGCTGTAAGGTTTTGCGTTATTGTATACTTCGGGGTGGTGGAGGAATTCGGAAGGTTTTGAGCCTGCTCCTGAAGTGCCTGACATAGCGGTGATCACTATTTTTTGAGTGTGAACTGCGTGATTTCTTACAAGGGGTAGTGTGGCAAGTATGGCTCCGGTAGCATAACAACCAGGTACAGCTACAATTTGGGTTTTCTTTATCTCTTTCCTATACATTTCTGGAAGACCGTAGACAGGTGTAAACTTTGAGGGGAGGGGTTTGTGCTTTATACCGTACCATTTCTCAAACTTTTCTGGTGGTAAGCGGTAGTCTGCACTCATATCTATAACCTTAATACCCATTTCTAAGATTTCTGGAACGATTTCCATAGCTGTTCCGTGGGGAACCGCTGTAAAAAGAAGGTCTATAGAATCTACGATATTGTTTGGTGAATATTTTTCGAAAGGTTCATCAAAAAGGTTTTTCAGGTTTTTGTGAATCATGCTTACGGGCTTTCCTTCCTCCGTACGGGAAAAAGCGTGAATTTTTTCGACTGAAGGATGAATTTTTAAAATTCTTAAAAGTTCGCCACCAACATACCCTGTTGCGCCAATAATTCCTACACGAACCAATGAAAAACACCATCAAAAACTATGAAAGTCCCCTAGAAAAATATAATACGGATTTTTTAATAATTTTATTATATTTTAATTAGTTTTCTTTTTATGTCCTTTTTGTAATGGAGGATTTTTAATTTTGTTAAAAGTCGGGGATCTGGCGCCTGAATTCATACTCTTAAACAAAGACGAGAAAGAGGTAAAACTTAGCGATTTTAAAGGCAGAAGCGTGGTTTTATTTTTCCTCCATAGCGTTTTCTACCCTCGTTCCATTACTGAGATTCTAAGTTTTAAGGAAAAATTTGAGGATTTTAAGAAGAAGAACGTAGAAATAATAGGAATTAGTGCTGATGCACCTATCGAACTTAAAAAGTTTTCAGAAGAACACAAAATACCTTTTGAACTATTATCAGCCCTCAATGAAGAAATTGTAACGATGTATTGGGTTTATTCTCCAAAAGTTGGATTAAAAAGATCTACCTTTTTAATAAACGAACAAGGCTACATCAAAAAAATTTTCTGGTTAATTATAAGCCCAAAAAACCATGCTAAAGACGTACTATTATACTTTTAATCATCCCAACTTTATTCCCATTTTACTATCTTATCTTTTTCATAGTAAAAATAAGCTAAAGATTAAAGCTAAAACCACAGCAATCATAGAACTTGAAAGGTTTACCATATCATTATTAAACCATTCTTTTCCCCTTATCAATCCAGTTATTTCACCACAATGAACACGTTTTTCGGTTTTTACTTTACACTTTTTACACTCGTAATACCCTTGAATGGTTGCCCCTAAAAAACTGTCAATCATCACGCCGGAAAACCCGATAATTGTTGCGATAAAAATGGGAAAAATCTCGGTTTCAGGAGATGATATAGAGGAAAATCTTTGTCCAATAAAATCGACAAGAAAGTATGTCGAAAATATGAAAAGAGATGCTGTAAAAGCCACCATAGTTCCAAGAAGAGATACACCGCCGCTTGTACCTTTTAAAACCCTTTTCTTCGGATTAAGGATCCACCTTGGATCTTCTTTAGAAAAAACACCGATCTCTGTTGCCCAAGTATCCCCAGTAACATTTGAAATAGCTGCCAAGTATCCTAGAACTAAACAGGAATTATTTGTTATGAGGAAAAAAGCGGCCATAAGGGTTGCTGCAAAACCGTTTGCTATAACCTGATACTTATCACGTTTACCCGTTTTTTCAAACTTTTCCGCAACCTCTTTCTTCCTTTTTCCTCTCCACTTGGTTAAAACAGATGAGGATATAAAAAACACGATCAAAAGAATCCAAAATACAAAACTTGCAAGAAAAGCGATCAAAGAAACAAAAAATGCGGCTATAACTGCTTCTTTTTCCAACCACTCTTTCTTATAAGCGAAAAAACCTATCGGGGCATTCAAAAATGACGCTAAAAGGATACCATATACAAAACTTCCAACCCATAACTCCAAAAAAACGCCTCCAAAAATAAAAAATGTTAACAAACTTAACAAGCAAAAAAGAAGCAAAAACAAAATAAGAAGTCTATAAAAAAGCCCCGAAAATCAAACAAAAAGAAAGTTAGATGATGAGATAAGTAGCGGGAGAGAGATCACGTATAGTTCAGCATCTCGGAGAGAACTATTATTCTGCTTTTATTTATATAAGTAGGCTTCTAATTGAGCAACCCTTGTTTCAAGATTAGCAATTTTTGTAGCCAATTCTGTTACTTTATCTACAAGTTTTACAACGACATCTCGAATGTCCTGCTGAGGCCCAGTTGATGGTTGTTGCACAGAATAAGTAGGAGCAGGGGCAGCGGCAGCTGGAGCAGCAGTTGGAAGAGGCTGCTGAGGCTGTGCCATAGGGGCAGGAGCATGAGCGACGGGAACTGGTTTTGGTTGTGGCTGCGGGGGAGCGGTAAGTTGGGCTAATTTGTTTAAGAGATTGTGAGCAGCCATTTCTATTTGAATTTCTGTCACTGAATATGCTTCAAGTTCTTTAAAAGCGTTTTTTAGACTTGTTGAGAGGGCGTTGGCGTCTAGGGATGCAAGCTGTATGAGTTTTTCCACAGAATTTCTAAGAACTATTTCCACTACCCATCCAATGCTTTGATCCCTTCGAAGTCTCACAACATATGCAACGCCTGGAATACCTTCTTCAACTTTCAATTCTCTACTCAAAGTGTTCCACCCGCCCAACTGACCCAAATGATATTAATATAATTCATTTTCAAGACCTACTCTAAAAAAGGGTAAATCCTTTAAATTAACGCTTTTAAAAATCTTTTCTTAGAAAAGAACAGTATAAATTCTCAACTTATATTTTCAAAGCAAAGTTATTTAAATTTCCCCCGACAGAACTTTTATTTTTTTCCTTATCTTAAAATTGTTTTAAGGGAAAGGAAAACCTAAACCTTGGAAAAAACACAGTCAAATTTTTTGTATTAAGGATGGAGTCGCGCCCCATTTATCCTTGAAAAACTTGAAAAACACTAACTTTCCAACAAAGGTCGTAATTTAAATACGAATAACAAAAATATAACAAAAAGATTTCACGAAAAACGTACACAAAAGTTAAAAAGAATTTCAATTTTTTGAAATAAAGAAAAGATCAAAATAGGAGTAGTGTAATAATGAGCGCGCTTGAAGTTATAAAAAACATCCAAGACCTAATAATTGAACAGAAAACCCTCAAAGAAGGAGACTGGACAGAGCTCTCTATTGAGGTCAAACCTGAAAATATTAGGAAAGCCATCCAGGGTCTGAAAGACACGATGCCGGAGATGCATGGCGAGATTATTGCCGGTATTGACAGATTAGAAGATAACTACGAACTTGTATATTTCATATGGTCTCATTTGAAGCATCTTTTTATCTTACTTAGAACAAAACTCTCAGGGCCTAACCCATCAATTGAGACAGTAAGCGATATTTTACGGGTGTTCAACTGGCATGAAAGAGAATGCGCAGAGATGTTCGGTATAGAGTTCAAGAACCACCCAGACATGCGCCCAATACTTCTTGGAAAAGATCTCTACGGTAAAACACCTTTAAGGAAAAGCTTCCCAGCTAGAAGATTACCAACACCAGGAGCAAAAACTGCTGAAGGCGAAGAAGAAGAAGAATAAAACCTGAGATAAAAGAACAAAGGAAAGCCCCCCCCAAAAAAATAAGGAAAAAGAGAAACTCCGGCAGTCAAGGAGAGGGAGTATACCCTTTATCTTTTTTAAAAAATGCTTCAAATGATATGAAGACTACTTAATCAGCTAATTCACAATTTTTAAAATACTAACATTTTTAATTATCATTCCATGTATTTAATATAGCCTGAAAAAAGGACTTGGATAGGGCGAGATGTGATTTAAAGATGGTTATAGGAATTATTTATGTAGATAATCCGATTCAAAAGACAAATGATAAGTTGGTAGATATGCTTGGAGCTTCTACAGCAACCATCGAGTCAAGGAGTTTGGAAAGAATCCATTTTACTCATGGATCCTTCTTCGCTGCAACACCAACCAACAGCACAAAAGTAGGAGTCTTAAAACTTACAACTCAAGGCAAGGGTACAAGGGTAGAATATGAATGTAGGGCAAGAACCTATTACAAAGTTATATGGGCTATAATCGGGATAATAACGTTTGGCATTGGCTTTATTGGCTATTATATCTACACGATGAAAGGACCAAGAAAATATATTGGAAACATGATGAATGTTATTGCCATGCCAAGATATGCA
The DNA here is from genome assembly GCA_048886645.1 of Candidatus Hodarchaeota archaeon. Lineage (GTDB taxonomy): Archaea > Asgardarchaeota > Wukongarchaeia > Wukongarchaeales > Wukongarchaeaceae > Wukongarchaeum. The sequence continues at coordinate 12,917 of JBHLKN010000007.1, read as the reverse complement.
GAAACCTACCCCATCGAAGCTAAAGCGACTCCAACGACGTGTCGGCAATGTGGTGCACAACTTCCACCAAGCTCTGTATTCTGTCCAAATTGCGGAACATCAGTGGATTAACACGATTCGTGTTCTATTCTTCTTCTTGTTTTTCTCACCTTTTTCTTATGATTTTTGATGAAGAAAAAGTATCTTTCGTTTTTCTTTTTAGCTTAAATTTATTGATAAGATATGATGGTTTAAAATGAAAATTGGTTATCCTTGTATTAATAGAAGTATTGGTTGTACGGCTAATTCTGCTTTTAGGTTGGCTTCTTATTCTGAGGAGCGATTGATTAAAACTGTTAAAAATAATCTTGATTGTCTTGCTAAGATTTTAAGATATAATGTAGAAAATGATTTGTTGTTTTTTAGGATTAGTTCTGACTTGGTTCCTTTTGCTTCTCATCCTGTTTGCAAGTTTGATTGGATGAATCATTTTAGTTTTCAGTTTAAAGAAATAGGAGACTACATCAAGGAAAATGGTCTTAGGATATCTATGCACCCTGACCAATTTATCTTGATTAATTCTATTAGAGAGAAAGTGGTTCAAAGAAGCATTAAAGAACTAGATTATCATTGCAAAGTTTTGGATGCTATGGGGCTTGAAAGTACTGCAAAAATTCAAATTCATGTAGGGGGAGTTTACGGTGATAAACCGAAATCGATTGAAAGATTTGTTGAAAGGTATGAATCATTAAGCGGATCTATAAAGAAAAGACTTGTTATTGAGAATGATGATCGTTTATTTAGCTTGAAAGACTGCTTATACATCAATCAATCAACAGGAATTCCTATCGTTTTTGACAATTTTCATCACGAATGCTTGAGTAATGGAGAGTCGATCAGAGATGCTGTTATACAAGCTCAAGCAACATGGAAAGATAAAGATGGGATGCTTATAGTAGATTATAGCAGCCAAAAAGAAGGTGAAAAAAGGGGGAAACATGCGGAAACAATTGATCTTAATTTGTTCAAAAATTTCCTAAATGAAATAAAAAGTTTGGATTTTGACATCATGCTTGAGATAAAAGATAAAGAGAAAAGTGCACTAAAAGCATTAAAATTATTAAAAAAGTTGAAAATATTGTAATCAGGAAAAAAGGAAATAAACGTGTTTCTGATATTCCATTTAGTCAGCTTTAAACTTTTTTTGTTGCTGGTGCTAATAGTTCAGGGTCAACAACAATATCGATTATAGTTGGCTTATCGGATTCAAAAGCTGTTTTTAAGACTTCGTCCAATTCACGAGGATCTTCTACCCTGAATCCTTCTCCACCAGTCGTTTTTGCAAAATCTGCGAAGTTGGGATTTGGAAAACTAACTCCGAATTCTGGATAACCGTCTCTCAATTGTTCCTTTTTAATATTCTTAAGTTTTTGATCGTTGAATACAATAACTTTGATTGCTAGATTTTCCCTTACAGCCGTTGTAAAATCTGCCATTAACATTCCAAACCCACCATCTCCCGTAATACAGACTACCTGTTTGTCAGGATAATCCAGTTTTGCCGATAATGCAGCAGGAAGGGCAAAACCCATACTAGCTATATTTGCTGAAAAGTAAAATTTCTGACCCTCGCAAGTAAACTTTTTATATACATGGTAAGTATGGTCTCCAACGTCGACACAAATAATGGCGTCTTTTTTAATATTTCTTTTAATTGCTTGTATGACATATCCTGGATGTATGGGGATGGAGAGATTCTTTGATTCTTCTTCAATTTCTTTTAAATGCTCTTCTTTAACTTTGTTTATGGTTGCTATAAATTCCTTTTTTTCTTCTTTTTCTTTTATTAGTGGTAATAGTTTCTCTAGTACTAATCTTGCGTCTCCTACAATCCCCACATCAATGTCGAATGTTTTTCCAACTCTTGTTGGGTCATGGTCTATCTGTATTCTTTTTACTTTAGCAGGGGTTAAATTCGCTTGTCTGAATCCTGATCCGATAATTATTAAGAGATCGCAATCTCTCATAGCTAGGGCTGCATGTCTTGCTCCTAGAGAGCCTAAAACTCCTATACTATACTTATGAGTTTCGTGAACGACTCCTTTTCCTCTTGATGTAGTTGCGATAGGTGCTTTGAGTTTTTCAGCAAGCTTTACCACTAAATCTTCAGAATGCCTTGATCCCCATCCTGCAAGTATAGCAACCTTTTCGCTATTATTGATTAAATCTGCAGCCTTTTTTATTTCTTCATCCTTTGAAACAACTTCTCTCTTAAATATTCGTTTTTCGGGAGTAATTATTTCTTCATCTATTTTTTCTACGAGGATGTCTGTTGGTGTGCTTAAAACAGAAACTCCTGGATTTTTATAAGCGTATTTAATGGCCATCATTATCAATTTTAGTGTTTGATTGGCTCTTGCTATTGTTTCTGCGTAGGGTGCAAATGCTCTGAATAGTTCTATTTGGTCGATTTCTTGGAATGCTTCGCTTCCGAGATATAGTTCGGGAACCTGACCGACAAAAGCTAAAACAGGGCTTCTATCATTTTGGGCATCCATCAAGCCAGTTATTAAATTCGTAGAACCAGGACCGGCGATTGAAATGCAAACGCCGAGGGTGTCTGTCATTTTTCCGTGGGCAGAGGCCATGAATGCTGCTGTTTCTTCGTGTCTTGTTAATATAAACTTGATTTTTTCGCTTTTTCTTAGTGATTCTATTAGGGGTAGGTTTGAGTCTCCTGGGATTCCATAGATATGTTTTACACCTATTTCTTCTAGTTGTTCAACGATTTTATCAGCAACATTTGTTTCAATCTTTTCATCAGCTTTTACGATTCCTTCAGGTACAAAGGCTGATTTTGGAGCTCCGCATCTAGGGCATGTATAGGAATCAGGTAGATCTTTAAATTTAATGCCTTCTTTTTCTTCATCATAGACCCAATTACAGACTGTACATCTAAATTTTCCCATTTTAACCCTCCACTTCTGATTTTGTCAGTAAATGTTTGGTTTTTTTTAAAGCTTTTCAAACCGTTTTACGAATAGGAAAGTTTAGTTTTTGATATTATTTTGGTTTTTAGGGATTTTTTATGGATTTATTAAGCATATAAAATCTGGTATGAAGGACAGAAAAAGCTTATTCTCTTCTTTTTTCCGGTTGTTTGACGTATAACCTTATCTTTGTTGTTAGAGCATTGTTCCTTGCCATAAATATTAAAGTATGAGCCGAATTTCTTTCCTTTTTTAATAGCTTCGTAAAAAAGCATGGAGAACTTTCTAGTTTTTAAAACAAGCTCTTTCAATTTTTGTTTAGGTATTTTTCCTACAATGCTTAAGGGGTGAATTTTTGCCATGAAAAGGGCTTCGTTTTTTATTATGTTTCCAACACCTGCAAAGATGTTTTGATCGAGGAGAACATCGCAAATAAGTTTCTTATTCTTTTTTGATGCAAGGCTTAAAACCTTTTCAAGATTCCAGTTATCCGAAGTTATGTCAGCTTCTTCGTCATAAAGTCCCTCTACATTATTATTGCTAATGATTTTTACAGTACCACCGTAGAAATTGAACATTCCGTCTTCAAAAACTAGTGAAATTCTGGGATTTACTCCCTCCTTCTCTTCGTTTAATGTGTAACTTCCAGCCATGAGAAAGTGTAATTTAATCGAGAAATCTGAGAATTTCATGAATAGATTCTTACCTCTACAGAATACATCTTCAATCTTTTTTCCCTCAACAACTTCTATTTCTATTTTTGCATTTCCTGAGGCAGATACTACCTTTTTTCCTTTTAATTCTACAAGATTTTCCGTAATTATTCTAAGTAGGGGACCTTCCATTACTATCTTTCCTTTAATTCTTTAAAAAAAGAATTAGTTTATGTTATTTTTGCGCCGTATATTTTTTCCATGTGTTTTAAAGCGAAATCATGGGCTTCGGGGTCGAAATCTGCTACTCCAGTTTTGTATATGACTAGTTTGTAGCCTCTTTTTGCGAGGGAACTTGAGGTTTCCATTACGCATATGCTTGTGCAAACACCTACTAGGTGGACTTCTTCTACTTGATTTTCTTCTAAGATTTTTCCAAGATCTGAATTGTAATATCCGTCATATGTTTTCTTTGGCACGATGTAATCTTCATCCTTTACCTCTAATTCTTCTATGATTTTTCCGCCTTCAGAACCTGTAACACAGTGTTTTCCGAAGAGATCAAACTCGGGGTCGTCGGTGTCGTGGCTGTCTTGGAGGAAAATTATTGGGCTTTTTTCTCGGCGAAACTCTCGAATTTTTTCTTTTATGAATGGGATGATTTCTTGGGATTTTTTACCGCAGTAAAGAGCGCCATCTTCCCTAATAAAATCGTTAAGCATGTCCACAACAATTAAAGCTTTTCTAGGCATGATAACCATCCTCACATCTCACATCTTTTTCCTAAAAAATAAAAGAGATTGGGGTTTTTAAGTTAAATTGTTAAACTGCTATTTCATCATACGTCTTCTCTCTTCCCGGCTCCTCACCATAAATTTTATCACGGTCTTAAATTTCTTCTATTATGTCTTTACTAATAGGTTTAACAAACTATTAAAAACCTTAGAACTAAATAGTTTTACAAAGGTTTAACTAAGAGAGAATAGGAGGTGTAAACATGGGAGAAATGACGCCCAGAAGAAGGGTTCTTGCTGCGTTGCTGGGAGGTAAAGTTGACAGGGTGCCAGCAACTTGTATTGGTGGTTGCGGTGGATCTGTTTGTGTAGAAATACAAGAGGCTGCTGGAATTTATTGGCCAGAAGCTCATAGGGACGCCGAAAAGATGGCTAAGCTCTCATTAGCGAGTCATAAATTGACAGGGCTTGAGAATTTAAGAGCTCCTTATGACTTCGCTATTATGCCTGAGGCTTTAGGTTGTAAAACTGAATATCGAGATAAACCTGAGGCTAAGCCTGGGATTAAAGAGCACCCGTTTAAAAAACCTGAAGACTTAAGCATGCCGGATAATTTACTTGAGTCTGGTAGAATACCTGTTGTAATGGAAGCTCTCCGCCTTTTAAGGGGAGAATTGGGTGATTTCCTGCCTGTTTCAAGCTTTGCTCTCGGACCTTTTTCGCTTGCGGGACAATTGGCAAAACCAGAAGATCTTATCATGTGGACAGCGACTAAGCCTGACTACGTCGAAGAGTTTGTGAAATTTTCTACAGAGGTCGTTATTGAGTATGCGAACGCACAGTATCGGGCTGGTTCGGACGTGATAACTATCGGTGAGCCTTTAGGAGCACCTGACATAGCAGGTCCTGACGCGTTCAGGAAGTTCGTTAAGCCGGCTTTAATTAAGCTGGCTAGTAACTTGGGCGGGATAAGGATTTTCCACCCTTGCGGAGATTGGAACCCGTTCGCTTCTGACGTGATTGAGACCGGCTTTGACGGTATAAGTACCAGAGAAGAAATTAATATTACGCGCATTAAACCTCAACTGGGCGATATCAGGATTTTAGGCAATATTTCCTCTAAAGGAGTGCTGACTTTCGGTTCTCCTGAGGAGGTAAAGACCGAGGCAAGAAAAGCTTTAAGAGCCGGTGTCGACCTGCTTGAGCCAGCGTGCGGGGTTGAGCCCTTAATGCCCCTCAAAAACATAAAAGCACTTGTCGAAGTAGCTAGAGAGTCTAAGAAGGAAGAATAATCCCAATTCTTACTACAAGAAGACTTTTGTATAAGTGAACTCCTCCCCACGCTTGTGTATTAGTAGGCATGGTGGGCCTTGGATACGGCGTCTCCTAAGCCTCTTCCTTCGGTGTCGCGCCCTCGTAAATTTTTATTTTTCTGTAGTTTATAGGGGGATTTTATCGGTTTTCTATATTATAGGTAATGGAATTTTTTCTTCGATTGGTTTGGTTTTTGCTTTGTTTATGGCTTCTTTTACGGCTTTTCTAATTATGTATCCTGCTTTGTGGAGGATTGTGTCTTTGAGTTCTGGGTCTATTTCCATGCTTGCTGTGCATGGGTAAGCATGGTGGGCTTTAGATATAGCATCTTCTAAGTCTCTTCCTTCAGTGTCGTGCCATCTTATTTGTTGGGAGACGTACCATGTGCATCCGCAGGGAGCGCTTCTCATCGTGGTTGCATTGGCTATTTTTTCCTCTTCTCCTACTGTTTCGATCTCTATTTCGAGGAAAGGACGTCCAATTCTATATCTTTTCATGAAGGCGTCTATTACGGATTTTCCTGTTTCTTCAAGGGAGCAGAAAGGTTTAGGGAATGCGTATTCTACTCCTAATTTGTCTAATTCTGGTTCTATTTGTTTTTGTAAGCCTAAAGGACACCAGTTCCAGTTTTCAATGGGGACTATTGCTCCTTTTGCTTTCGTTTTTTCACAGATTAAAGGTAGGCTTTTGAGGATGTCTGGGTGAAGGCCTATAGCTATTACTATATCGCATTCTGGCATATCTTCTGGGAGGTATTGTTCAGGTTCTTCGATAAAAGTGGGTAGTCCGCCAGAAATTTCATTAAAACCCACTATATCATCAACGAATGACCCGTAGCTTATACGGCATTTAAGGCAGCCCGGTCCACATACTTCGCAAAAAGTTGAGTAGTTTACAAGATTTCCGATAATTTTTTCAGCGAACTCACGACCTTGAACACCGTAAATGAAATACAACCGCACACCAGACCACCTTAACCCGTTGAAAATTAAAAGCCTTTCAAACTGATTTAAAAGCTACTTTAATAAAGTTATTTGAATACTTTTACAAACATCAAAAAAATAACGGAAAAAAAATTGAAAAAATAAAAGAGTTTGGAAAATAATTTTTTAGGTAGAAAGTTACCTTGGCTTTTAACTTCTATTAAAGAACTTTTTATTTGGTGAACGAAATCGAGATCTCTTTCATCAAGGGTTTAAGACCTTTAAAAAGCAACATTACAGCAAATAGTATCATCAAGACAGCAGCTAGTCCAGAGCTGATGGCTGCAGCGGATCTAATAAGTGATTCCCGTAAATCTATGCCAGCCCGTCCCAGTACAAATGAGGTGAATCCGAAAAAGCTTCCAAATATTGAAGCAAATGCTGGAACCCTGTTTGAAACTTTGAAGGTTACACCGTCTATGGTTAACTCGATCGGTTTTTCTTGGATTGTTACTTTGGTCTGTTCTTTTCCTAGAGGTTCTACTGTGCCGTCTTGTCGCACCCATTGAAACTCCACTGCTAGATCATAGGTGCCGACTTTTAATGGCACAACTTTGAACTCAGCCCTTGTCTCTTTATCAAGCTCTTTAACTTTAATGTCCCTGTATGCTGGAGATATGTTGCAGGCACCACATACCGGAATAATCCTCACGTTCCCTTCACGCGGGATCTTATAAACGGTTTCAAATTCCTCGACCGTCGCCCCTAAAGGCGCTTCTACTTTCACCTCTTTTTTATGTAGAGAGACGATTAAGTCGAACTCTTTTTCTAAGCACATTCTTTCCCAGAAGATGAGGGACGCTTTTCTTTCCAAAGCGTGGGTTAAATACTCCTCCTCAGTAAGAGGAACCTTTTCGACTTCAAGATCCCTGTCAGCTCTTGCCAGTTCGTCAAGGATCTCTTCAGCGGGAGCGGGAGCAGTCGCCGCTGTTTCAGGAGGAGGTGCCTCTTTTTTCCTGGCTTTTTTCTCGGATACTTTGGGAACTTGAGGCTTGAGTTCTTCTCGGAGGCGCTCTTCTTCTTTTTCTTCTTTTATGAACATGTCTTCTTCCTCTTCTATTCCTGCGCCTAGCCCCTCTAGTGGTTCACCTAGCCCTTTACCTACAACCTCTGTTAATCTGAGAACCCCTTTCAGGTTTAACGCTTCTTCGCCCACATAGTATTCTCTAGTGTAATGTTCTACATCGGTCATTATGGATTCGTATTTTGGATAACCTATTATTGTAGGGAATACGGTTCTGGGCTGGTCTTCCCCTGCATAACCTGCTTTTGTTAGCTCGGCTCCCATATCTATGACGATGGGTTTTCCAAGCTTTTCACCTAATTCTTCTTCGGAGCCTTGACTTGTAATGAACATATCTATTTTTTGGCGAATTATGTCGGGTCCACGTTCTTCATACTCTTTTTTAGTTATCCAAAGCCTGTTAGAACTTTTCCTTGAAGCTATTATGTTTGCCCCTATCCATTCAGCGTAACTCGGTGCTTCTGGCGTAATTATGTTGATTTTAGTGGTTTCTGGCAAGATAGCGGTAAGTTCTTTTTGTAGGCGTTCTTTTAAGCCTGAAAGCGAGGCTGTTCCACCGCACAACACGATGTTCTCATAAAGTTCGTTACGTATTGATGCGTCGCAATTTCGAACTGCGTCAACAATCAGTTCACTAAGATTCTTTCCTTCAATCCCAATTACTGAAGGTTTGAAAAGGCATTCTGGAGCTGTAAATCTTTCAGTGCTTAAAGTTATCTTTTCACCATCAGGCAACGTATACGAGACCTCTATCTTTGCCTTCTCACCCTTTAATTCTTCCTCAGGGTCCACTGCAACGTAACAAAGTTTCTCCTTGATGTCGCGAACAATTTCACGCTCAGTGCTACTCTCGAACGAATAATCTCTCTGCCGAAGCAACCTTCTCAAATAATCCGTGATCGATTCGCCTCCCACTTCAAAAGTTCTTATAGCGTGAGTGATGGGGAAACCTTCTTCGACCGGTACAATCTCAGTAGACGTATAACCGATATTTACAACTACTCCCGTTGTTTTACCAACACTAATCAGAGGAAGAATACCTTTGTCAAGGAGCATGACAGCTTGAACGTTAAAGGTGTCAAAACAGATCTCAACTAATTTTTCCCGATTAGCTGCAGGATTCAGGGTAGGATCTGTAAAGACAAGAGGATGTTCTGAAGGCTCAACCTGAAGATTGGTATAGAGGATATAGTGTAGAATCTTTTCGAAACCGTCCCAATCAAGAATCATTTCACTCAAAACTTTTCCCCCTTAACCTGTAAAACTATTATCTTATCGTTTTGATGCTATTTTAGACTTTTGGGAGGATTTAAAGGCTTTAAGCTCTAACTCATCAAAAAATTAAGTTTAAAAATAGACAAAAGGGGATTAAGATTTTTGAGGGATCTTGTAGATTATATTGTGAAAAAAACTATTGTTGAGGATATGGATTACAAATTTTAAAAACCAATATTCTTCTTCAGGGTTTTAAGAGGATTGAACCCTATATTGTGGATATACATGCTTGGAAGAAAATTTTTTTTCGGTCTTTCAACAAAGCATTTAATAGCCTTTATGCGCGATGGTGTTTTTACTAAAAATTTGGTTTCTTTTTTTGGATCCATTTATCGGGATTTACTTTTGGCTTATCAGGCAAGAATGATCCATTGGGTGCCTCAAAAGAAAATGCTCGTAAGTTCGAAGGGTTTTGACTCTGATGCTTTTCCTTCTTCTCAGAAAAGTATTTTCCTTTTTTATAAAGTGGATCCTATTAAGGTTGAAATTGAGAGGATTTTCCCCAAAGAGGAGAAAAAAAGGAGATAATTGATTTAAATGAGTTCATAGGGAAATTTATTTGGATTTTTCAAGGGTTTCCTGGAGCATGTTAATTGAAAAGTCGGTGAAATTTTTGAATATTTCTTTTTCTTTTGTGAGGGGGGCATAGTAGGCTGCATCGTGGAGGTGCCGTAGGAGCATGTATAGGTTTACAGTTTTTTGGAAGCGTTTTTTCCATGGGAGTTTTTCGGTTTTTAGGAGGTTTTGGTAGGTTTTGATTATTTTTTCGTTTATTTTTTCGAGGAATTTTGTGGGGCACTTTGGGGTGATGTTTTCTGTGAGTTCTAAGTGTTTTGCTATGAATTTGTTTGCGGTTATGAGGTCTGCTATGTCTTTTGCTGGGTGGCCTATGTAAAACTCTTCTAGGTCTAGTATAACGAGTCTTTCTTTTTTTGTTAGGAGTATTTGACGCCATTGAGCGTCATTATGTATGGCGGTGAAGGGTTTTATCGGGTTTTTTTCTAATAAGATTTTGAGAGTTTTTCCTATTTTTTCTGCTTCTTGAGAGGTTATGACGTGGTTTTGTAAGAGAGTTTTAATGTTTTTGTCAATATCTTTTTGAATTAAAGGCATGATGTCGTAAAAGGGAGATATTTGGAGGTTTTTTGTTATTAGGTTTTTGTGTTCGTAGCCTATTTTGTGGAGCTGGAAAATTACTTTTTTTACAACTTTTTCGATCAAGGTTTCTAAGATGGGTTGTTGTTGTGGTTGTAGTTCTTCTTTTGAGCATCTTTTGTATATTGTTTTCCAGATTATTTCTCCAAGCTCTTTTGATTCTTTTACGTTTTCCATAAATAGGGCTAGTATTTGTTCCTGATTTTTAGTTTTTCTTAGTTTTATTCCTCCAAATAGTTTGGGGGTAAAGCCTGTTTTTTTGAATGTTTTTAGAGCTTCGAATTCGTTGTTTCCGCGATAAAAACGTTCTCGGGGTAAGTAACGTTTAACTAGAAGGTCTTTACTTTTAAGAGGGATTATTTTAACGACGTATAGCCTGTTGGTAGTGGGTTCACCTTTAGGAAATAGGGGGGAAACTGAGAGAACTTCAAGTTTATCCAGAGCTTTAGTTATCTCTTTGGTTAGAAACACCGAAAATTTCCCGTTTTTTTCTTTTTTTTCAGCAGTTTTTAAAAGGTTGAAGATGCCTTCCGTTGAGGAGAAACGGTCGATTATGAACAGTTTTTCATGGTCATTAATCTTTAATTCTCCTAAGATACGTTCTTCTTTTGATGTTTCTTTTTTGATTATTATAGCTTCATAAAATTCGAAAAAATCGTTATCAAAAGTTTCCACATATAACATGAAGTCGAAACAGTTTTTAGAAGCGTTTATAAGTTCTATTTGGCATTCTGAAATCTTTTCAAGTTTAATGCGCCATCTTCTGGGTTCATAAAAAAGTTCTACCCAGCGATTAGAAACGTTATTATAAACGCTTAGAGTGTTAAGGGATTTATGGAAAGACAAAGGAATCCAGCCCAAAAGTTATTAACCTATAATTTTTTAAAAAAAATTTAAATTATATTAGTGTGTACAGATTATTTTATATTACTAGTTTGATTAAAGGATTAGGGTTGGTAAAAGGGTTTTTTGATGAAGGAAACTAAAACGATTGTTTATGCTGCCCTTATAGGAAACGCTTGTATAGCTGTAATGAAGGGTATTGCTGCCTCTATTACTGGCAGTAGCGCTATGTTAGCGGAAACTTATCACAGCATAAGCGATACAATGAATCAAATTTTTTTGCTGATTGGGTTGAGGATGGCTTCTAAAAAGGCCGATGAGCAACATCCTTACGGGTATGGTAAAGCTCAATTCTTCTGGAGTTTTGTTGTAGCCGTGCTCCTTTTCGGTATTGCCGGAGTACTTTCAGTTATTGAAGGGATTCATAAGATTCAGAATCCTGAACCTCTTGAAGACGTTTTTATTAGTTATGCTGTTTTGGCTTTTGCTTTGATTTTTGCTGGTGCAACACTCACGATAGCCGGTAGGGAGATGAGACGACGAACTATTGAAGGGGGTTATAGGAACATGATTGAAGCCATGAGGGAGATAAAAGACCCTACAGCGGCAACCGTAGTCGTAGAAGATTCGATAGAAGTTGGTAGCCTAACCTTGGCAGCTGTAGCCATATATGCAACCCAGAAAACTGGTAACGCTAAATGGGACGGATTAGCATCGTTTATGATAGGTATAACTTTAATGATTATGGCTATCTTTTTAGCTAAAGAGAATATGGATTTGCTTATAGGCGAAGCTATAAGAGCAAGGGATAAAAGAGCCGTTATTAGGGCGATACTTGAACTTGAAGAAGTTGAAAAAGTTTTAGATTTCAGAACCATGTACCTAGCACCAAATGAGCTTCTTGTAACATGCGATGTTAACTTCAAGGATGGCTTAATAACGGATGAATTGGAACAAATTATCGATAAAATAGAGAGAAAAATTAGGCAAGAACTTCCAATAGCGAGAAGGATATACATCGAAGTAGAAGGGTAATAAAGGATGAAGAATGTTGATTGTTTATTTACTTTCTTGAAAACCTTTTATATTTAATCTAAAAAAGTCTATTTATTAGTTTGATTAAAAGATTTAGGATTGTAAAAGGGTTCTTTGATGAGGACTAAAACTCTTGTTTATATTGCTCTGATAGGAAACATTTCAATAGCTGTAATGAAGGGGATTGCTGCCTCTATCACTGGCAGCAGCGCTATGTTAGCGGAAACTTATCACAGCATAAGCGACACAATGAATCAAATCTTATTGCTAATCGGATTGAAAATGGCTTCTAAAAAACCTGACGAGCAACACCCTTTCGGCTACGGGAAATCCCAATTTTTCTGGAGTTTTATTGTAGCCGTTCTCCTTTTTGGCACGGCAGGAGTGCTTTCCATAGTTGAGGGATATGATAAGATTCAGAATCCTGAGCCTATCGAACAGGTTTTTGTTAATTATATTGTTTTAGGGGTTGCTTTTCTTTTTGATGGCACATCGCTTACAATAGGTGTTAAGGAGATGAAACGACGCACCCAAGAAGGGGGTTATAGGAATATGATTGAAGCCATGAGGGAGATAAAAGACCCTACTGCGGCAACCGTAGTTGTAGAAGATTCGGTAGCAGTTTGCAGCCTAACCTTGGCAACTGTAGCCATATATGTAACCCAGAAAACTGGTAACGCTAAATGGGACGGATTAGCATCATTGATGATAGGTGTAATTTTGATAAGCATGGCAGGTATTTTGGCTAAGGAGAATATGGATTTGCTTATAGGCGAAGCTGTAACACCAAGAAAGAAAAGGAGGATTGTTAGAGCGATTGTTGAACTTGAAGAAGTTGAAAAAGTTTTAGATTTTAGAACCATGTATTTATCGCCGAAAGAGGTTCTTGTAACGTGTGATGTTAATTTTAAAGACGGCTTAATAACAGATGA
>JBHLKN010000006.1:19224-38088 GCA_048886645.1 Candidatus Hodarchaeota archaeon | reverse complement strand
CTGCTATTTCTAGCGTAACAAAGGCACCTTTCATGGGCTGTTTTAGGTAGTCAAAGGGCCAAAATTCCATCAGGAAAATATACCATAAGAGCCACGGGATCATTATGAATAGGGTTGGTATCCACATACCAGACATCCAGTCACCTGTTCCGCCGAACCAGTTGTGATCGTGGTCTGAGATGTAGTATATGAGGATTGCTGCGACTAGCATTTCTGCGGATATTACGCCGCCTTTTATTGGTTGTGGTTTATCTCCCACCGGCCAGGCTTCAAAAGCTAGGAGGGATATTAGAAGGATCAATATTAGGTCTGCCATAAGCCAGTAGTAGTTGAAACTACCTGAGTTTATTGCGCTGGGGTGTCCTTCTACAAAGATGTATTGTGTGAGTTGGGCTGCTACCGCGCACATAATAAAAAGTACTGCTGCTCTTCTTTCCTTCGGTAATTTGGCAACTGGCCAGTATTCGAATCCTACGGTGAACAGTATTAGGTAGAATAGGAATGCTACCCAAAAGTTAGCTTGATTAAGAAAAGAGAAACCTGCCGCGCCTTTCAAATCACCAGCGAAGGCGTATGTGAAGATTCCGAGCACAACGAAGGAGATAAGTAGTCCCCATGCAGTCACGTTAAATCCTTTATGCACATCCAATTCGGTAACAACAGCCTCTTTTTCGGCTTTTGCTTTCTCTTCTGAGGGTGCCATTATATTTCCCACCTCATAATCACTAAATATACTATTTTCACTAATTCTTGAAGTTTTTCTCTTTTGATATTTTGTAAGGCAACAGACTTGTATTTTAACCATTATTAAATATTGTGCTAAATTAAACCTATTGTAGAAATGTTTAGTTTTTAGGTTTTTTTATGTTTTTTCTTGGGGTATGTTGTTCTTTTCGAATCTTTTGATTTTTTGCAGGAAGAGGTCGTAGACGGTCATAAAACCTGTTTTCTCATGGTGTAAATTCACCTCTGAGATTTTCCAGCGTTGCCCCTGTTTAACCCGGTTTCTAAGGGTTTCCAAAGCTTGAGTTAAGCTCCCTTTCTTGCAGATGATCCCCAGCTTCTTCTTAAGGAGGATAGAATGATCTATAACGGCGTAGGAGAACCCCCAAGCGCGATCCAGCCTTTTACCTATCCTTAGAAGAAGCTGTCTTACTAGGTCGAATCAGTAGCAAAGATTATCTAAACAGGCCAGCCCTACTTCCCGCTCCACCAAAAGCTTCACCACATCCCTCCTCAAAGAGTCTACCTACCGCCTGGAAAGAAACGCCTTCTTACGCCCCTTCTTCGCCACCGCCATGGTGATCCACTTTGCCAAATCGAAGGGATCCTTAACCTTCTGAAAGAAAACCATGAAAAAACCTAAAAACAAACAGGTTTTACAATAGGTTTAACCGCTAGCCCTGTGGACATCACAACCTCAATAGAACTAATCAGAACTGGCAGAGTTAATGTCCATGACATGATAACCCACAGATTAGGTTTAGCAGAAGCAGGTCTAGGCTTCAAACTAGTTGCAAAACCTGAAGACTCCCTCAAAGTAATAATCGAACCCTACAGATAACTCATATGAAAACAAAGCGTAAGCCAAAAACTCATCAAAAAAAAGAAGGGAGAGTTAGTGTTTGCGTTTCACTAAAACTATCATCATAGCTACTATGCCTATTACTGCCAGTGCTAAGAAAATTGTGCCACACGGAAACTCTGAGACCTCTGGATTTTGGGGTACTTTAATCAACCAAACATCTTTAGTATTATAAAAACCGTAAGATTCTGTATAGCCTGTTATTATGTATCCTCCGTCCGTGGTCTGCGCAACGCAATAACCTTCTTCTTTATCTGTTCCTCCGTAGGTTTTATTCCAATCATGGTCGCCGTTTGATTTGGTCTTAATCAGCCAAACATCAGCCGAGTCAGTATCAGGAGAATATTTTTCGCCTACTATTATGTATCCTTCGTCTGAGGTCTGTTCAACACAATAGCCTACATCATTCCACGGATGAGACAATCCCGCGTAGGTTGTCCCAAAGGTTTGGTTCCATTCCTCGTAACCGTTTTCATCGGTCTTAATCAGCCAAACATCACTTTTATAACCTGACCTGTCGTCTCGTGTTTCTCCAACTATTATGTATCCTCCGTCTGTGGTTTGCTTAACGCAATAACCCACATCATCATGAAATGCTGGCACTAGGTTTTCGAAGGTTTTGTTCCATTCCATTGTTGCTTTATAGTTTCCCCCTAGAAGTGTAAAAACTTCTTAAAAATGTTAAAAAAATCCGCATATAAGAATTTTGATAATATAACTTTTTAGAACTCCTCATAAGAGCTCCGAAAGATAAGATTTGGGCTGTTTGATTGGAAGCAAGTTCTCAGTTAATAAAAAATAAAAGCCAGTAAAAGGAAAAACAAAAAGAAGGGTAATTTTTCAGTTAAAGTAGGTGAGTTTCCTTGTTTCAAGCGGTGGCTGAGGGTCAAACTTTAATACTTGAAGGTGCTGCAAGGGTTCAAATAGTTGAAGGTACCGCAGAGATATTTGGAGCACCTTTTTCCCCGCAAGAGCAAGTTGTTGTGCAAAGATACAAAAGTCTACCTATTGAAGCTTTAACCCCGCTTAAATTAGAAATCGTCTTGGGAACTGGGGGGAAAATCAACTTTATTGAAGAATCTACGATATCTCCCCTTTGGAAGAAAGTAGGGGAAGAGTTCGCCCTCAAAATAAAATCTTTTAAGGGCAAGAAAGCCGCAAAGATGATGGTTATCGGGGATATAGACTCAGGTAAAAGCACTTTTGTAACATATCAAACAAACCTTCTTCTTAAACAAAACTTTAGGGTGGGAATTATTGACGCCGACATAGGCCAAAGCAACATAGGACCCCCAACTGTAATAGCCCTTGGAGTAATTGAAAAAGGAAATTTTGTCAAGTTCCTCTCAGAAATTAAGTTAAAAGACGGTTACTTTATCGGTCATACCTCGCCTAACCGGGTTTTTCACAGAGTGATGGTGGGCCTAAAAAAGATGGTTAACGCAGCTCTTTCCCAAAACTGTGATGCTATTATAATAGATACAACAGGTTTTGTGAGGGGAATATATGCAAGAGAGCTAAAATTTCAAAAAGCTTCCCTTATCAACCCTGATTTAATAGTTGCTCTACAAAAGGATGAAGAGTTGAAGCCACTTCTTGAACCCTTGGAATGTCTTGGTTTAAAAATAGAAAGAGTTCATGCCTCAGAAAATGTAAGGTTAAGGTCTATGGAGGAGCGAAAAGAGCTTCGAAAGATGTCTTTTGCAAAACACCTTTTAGGCGGTAAAGTTGTAACGCTTTCATTTGGAAAACGCCTACTTATAACGCAATTTAATGTGGGTTTTGGGGAGCCTTTATCCAAGGAGGCTATTACCTTTTTAGAGGAAAAGACAAGGGTAAAAATTTCGCATACCGAGTTGACAGAAGAGGTTTTACTAATTGTTGTTAGGGATAAGGTTCGTATGGGTGATGTTTCAGAAATAGTTTTTCATGCTAGTGAGGTGTCGGAGGGAAGGGAGGTAATTGTTTTGTCTGAAAAGGATTTAGAAAATTTACTTGTGGGGCTTTATGGTGTGGATTTTGAGTATAAAGGTATTGGCATTTTAAAGTCTATAAACTATGAGAACAGAAACTTAACGCTTTACACCCGTGAAGATCCAAGAGAGGTTAGCCTGATACAGCTTGGAACTGTTCAACTGTTTGAAAATGGAGAAGAAATTGGAAAAACTTCCACCATATTTTAACCTTTTATATCGTTTTTTTGTTGGTAAAAATTTTTGAGAAGGCTTTAGATCAGGTATTTTTTGTTTTTTGGGTGTTATTTTTTCTTTTTCTGGTTTTAGAGCTTTTTTATTTTTTATTCCTGTTTAGTGTTTGTTTGTTGAGTTTTTCGAGTTTTTTTAAGATTTTCATTATTTCGAATAATTCGAAAATTTTAAATAGTTTAACTTTTCCAACTTATTCTAAGAAGTAGTTTTACTTTCAGTGAGGTCTCTCCCTTGTCCCAAGATATTAAACGTGCTGTAAAAGAAGCTATTAGGCGAGGGCTTGAAGAGGGAATAGTTCCCACAATGCCCTTTGCAGCTTTTGGGTTTTCAGAAGATCCCTTCAGCGATAACCTACCCGATAAAAATGAATATTCCTTTTACGAAAGAAAGGATCCCTTAATATCGGTCGTTGAAAAAATGGCCCGATGTATTAAGTCAAACACAGGGTTTTTAGTAGTAGGTCCAGGCGATGTGGGAAAAACAATAGCCCTAAAATATGCTGCTCGCTTATTTAACGAGGAGATGGAAGAATTAGGCCATATGGCGGATTATATTGATGCTAAATCTTGGATTCTTAACAATAACAATGGGAATCCTGATAAAGGCGAAGTTGCTGATTTTAAGAACGGATTTGACCAATGGCTTGTAGACACAGACTTTTCTAAAACTTCTGCTTTAATAATCGATCATGCTGACATGGTTTTAGAACGTTTAGACGTATACTGTAGGGAAATTCGTGCAGAGGTGGGAGAAAAACCGTTCTGTATTGTTTGCGTCCTCTCTCCCCTTGTCTACGATTTAATGCTACAAGATATACCAGAAATAAAAGACGAATTTTTTGCAGATGTTTTATGGATCAGGCCGATGAAAAAAGAGGAGATCATCCCCCTCTTAAAGACTCGAATGGACTCTGTAAGAATGGAAAATTTTACCAAAGAGTCAAAAGACGCTGAAATCACGCCTTTCACAGAGGAATCATTAAACCTTATCGCAGAGCACTCCTTCGGACTACCAGGATTAGCCCTTTATATCGCTCGTGAATGTATGCGACAAGCCCACGATTTTGGAAAAGACATAATAGATAAAGATATTGTGGACTTTTCTGCCCGAGCTTTAGGTTTCGACGTAGCACGACAAATAGTGGAAGGCAAGCTGAAGTTTAGCAAAACAAAAAGAGAGATTTTAGAAAGCGTAGTCATCCGGGGACGTTTTGCTACAATCCAGAAGGGAGTTACAGGCCAAGAACTTTTACAAAAGTTAGAAGTGGCTCCCTCAACTTTAAGCTATCATTTCCAAGATATGAGCTCAAAAGGTGTTTTAGTAGGAGCAAGAATAGGACTCAACGTGTTTTATAGGGTTAAAAGACCTGTTAAAGACGCTTTAGAAATCATATTTTCCCCAGTAACCCTCATGGTGAGTGTTCATGTATAATAAACGAGAATTTAGGGAATTGTTTTTGGTGATAAAAACATGAGTCAAGAACTGTTTTCAGTAACTTTAGAACGGTTTTTCCAACGAAATAATCGTGATGATAATGAGGCAGTGATGGAGGAAGAAGATCATGCCTCTGTTTTTATTCTAAAGACCGTGGAGGCTAACGGTTCTGTTTCTGATGCTTCTAACCCAGTACCCACTATAAAAAAGGCTTTTTCCCGGCTAAATCTCTCCCTTCTAGGAGGCAACAGTTCACCTTATGATAAAAAAAAGCTTGAAATGATTTTAGAAAACTTGGATACTTCCCGAGTTGAAATGATTGATCATAAAATTGGAGGAAAAAGGTTTGTTTTTGATTTAAGATTGGAAGAACCATACAAAGTTTTCAGGAATATGAACCTTGTCGGTTTTGATGGGGCAAGCCTCCCGCTTTTCAATGCTAATTTCTCCATAGTTTACGCTAGAGCAGGTTCCTTTGCATATTCCCAAAAAGATCCAGACAACCGTTTATCTTTTGAAAGCGGTGCTAACCGTTTATGGGCAGACATCGCTTTAAACGTTGCTTCAAAACCGGGAATAGTCTCAGAGGAAGTTAGGCGCTGGCAAATAGACCTCTTATCAGACGATCTCGTAGGACAACTACCCTTTGATAGGGTGGATATAGCGGAACTTCAAGCCTTATCCATTGTTGAATCTGCAGCAATAATATCGTGTGTAGAGCATTATAAAGACTCGATAGACCTCATATTTCACGATGGCCCCCTTTTTTCCAAAACAGGTTTTGACTACGCTATCGGTAAAGTGCAGTTTTTAAAAAAGCAGGGAATAGGTTCAATAAACATCGTGAAAACTCCTATAGCTTCCCCGGTCATGCGGGCTTGTGGCATCACCGATACAACGGATGTAGCGTTTTTTGACCTCCTTCCTCCAGGTCATAGAAGCCCTTTCTTTTTGAAAAAATCCGAAAATTTCCCGGTAGAATTAAATGAAGAAGAGCAGCGCTCTTTCTTTTACTACAAAACAATGGATAACGACTTAATCCGCGTAGAAATCCCCTACTGGTTTGTAGAAGAGAAGGGAACGGAAAAGATTTCCAGCATAATTTCGGCAGATTCTGCCCTCAACGGGGGAAAGTTAAGCTTCATGATCTCAAAAGCAGACGCTTTTGTAAGAATAGGACAACCCACAAGGAGACTTTTAAGACTCGTCCAAAAAACCCTCTTCGAACAAGCAGGAATAAGCTTCTCAGAACCTTATGATGCAAAACGATGGAGGGGAGCCTAAAAACTTCTACTTCTAACTTTTATACGGAGGATTGTTACTCATTGCCCGTACCCTTAAAATATGTGGAGGAAGCCCCAACTGAGGCAAAACTTCCTCCATGGGATTCTAGTCAGGAAATAGGGTATGTGGTGGCAACAGCAAAAGAAGGGGTTAAAATCGGTGAAGGAAGCGATTCAATAATCTGTCTTGTACCTGCAAAGTATAGGAAAGGCTTGAAGATAGGAACGCCCCTAATTATTTGGGACTACCTTGAAGGAGAAATCTTTGGCTCTATTGTTTCTGAAATAAGCTGTCCAGACATTACCCGTGACCAGTTAGAAATCTTCCTGTATGAAAAATTCACACCCACCCAAGAACTCATAGAATCAAACAAACTGGATTTCCTAGAGCAAGCAATACTCATAAAAGCAAAACTTTTCTGCACAATAAACCAGTTTGGAGAAAAAGGTCCTGTAGATTACTCTCCCCACCCCCGCTCCTCCGTTTTCTATCCAACCATAGATCTTATCAAAAAAATGTTTGGACTACCAAGCTTAGGAGAAGGTATAGCTTACGGTGTTTTAATGCTTGGAAGAAAACCGTTTTTCGACAAAGGAACCAACTCTTTTGTTCCTTATGTTATGAGATCTCACCTGCTTTTCACCCATGAAATGGTTATAGGAACAACGGGAAAAGGAAAAACAGTCAAGTGTAAAAACGATGTTAAACAGTTCGTCGACAAAATTTCAGGTAGCGTAATAATCCTCGACAAACATGGCGAATATGAGAAAGGGCTATTAGAAGAACCAATTTTCCCGAAAAACGAGTTTGAAAAAAAGATCTGGGAAGATTGTGGAATGATCCCTGGAAAGGTTGAAGATCTCAAAATTTTAAGACATGTACCTGAACTACCCGGAAACCCAGATCCTCAAATAACTTATTTTACAGTAAACTTTTCCGACCTAAAGCCTCACCAATTACAATACTATCTCCCAAACCTAAGCCCTCAAGGTTACGTTGTATTGCCAAATTTGGTGAAAATGTTTCAATCATCCAGATTAAAACAAACCCTTGCAACCTTCTACCATTGGTTGAAAAAAACAAAGATCCCTGAAAGCCTAGCAGATCAAAGAACTATAAGCGCCATTCTCCGCCGCTTAGTACTAACCCTTGAACAAAATCTTTTTGATGGGAAAAACCTGTCTTCCATAAGTCCAAAAGACCTTTTAAAACCTAAAAGGGTGACTGTAGTACCTCTCCACCACATAACGGATATAGATCTTCTCTCCTCCATTGCTTTTCACATAATAGACATGGTCGCAAGATGGAAACTAAAACCCAAAAACATAGAACCTCCCACCATCATCCTCATAGATGAATCTCATAATTACTTTCCTAAGTTTACTTCCGAAGAGCATAAAGATTATGTTAATCGCCTGGTTTCTCGTGCTAGAATAATCTGCAGAGAAGGTAGAAAGTTCAAGCTAAGGTTACAGTTTGCAACACAACGACCAGAAGAGCTTGATCCAGGCGTTTTGGGCATCGTAAACACGATCACCTTCTTTGGTTGCACTCCCCAACAAGTTATAAGCTTAAAAAAGGTTATAGAACTTCCTTTCCCACCGAGCCAGCTTGTAAACCTTCCAATGAGAAACGTTTTAATCTACTCAAGAGACAATACTGAACAGCCTTGCAAGGTTTTTATTCCTTGGCCCATCATGAACCATCCTACAAGGTCCTACTACTAAGCTATTTAACTTGATTAAGGGTTTTTTTTAGTATCTTTAAAAGATACTTTTATAAATTGATTTTTACATAAATTGATTTTTACAATTATAAACCTAATAATTTATAAGTGTGAATGACAATAATAAATGGATCTAATAATTATCTATTAAAAACCTATCAAAGGTGCGTTTTATGCCTCTTGCAAAAAAGCTTGGTATAAGCCAGAAAGATAGACAACTTTTAATGCTTTTGGAAGAAGATGCTGAACTACCCCAAAACAAAATAGCGCAAAAACTAGGGCTCTCACAACCTTCAATAGGAGTACGAATACGCAAACTAAAAGAGAAAAACATAATCTCCAACAAAGTAGCAATAAACCTAAAAGAACTAGGCTTAAACGTTGCAAAAGTAGACGCAATAGTAAACAATCCCACCCAAATAATTGATGTCTTCAAAAACTGCCCCTACTTCTTACACGGTTTCGTAACAAGCGGAAAAAACAACGTATGCCTATTTTTCGCGAGCGAGGACCTAACAACCCTCGAAGCCCTAGTAGACTATCATTTAAGGGAAAACCCTGAGGTAACTAATGTCGAACTAAACATAATCATAGATGCAGAAATCGACCTAGCCTTCCCCATAAAAATGATCATAGAAAAAACTGAAAAAACTCCCTGTGGTTGTAATTGTAAAAAATGCGATCGGTATGAGCTAAACTGGTGTTTAGGATGCCCCTACACCTCCGCCTATCGCGGAACCTTCTGGCAAGAAAAATAAAAAAAACAAAATAAACCGCCCCCCGCAACTTCCGCCAAAGGAAATCCCCTCTGTAAGGGCTGGGTAGTTCATGCTTTTATTTTGAATTTTGCGGTTTTTGCAGCCAGTTCCAGGATTTTTGTTTTTTTGAACCAGCTTATGGTCCATATTTCTACTGTTCCTTTTGGGCGGTTTAAGAGAATCCATGTTTTACGGTTAAAGAGGAATATACCAGCTAGAGTAGAGACTATAGCAAGAATTAAGAGGGTTGCGATTAAAGCGATTTCTTCTATGCCTATTAGAATCGCGATAAGGATCGCTGTTATTGCGCAGATCATTCCTGCAGAGAGAAATATTATTGTGAAAATAAGGGGATATCGGAAAGTTGCTTTCACCGCACCATTTTCCGTCGTGATTTTCATATCGGTTCTGAGACGTTCTAAGTCGGTTTCTGGCACGTAAGTTTCAGAGAGCATTTCGTTAAGAGTTTTTACGTTTTTTTTAGCCCTGACTTTGTCTGCATGAAGATAGAGATATTCATGGGCCCTCCTTGAAAGGTATGAGTAGTCCCAGATTGCCACGTTTTTCCACTTTCCTTCTAGGTCTTTTCCTTCAAGGAATATATCCCAATGGGCCTCTGTAACTTTTTTTATTTCAAATTTCACAGTAGGAAGCCTCAAAAATGTCATTGTTTCTCTTTTTCTGAGTGGACCTTTGCTTGTTTGATGTTGAAGAGTTTTTGGAGCGTGATCGAAAGATATTTGCGTTTGAGTGCTTGTAATTGTGAAGCTTAAAAGGATAAATACCACTCCAATAGTCAACAAAATCACGAGAAGTACGGGTTGTTCATTACTTATAGGAACAGCTATTAAGGCTGTTAAAAGAAGAAAAAAAACCCCTATCAAAAGGAAAGATGTTTGAAGCAAGGGACGGATAGTCTCTTGAAATTTCGCTATAAATTTTCCATCATCTCTCTGGATTTCCATATCAGTTTTTATGCCCTCTTTTTTAACAGGAAATTCTCCAGAAAGGAGAAGATTTAATGTTTCCAGGTCTTTTTCAGCCTTAATTTTACCCTCGTCTTCATATTTTCCCGAGGTGAAAGTGATATATGAGTAATCCCAGACCTCAATCTCTTTATCTTCTCTTTTTTCAACATCTTTTCCCTTCATTAAGATGAACCACACATGCTCACTTTCAGAAGGTGCTGATTTTTCTGTTCTAGTGGAAGAATTTAAAGATTCCTTGAAATAACTTGGGTCATCTTGCATTTACCTTCGCCTCAACCTTTCTTCGATTTCTCTTCTGGCGTTTTTAAGTTATATTAATAATGTAAAGGCAACTAAAAACTTTTAGTATAATTTAAGGATATTATCCATAGACCCTAATAAAAAACGCAATTTGGAAAGATGATGGCAAAACATAACAATAAGTTTTACTTTAATAAAATAAAGGTAAAAGTGTTTTTTGTTCATATTTCATTTTTATAGGGAGGATTATGGACTTGAAAATAACAGAAACTCGCACTAAAATTGTGTGCACTATTGGTCCTTCAAGTTCTAGTGAAGAGGTTTTGTCAAAGCTTATTAAGGCAGGTATGGATGTTGCTAGGCTCAATTTTAGCCACGGAAGCCATGAGGAACACGTTAAAATTTTTGACAGAATAAGAAGCCTTTCTGATAAAATAGGCATAATGTTTGATATCACCGGGCCAAAGGTTAGAACAGGGGAAATGAAAGGGGGAAAAGTGTTTTTAAAAAACGATTCCAAGGTTGTTCTAACCAACGAAGCAATAATCGGGGACGGATCCAAAATATCTGTATCCTACAACAATCTCCCAAAAGAGGTCGAAATAGGGGAAAGCGTATTTATAAATGATGGCTTGATAGAGCTTAAAGTCCTTTCAAAAACAGAAAACGAAATCGTTTGCACAGTTGTAACCGGGGGAGAAGTTGGAAACAGAAAAGGCGTTAACGTGCCAGGAGCTTCTTTCCAAATGCTCTCCCTACCCACAGAGAAAGATCTAGAAGACCTAAAACTTGTAGCAAAACTTCAAAGCGACTACCTCTCAATCTCCTTCGTGAAAGGACCAAAAGACGTGGAAAAAATAAGGAATATTTTAGCAGATAAAGGCATCTCCATCCCCCTAATCTCAAAAATAGAACTTAAAGAAGCGGTGGAAAACTTCGACGAAATTCTAAAAGTATCAGAAGGAATCATGGTAGCCCGAGGAGACATGGGCATACAACTATCACCCTGGCAAGTACCAATCGTTCAAAAATCCATCATAAAAAAATGTAACATCTATGGAAAGCCAGTAATTACTGCCACACAAATGCTTGAATCAATGATCCACAATCCTCGACCCACCCGCGCAGAAGCAAGCGACGTGGCCAACGCTATTCTCGACGGAACAGACGCTGTAATGCTTTCAGGAGAAACCGCCACGGGCAAATACCCTGTAGAAGCGGTAAAAATGATGGACGAAATCTCAAGCCATGCAGAATGTCTAATCACTCAAAGAGACCTTTCCGAATACGATACCGAATCCCCAACAATACCTGAAATATTAGGACACGCAGTTTACTACGTTGTAAAAAGAACAGATGCCGCAGCAGTAATCGTAGCAACACAAGACGGCTACTCCGCAAGAATGATCTCAAAATACAGACCACCAGCCCCAATAATCGCCGTAACACCCGAAGAAACCGTAATGCGCCAACTAGCCCTCCTATGGGGTGTCACCCCGCTAACCATGAAACTTGCTCAAAACACAGACGCCCTAATCTACGAAGCCGTCTCCCGGGCAAAAGAAGAAGCCCTAATAGAAGAAGAAGACACTGTGGTCATAGTCGCAGGATCCCTCCTCGGAATCCCGGGAAAAACAAACCTCCTCGAAATACACAAAGTAAAAGACGTCCTACAATACCATCCAAGTAACTCTTAAACCTAAAAACCAGTTTTAAGTGATTCCTAAGAACTTCTTTATATTCTCTAAATCTTCCATTTTATTAATATTTGCGGCAAAATTTACATTATTGGTAACATATACCCCTTCTTCTAACACGTCTTCATAGCCTAAACTTTTGATAAGTTCCGCCTGAACAAAGTTTATACCTGTAGGTACAGCAAGCTCTCCGTCCTCAAGCTCCACGATATAACTAGGCTCTAACCCGATTTTTTCATAAACCTCTGCCTTAACCATGACGGACATAGCAGGCTTCCCACAACTCTCATACTGAGTCACTATTTCATCAATATCTTCCGCCGTAATTAGCGGTATATCACAAACAAGAACCAAAACCCCACCAAAAAGATCTGCATTTTTTATAGCAAACCGCATATCCTCAATAAAACCCTCACCTGGCGTTACGATGTATGGAACACCCTTATCCTCCAACTTTTGCCTTGTTTCAGGCGTAAAAGAAGTAACAGTCACAATAACCTTATCAATTTTTGAAGCAGATAAAGCCGCTTCCACAACCCTATCCAATATAGTCTTACTCCCAACCTCAAGCAAAGGCTTCTCAATACTAATACCAAGCCTTCTACCCCTACCTCCCGCCATAATCAAACAAGTCACGCCCTTTCCAGCACCATTACTTCCATAATTTTCTTCCATATCCATCTTCCTACCAATTTTCAAATAAGCGTAATTATTATTAAAAGTAATATTGTTATCCTAGCTATTTCATTTGATGCCCCTGCAACATCCCCAGTGACTGCGTTAAAGTGTTTGTGAGCAGTTCTTATCATCAAAATCATTACAGAAAATATTCCAAGAAGGAACACGCCTATAAAAACTAACAGTTCTTCATAGCTAAATGAATCCCATTCATTTAAGAAACGAATCCCCTCTTCTTTAAAAATTTCAATGTTTTCAATAAAGAGGAGAAAAGGTGTTAAAATTAAAAGAGAAATAGCTAGACCTTTTGCAAAAGTTTTCTTATTCACAAATTTGTGAAAAGCCCCAGCAACAGGAGTTTTTGAGCTCCTCCCAAAAGAAATACACCCCATCTGGACCATTTTACCCCCCATTTCAGCCACTACAACAGCAGGTATTAAAAACTCTTCTTCAACCTCCCCGATAGCGATCCCCGTGATAATCAAAACAAAAAACCCTAAGATAAGCCCGCCAACACCAATGTTAACATCATGCATTACCTCAATCTTTTTCTCAGGAGATCCCATAACCATCAACCCATCCCCAAGATCGAACAACCCATCAACGTTATGAAAACCAGACACCCTAAGAATAAAATAAAGCACAAAAAAACCCACAATAAGCTGCGGAAGCAAAAGCCCTAAAAAATACCCAAAAACTCCTGCCATGAGTCCTACCACAAACCCCACAACAGGCGCAAAATGAAAATTCCTAGCAACTTCCTCATGAGAGTACATCTTCTTACTTACAGGAATAACAGTAAGAAAAGAAAAAGCACTCCTTAAACCATGAAAATGCCCGCCATTACCTTCACTACTCAACGCCACACACCGCTAACCTTTCTCTTACAATAGAATTCAAATAAACAAAAAAAGAAAAATTCCCCTTTTTAAATTATCTTTTGTTGTTTTTTGAAGCAACAATGTGATTATACCACTTTGTAGTTAAATAATTGGTGATATACGGCGTGGAGCGGTCCTAAGAGTTTCAGGAAGAAATTTCTGGGGAGTATATTTATGAAAATATTAGGATTATTTTATTTATAATTAGAGATCTAGAAAAACTAGCTTTTAAGCATGCATTTCAAGCTAGAAGGAGTTTAAAGACGCAGATGGGTTGTAAGGTGGTATAGTATGTCTTCTAAAGAGGAGATATTAGATAAGTTAAGCGAGGCTGTTATAACTGGAAATAAGGATCAGGCGGTTGAGTTTTCTAAAAAAGCGCTAGATACAGGTGTTAATCCTTTAGAAGCAATTAATCAAGGACTAACAAAAGGTATGAGCGTCATAGGAAAGGACATTATAGCCGCCTTTCTTAAAGCATCGGGATACGAAGTTCATGACTTAGGAAACGATGTTCCCCCAGAAGCTTTCGTTAAAAAACTTAAAGAAACCAAGGCAATGAAAATAGTAGGTTTGTCTGCAAGCATGGATTCAACCTTACAAGCTGTCAGGGAAACGATTAAAGCTTTAAAAGAAGCAGGTTTGAGGGAAAAATTGAAAATATTAGTTGGAGGTGCAACCGTAGACGAAAAATTTATGGAAGAAATAGGGGCAGATTCAGGTATAGTACCTCAAAAAGTTGTCCAAATGATGCAAAACCCTCCCTAACCCTTAATATTTTTCATAGAGGGAAGTAGTTGGCGATTTGATATGTCTTCTTTTGATAATATAGTGCCTTTTCCCATGGTACCTCGGGGGTTTTTAAAATATCTAGTCCTTAAATTGATGAGTAATGGGGTAACTCATGGCTACGAGATCATGAATGAAATAGAGCGTATTACGGGAGGTTTTTGGAGACCTAGCCCAGGATCGATTTATCCTTTGCTCTCCTCCCTCGAGGAAGATAAGTGTATCGAGAAAAAAGAAGAAGAGGTTTCAAAAGTCGATGAAAAGGGGAGAGGGGGGAGGAAGAAAATATATGCGATAACTGAAAAAGGCCTTGATGAGTTAGAAGAATGCATTAAAGAGTTGAATGAGTCTATTGCTATGAGGAGCTGTTGCTTACCTCCATGGGTAAACTTTTTCAAAGAATTACTAGTAACAGACGTATTGTCAAATGATCAAAAACCATTTTAATCTACAAAAATAAAGGGGGAGAAAGAATCTGGTCAAATTAATTATTGTCCTTACTGCGGCATTGGAATAAAACATCCTAATGCTAGATTCTGTCCTAACTGTGGAAGAAAAATAGCGCTTTAATAGACGATTTCTGTGGGATTAAGTATTTGGTAGAAGGAGTATAAAGGTATTCGACTATTTTTAACATTCTTTATATTTCTCTATAAGTTCTACTATTTCGCTTTCTCCTCGTGGAATGCCTCGAATTATCGTTTCTCCAATAATGACTGTAGGAACACCGTAAACTCCCTTAGCCCTTGCCTCCTCTATGTTGCGGGGGTCTGAAAGATCAATATTTCTAATTTTTACTTCCTTTGGATATCGTTTCGATACGACAAATTCAACCAATCTCTTGGTTCTTCGGCAATTTCCGCAAGCAGGTGTATGATATATCTCTATTTCCAACATGTTTATCCACCTACATGTCTACTTAATAAAAGACATGTATCTTCTCACATGCTCTTTCTAAATCTTAAAGGCTTCTAAAATATTTTCCATCAGCTACAATAAATATATCAACAAAAAAAGCGCATCATAGACCTTCTGTTGATGGTAAAGGATTTTATACAAGAGAAAAACCTAATGATTTAATGATATGTTTTAGAAGGAGAGTAATCGTTTAATGAACAAAGGTTATGTTTGGCTGGAAGAGCTTGACGACTTTTTAACCGCGCGTTTTTACCTTCTGAATGCTGTGGGGGCATACCTTTGGGGTATACAGTTTGAGAATGTCTGTGATTTTCTTAATGAACGGCTCCCAGAAATAAAAACGGTTCTAGACGACCAAAAACAGGCTTTATCAGAGGAAATAGAAAGGATTGGCGGTGTTTTTGAAACCGTCGGTCGTCGATCCCTTATAACCCCTTACGAAATTGTCACACCCTTTTCCCAAATCGCTTTCCCTACCGAATGTCCAGAAGTCGCGGAAAAATGTGAAGAAATCCTAGAAATAAAAGAACAAGCAGAGTACCAATTCTTCGTAAGCTATCACCCCCCAGTATTAGTACCATTACTAGACCTCGACCAAAAAACAAGATTTTCACGGATCTTTTACATTAATGCCCACAACACCTTGAAAAAACCTTTAAAATCCCATATCTATTTTAATGTTCATTACTGGAAGAAAGTAGACCCAGCAGAAATGCTTCTCCATGAAATAATTCACACCCATACTCCAAGCATTTCACACTTTTATATCGACGACCTTGCATACAAAACAATAAAGAAAAACCCAGATGCTAAAAATTTCATAAACGAGAAGCTGAAAGACTTTATAAGCAAAGGATTTCAAAAATTCTCATCCATAAATGAAAGTGCTTTCAAACATAAGCAGGCTATACTGGCGTTTAACCAGGAATTCGTTAAAGTTATGGGCCTAAAACACTTATTTCCACCAACAGCCCACGAAGCTAAAAACATCCCCCCAATAAATCGCCAACTTAAAAAAGAATAACAAGACAATAATATGCTGAATAGAAGAAGAACCTAACACATCATAAAACACAACTGATTATTATACATACAGTAAAAGAAGTGCTCCAATACCACCCTAAAGAACACAGAAAAAAGAGAGGAAAATACGCAAAAATAGGTCCTCGCAATAGCTTCGATGACCTTGAAGCTATTGATCTTTTTTATGCGATGTCCTTGAAGACATTAATTCTTTATATCTAGCGACCTTGAAGACATTGACGTACCTACTGCTTGTAGATGGGGAAGGGATTTCAGAAATGATTGGGGAGGTTGTTTTTATGATTATTTCTGAGCGTAAATAAGTACTACTTCCAAAAATTTTTGCGATGACATCCTTTTTTTGCACTGTGACGTGTACTCTTTCTGCTCCTGCTCTCCTAGCTTTCTCCATGGCTAAAGCTTTTCCCGCTTCAATGGCAAAATCAATAGCTTCAAACCTGTTTTCGAAGATTCGCTTCCCAATTATTGGAACGTGAACTATGTATCTTTCAATCTCAAGATCCTCGTGAAAATCTCGTTGGACAAGGATGAAAACAGACTCTTCTATGCTGCTTGTAATTGCTCCAAGGGCGCTAGCTGTAGCAGAGCTTGAAGGCACTAAAATGTTTATTTTCATCGCTTCTCCCACATATTTTATATAAGCTTCAGCCGGAGCTCCTAACCCGATTACTGACGAGTTTAACAAGACTTTTTTCCTAGCCTCTTCACCGTCATCATTTTTCGCCTTATATTTCCTCAAGAAATATGTTTTTAAAATGTCAGGCAGGTCAAAGATGAAGTCAGACGTCATCCTTTCCTCAAACTTTTGATTTACAGCATCAACTATTTTCTGTGTAAACTTTTTTATGACTTCTTCAGAAAACTTTGATAAACCCATGTTTAACTTCTCAGCCAAAGTACTGACCGCTACTCGTGCCGCTTCCACATTCCCTTCCATGTATATCGCATTACAATGAAGGACATCTGTCGGTGTAACACCGATCGGCTGTACTAATCCTAACAATATGAGTTCGTTTAATCGATCACAATCAATATTCCCACTTTTCACTAAATCTTCAAAACTTATCAAGGGCTGACTAGACACAATCCTTAACAAGTCTTCGTCAATGGGTTGTCTTAGGTTTCTAGTCTTTTTTAAGGCCCTGAAATAATAAACACCGTTTTTCTCCTTGATCAAATTGGCAAGTTCAGGAATTTCTAAGCTTGCAAAAGCTATAGGAGCAACCCTTTCAGGACCAATCTCGATCATCCCTTCATTCACTTTTATCCTGCTGTCACCCCCCACCCCTATACTTGTTGAATCTATGGCCCTTACCCTGGTTTTAAGCCCGCCAACAGCCGCACCATCATCTACGATTAAAGGCTTATTACCTTCAAGGAAGCATATATCCGTTGTTGTACCCCCTATATCTATAACTATTCCGTCCTTATTTTTTGTAAGCTCCCACGCACCAACAACACTGGCTGCAGGCCCTGACAAAATCGTTTCTACCGGTCTTTCCTTTGCAAATTCCGCGCTAATCACAGACCCGCTGCCTTTCACAACAAATAAACGCGTTTTCTCCATCCCCCTTTCTCCCAAAGCCTTCCTGAGTTCTAAGAGTAGGGTATTTATCAAGGGGATAAGTTTGGCGTTAAGCACGGCAGTTACTGTTCTTTCATAAATTCCAAGCTGTTCTGTAAACTCAAAACCACAAACAGTAGGTAAACCCGCAATCTCCCGGGCGATATTCCTCGCCCTGATCTCATGAGAAGGGTTTCTTACACTGAAAAAAGAAGATATCGCTAACCCCTCAACACAATCGCTCATTTCTTGAATGGCAACTTTAACCTCCTCCTCGTCAAGGGGCTCGATCTCATCACCAAACTCGTCATGACCTCCACTAACAACACGGATAATATCTGTAGGTATGCACCGATCCTCTCTTGGTTTATGACCGATCATTAAAAGACCAACTCTACACCCTTTCCCCTCAACAATTGCGTTAGTAGCCAAAGTAGTGGAAATAGAAACCACTTCCACTTGGCTTGGATCAACATTAGAATCTTCTAAAGTATTGTCTAGAGCTTTGACTATTCCAACAGTGTAGTCGTAATGTGTAGTAAGCGCACTACCCTTGCCTAACACTTCACGGGATATAAAGTCTAATACTACTGCATAAGTGTTAGTGCCACCCGTGTCAATACCAACTCCAATTGCCAAAAACACCACCAAAAACAAATCTTTAAGTAAAAAATTAATAAAAACCCAAATGAGGTTGGAATTTATTTTTTAAAAAGGTAAACAAAGTTTAAATAAAGCTACGTAACCACGAAGTAACCTACTCTTATATCATAAAAATACCTTACCTTATTTTTTGTTTTACTTATCTTAAATCATATAACTAAAACTAAAATATGAATGGAGGAGAATTAAATAAATCAAAAAAAGGTAACTATGTGGAGGATACTTAGAGCATCTAAAAAGTAAAAAAAGTAAGAAGGATTAAAAAGAGAATTAAAAAAAAGGGGAGGGATTTAGGGGTTTATAAATAGACCTTGGGATTCGTTTATTAGCTTTAATAGGCGTAGTTCTTCTTCTGCCATTGATATATCTTTACCTTATCTGCCCATGCGACTTTGTCTGCGATGAAT
>JBHLKN010000006.1:0-19124 GCA_048886645.1 Candidatus Hodarchaeota archaeon | reverse complement strand
TTTAATAGGCGTAGTTCTTCTTCTGCCATTGATATATCTTTACCTTATCTGCCCATGCGACTTTGTCTGCGATGAATCTATCTTTATCGTCAGTTAAAGCTCCGAGCTTTGCCATTCCACTGGTGAGAGCGTCCGATTCGAATTTTGTTAAAGGTAACTTACCTGAGTCATGGCCTGCTTTCATTATTTCTCCTGCTTTCATCGCGGCCGCCCTAGCTCTCAAATATATGTCTGCTCCGTCTGAAACAATTGCTCCTCCTATCTGGAAAGCGTTCGGGTAGGCAAGGATCAAGGGTTGTGGGTCTCTGTATATGTCAACTGACATGTATAAGTCTCTTAGGAGTTTGTCGTTGCCTGTTTGTTTAGCTATGTTCATCAAGGCAACTTCTTCTGCTACGGCCTGGAACCAAACAGCTGCGGTAGTTCCACCGAATTCTTCATGATATTCTACAGATTCGTTAGTCCAAATGTCACAGACTTGCGCGACTAAGTTGCCCATCACGTCACCGTGGGCGCAAACACAATCTTTACCTTCCTGACAGGTCGGGTTGCCAGATACGGCTTTTACGATTGGTCCTTCATAGGCACAGTCTTTGTCTGGTCCTGTGCACCCGCACTCCATGGCGACTAGGCTTCTTGGGGCGCTAATTGCTCGCGCGAAGGCTGCAAAGGTGTGAGCAACGTCTT
The DNA here is from genome assembly GCA_048886645.1 of Candidatus Hodarchaeota archaeon. Classification (GTDB taxonomy): domain Archaea; phylum Asgardarchaeota; class Wukongarchaeia; order Wukongarchaeales; family Wukongarchaeaceae; genus Wukongarchaeum. Next base: position 18,437 of record JBHLKN010000006.1, on the reverse strand, counting down.
TGTCTGTTAGACCTCCAGCGATGAACATGACAGTGTTGGCTCCACTACAGTTTGTGTCGCCAGCAGGGATTACATTGTTTTTCTTGCAGATGTCAACTGCTTTGGTCCACACGTATTCCATGTCGATGCTGCCACAGACGCCTATACCAAAGAGGACGCCTTCAAGATCTGCCCTCGTCACCGAGTAGTCAAGGACTTCTTTTCCTCCCATGGTCTCCATGGCTATATCACTTGTTCCATTTTTGCAGCAAGCTTCAATTGTCGCCATTATATCACGTTCATAGGGTGTGTCTCTTAAGGCTATTTCTGACCTTCTCAGGTCTGCGACTGTTTGTCTTAGATAGCATGCGATGCCCCACTCGTCGTGGAACTTTTGGAGGATGTCTGCTTGTACTTTTGTTGTTGCACCACCCCAATCAGGGTTGTGGGTCTGCTGGAAAACATGTTCTTGTTCAACCATGATGCTTGGAATTCCTATCCCTATGGCTCTATTACATGCATCACTTGTAAAGTGATCGTGAGATTTCTTTAATTTCTCTAAAGTTTCTTCTGATCCTGGTGGTGGAGCTACTTTTATATCAGGGTGAACCATCCCTGCGCCTGCTTCAAAGCCCCATTTTGGCGCTGATACCGGGTTTACTGCATCTCCAAAAACCATGTCATCAGCAACGGCATATGCCAAAGCTGTATATGCTTTTCGAACCATTATACATTCCTCAAATTCTTTATTAACCCAGATTCCACCTTAGGGTGAAAATTGGGTTAGAAGTAGGTAACAAATTCCAGTATATATACTTTTTGCTCTTGATGAACTCGTCCACAAACATATTTTTTATCCTCTTTTCATGTGATTGCTTCTAGTAATAATATTGTTGTTTTTCGCATTTTTTGCTGCTACTTGTCCGGGCTGTTGTGAGAGGGAGGAGGGAATCGGTTGGTGCTGGGGTGTTATTACCCTTGTTTAGAAGGGTTTAAAGCGGTTCATACAACTATACTGCGTGAAATAGGCTTTCATGTTGTGGGGCTATCGAGTTCAGTTCGGTTATAAGTAACTGGAGAAGAGACGTGGTATTAAGAATGAAGGTGTACTCCTATAAAATAAAGTTTTATGGGACAGTAAAATTAAAAAATATGTTCACCATAATATAATTTAACGGCACAGTAAAACTAAACGGAGGCGAGGATTCGTTTGGTGCTGGGGCGTTATTGCCCTTGAAGAGATTTGATATTAAAAATGAAGGTGACACTACCATAAAAAAATGCTGGTGATCCCTAATGTTTTGTGAGATGTGCGGCAAATTTACAACAGTTCAGAAATTTATCCCTCCGAAATCAAAGGCAATAACTCGGTTAATCCGTGTTTGTCCCGAATGTTTCAACCATTTAAATGAACAACTAACTGCAATTAAAATAGTCTCAGAAATTTTTGAGGGAATGCGTTCAAAGATGCAAGATGTTAAACTTTTACTTTCTAACAATTCACTAGAGTTTGTAAGGGGTTATTTCACAGCAAAGCTTCTTAGCTACTTACGCAACTTAACAGTACTAGAGGATACAACAAAAAGTACTATAATATCACTTTTCCAAGAACATATTACCCCGTTTCTCATAAACATAAAAAACGACATCAAAACCGCTTGCTACAGTTATATAATCTAAATTACCAAGTAAGATACTAACAGCGCTTTATACTTCTTTCATCGTTTTAAATACCGATTTCCTTTATCTTTCAAGTTCCTGTTAAACCTCTTTAGGTTTCAGGTTTTTTATGGTTCCTCCTCCTTTTCAAACCTTTTTTTCTGTTTCCAAGGGTTTTAGGTGTTAACAAACCCCCCCTTTTTGATAGGATGTACCTTCAACCTTTAGATTCCGCTTCGTTTCGTTGCCTTTTATAAGTTTTTTTATGAGTTTTCCTCTCCCTTTCAAAGTCTTCGATTTTTTAGAGTTTTTAAGGATTTTCTTGGACTATACTTTGGGAAATTATTTATGGGTTTGTTTTGCGGTATATATTTTTGTGTTCTACAGCATTATTCTGAGCCATACTTCCTTATTCCTTCTGTCTTCCCCCCTGATTGAGAGGTGTTCTCCCTACCTCCTTTTTAGCCTTTTAGATGATGCATTTTTCGATGCATCTCATGCTATATTCCGCCACCCTCAGTATCCTCTAAGGTCGAGAACTCGGAAACCTCCCTTTTTCTTGCCTCCTTATAGATCTTTCAGGGAACACTAACCCTTTTATTCCTAAGCTATGAAGAACCAACAGGATTGGTTTTGAAAGAAGATTTATTGGTCATCATAAAAAAACTTCTAGAACCAGTTCACTCAAAAACATTTTCCAAAGCATTAATAATAGAAAAATTTATACATACGTTTCACTCAATCTACTTTGTAATAATTAACTTATGAGGAGAGACTTTTAATGATATTGGAGGCAGCGGCATATGATATCGGAGAAGGAAGTATCAAAAAAAGTTATAGAAAAATTTAATTCGATAAAAGGGATTATAGGCGTTATACAACTGAGTGAAGACCAGATAATAGATATATTTGGACTAGAATCTAGAGCTTTAGAAAATGTTTTGGGCGGCCTTGCTAAAGGAGTAAACGAGGGATTAGACAGAGTTATTCAGAGTGATGCAGTATTTTCAGTATTTACGGACAGATCTTTTGAATGGCCTAAAGATTCCCTTTTTCAAATAGTAAGCAGTGACGGAATTATAGGGGAAGAAATACGGGATAAAGAAAAGTTAGAAGAGTTAAAAATGGCAGAAAATGTAATCATTGTTGGCGATTGTTTCTACATAAGAACAGATAAACTGGCAGAGTGGAACGCTTTTAAAGAAGGTTTATTCCGAGCAATATTCCCGCCAATAAACTTCAAAAAAGAAGTAAAAGATATCCCAGAAGTTTTGGAATGCGTTGGATGCTTTACTAGCGGTCCCTGCTTTGAATATTTAAAACTGGAGTTTGAGGGTAAAATAGATCTATCAGATCCCGGTTACGGCTTCTTTTTGGTAGGTGTCCATTTTGACCCAGTTGAAGTCGCTTTTTCACCAGGAAATAGGCCTAATGTATTTTTAAAGAGTATAACAAAAAGTCGCTATAAATCAATAGGATCTCGAAAAAGCCCAAATTTTGAAAAAGTTTATCGAACTTATTTCTCTAATAATGTTTAAATTAAAAAATAATAGAAAAAGAATAACCATCGATAGATAAGAAGATCAAACATCTTTTTATTTATTTTTCTATTTAAAATATTTCTTATGTTATTTTTATAGTTATTTATCATTGCATCATAAAATATTGACGTTTTATTGTTTCATTTTAAAACTTTTCTGGGAAGTTTTCTTCCATCTCTTTTTGTGCTCTTTTTTTATCTCCAACGTATAACGGTCCTCCAGGCCCTTGTCTCCCAACAAAAATCCTATCTATTCTAAGCACCGTTGTTGTTGCTTCAAAGGCCCCTAGTAAGATCTGTTTTTTAACGTTTAACGGTTCAAAAATTCCATTTTCCCCTCCAACATCTCCTATAGTGCCTCTAAGACAATCAAATCCAATGTTAGCTTTTCCGTTTTTATGTTCCATTTTTAGGTTTGCTAACAGCTCTTGAGCATCAAAACCTGCATTCTTTGTTAGAGCTTCTGGTATGCATTCAAGACTTTCAGCGAACTTTTTTACCGCTAATTGTTCCCTTTTATCATACTTGTAAGCATGTGATCTAAGTCTTTTTGAAAGCTCCAGTTCAACCGCTCCACCTCCAACCACCACAAAAGGATTTTCTACTACATTTTTTACCACATTTAACCCATTTGTAATTATTCTACTAACTTCTCTTGCAACATCATCAATACTACCCCTTACAAGGATTCCAATAGCTTTCGGATCTTCTACCCCCTCTATGAAAATCAATTCTTCATCACCAACCTTACGCCTCTCAAATAGTTCTGCTTCCCCTAAGTCTTCAGGTGTTAAGTCAAAAAGGTCTTGAATCACTCTTGCTCCAGTAGCTTTAACTAATCTCTCCATATCATAGAGCAAAGTATTCTCAATAGCGGCAATTCCTCTTTTAAATAAAGGTTGATAAAACACATAATCGATCTGTTGTTGGCAAAAAATAACATTAGCTCCTGTTTCAGCAAATTTGTCCACTATCTCTTCTATAATATTTCTCTGCTGGTTAGCGAAATCTTCTCTTTGTCCCAATTTAGTAATAACTAATTTTGTAGCACGGGCCTCAGAACGCCTGAAAAATAAAGCATCTAAGTTTTTATTTATAAGCAATATTTTACAATTTTTAATCCTTTTTGGCATTTGCTTATAAACAACTTGTTTATCTAAAATCAATCCATTAATAATTTTTGTATCTGAAATGCCTCCTCCTTCCTTACGTACCAAACCTATATTATCCAGGTCTACTTTCCATTTTTCTCCGTTAACCTTTTCTGCGACCTGTTTTACTGCTTTTATAATCATATCGGCTAGAGTTTGTTCTGAACCTTCTATTGTTTTATTGTTCATGGTGCTGATTGCAACCCTTTTCAAAACGTTATTATCTTTATTTATGTCAACAAAGATTGCTATTTCTTTTAAAATCTTAAAAACTTCTTCTAATGCTTTTTTATAACCTTTTATGATCATGGTGGGATGAATTCCCATCTTTAAAAGTTCTTCAGCTTTTCTGAGAAGTTCACCTGCAATTATAATCACGCTTTTAGTACCATCTCCAACCTCCTCCTCTTGTGCTTCTACAACTTTGGTAATAAACTTGGCTATAGGATGCTCAACGTGAACGGATTTTATGATTTCTGCTCCATAATTGCTTATCACGGTGTCAACATCTTGAGGTCTAGGTCCATGAATGGTCATTAAAATTTTATCTAACCCGTCAGGCCCTAGAGATGTCTTTAAAGCTTCTGCAAAAGCTTTAAAAGCCTCAATGTTTATTTTTCTTGCCTCTTCCCCTTTAATATATTTGGATCCTTCAGTCCAAACCGGGATTCTATCGTTTTGAATCTTGCTCATTTTAAAACTCCTCTAGCGAATAAATTCAACTTTTAAAATATATTTAAATCACTTTATAAATTTGTGCTTTGCTTTTAAAGATTATAAAAAGGTAATATAAAAATTATAACTTTAATTAACTTAGACTTAATTATGATAAAGAAAAGAGAAATTTAATTACTTATAATAATCATTATTTATTTTATTAAAAAAATGTTTACAAATTTAAATGGCAAACGAAAGATTGCTCTATTATTAATATCGGAAAAATTCTACCTTTATAAAATATTTAATAAATCTAAAATATAGTATCATTGAATTATTTCTCAGAGATTAAGTCTCTAAAAAACGCCAAATTGTATTTTCTCTATTAGTTTTTAAATACAATTTATATATCTATGTTTTATTAAGTAAACTCTTTTACAATATAAAATACTTATATATTAAACTCTTTTATGAGACGAAATACTTATATATTGCGTGCAGATTACAAATCATGCGTTAGTCATAAAAGGAGACGTTAGACTAACGTTTGGAGAGACCGAAAATGGTTATCTTAGCTGATAAAGCAAAAAATCTCAAAACTGTTTTCAGACGCTATAGTATTGAAAAAGAGGCCTTATCCCCAGACGCCGTAATTAAAGCAGGTCTGCCTAGTGACCCAAGTTTTAGCGCGGTAGCTAAAGCTGTAATTGATGGAGATCCAGCAGCTGTTGCATCGAGCCTAAAAGCCGCATTTGATAAAGGAATAGATCCAATAAAAGCTATTAATGATGGCTTAATCGCTGGAATGGGCGTTGTAAGCGAGCTTTATGATAAAGGCATGTTCTTCTTACCCCAAGTAATGATCGCAGCTGATGCGATGCAATCAGGCATAGTAGTATGTGAAACCAAGCTTGGCCGACCGTCCGAAAAGTTAGGATTAGTAGTCACTCATGTAGCCGAAGGCGATATCCACGATATAGGAAAAGAAATAGTTAGCGCATTGCTTGCTGCCAATGGATATGAAGTTATTAACCTAGGGAGAGACGTACCTGTAGAGACTGTCGTTAACACTGTCAAAGAAAAGAAGCCCGCAATGGTGACAGGAACAGCCCTTATGACAACAACAATGACCGCTTTTCCAAGAATCGCTGCCCGGCTTAAAGAGTTGGGTATTGTAATACCGTTTGTTTGCGGCGGTGGCGCTGTTACCAGAGACTTTGTAGAAGCCTACGACTATGGAATCCACGGCGTTAAAGCCCACCACGCTCCAGCGCTAGCAGAAAACGCAGTAAAAGGTAAAAGCTGGAAAACAATTCGCGAAAACTACGAAGAAATCACAGGCGGCTACGCCTACAAGTGGTAATTCAAAACCTACTTATCACTCCTAACCTCCCCTTATTTTTTTTATTTTAGTTTTTATTTTAGAGGTGTTTTGTCAAAGCCATTTTGAGGTGTTTTTGTTGGTTTTAAGTTCAAAAGACCGTGTAATGCTTGCTATTTCGGGCAAGAAGGATGAAGTAGACAGGGTTCCCGTTACTTGTGCTAACCAGACGGTTACTGTAGAGCAGATGGATAATTTGGGAGTTTATTGGCCTGAAGGTCATAGTGATGCTCAGATAATGGCCCAGTTGGGCATGGGCGCTTACAAACAGTGTGGTTTGGAAGTGGTTGACGCCCCCTTTGACCAAGCTGTTGAAGCAGAAATACTGGGTTGCGAAGTGGACCTTGGTAAGAAGAAGGAGTCTATACCCTCTGTTCCCTTCCACGGTTATAAGGAACCAGAGGAGATCTCTATCCCTGAAGACTTCCTTGAAAAGGGCAGAATACCTGCGATTTTGAAAGCCATAGAAATCATGAAGAAGGAAGTTGGTGAGGAGGCCCCTATAATCAGTCACACCAACGGCCCTTTCTCCTTAGCAGGCCATCTGGCGGAGATAAACAAGATCTTGATAATGATCATGAGGGATCCTGAAAAGGTTAAAAGGTTTTCTGAGATAGGGGTGGATCTTATCGCTGATTATGCTAACGCCCAGCTTGACGCTGGAGCAGACGTGGTATGCATTGAAGACATGCTTGCCTCCACAGACATCCTAAGCCCCAAGATGTATGCGGAGTTTGCAGCTCCCTATAACACCAATTGCATTAAAAAGATTAAAGGAACCACCATCCTCCACGTTTGCGGTCAAGGAGACCTTATCGTTGAACCCATGATGAACTCTGGCGCCACCTGCATCAGCGTGGACAACAAGACAGACATGAACAAAGCAATTCCAAAAGTAAAGGGAATATGCACAATAATGGGCAACGTTGACACTGTTGAAGCCTTGTTTCTAGGAACACCAGAAAAAGTAAAAGAACAGGCGACAAACAACATAAAACAGGGAGTAGACCTCGTAGCGCCAGGATGCGCCATATCGCCCATAACAAAAAACGCAAATATAAAAGCCATGGTAGAAGCAGCAATAGAATTCAGCGGAACCTAATAGAAGTAAAACTGCCTATTAACTTCTCTTATTCCTTCCAACCCATTTTTTTTATTGTTTTTTAAAATAGCTAACAATAATCAGTTAAGTCTTATTTAGCTTTCTTTTTAGGTTATATCGAATGAAAACCTTGTCGAAATTTATACCTTCTTTTTTTTGTTTTGAAGGTTCTTCTTCCTTCTTTACTGTTTCTTCTTCTTTTTTTAGGTTATACCGGATGAAAACTTTGCTGAAATCTATTTTTCTTGGTATTGATTTTTTCTTTGTTTCTTCTTTTTCTTTTCTTTTTCCAAATAAATCAATGGGTTTTCCTGGCGCTATTTTTAGTTCATGTTCTAGTAAAACCTCACTTTCTTCTTTATCTATTTTCCCCTCCTTTCTTTTACTTTCTTTTAGGATCTCGACTATCCAGCGGCCTTTAGGGGTTATACGCCAAAACTTCATCCTTAAAGGTTTATCCTTCTCTTCCTTTTTAACGAATTCAACCAGTTCTAACTCTTCAAAAACTTTTAGGGCAGCACTAACATTTCGAGAAGCTGTTTTAACTTTTTTCGCTATTTGGTTAACATAGCTTGGTAAAGACTGTTCTGCGAGGAATTTAAGGACTTCCCAACGGACTTTGCTTCTTTCAAGCAACTCTAGGAGCTCAACTGGTATATCTTCCATCATTTTTTCCTCTAGTTAGTCCTTCATAGTATTCTCATAGAAACTCAAGCCAAGTTTTCATTTAATCTTTTTTAATATTATAATGTAAAATAGTTTTCAAGCATTTAAATATTTTACAATTAGAAATAAAATAATTTTAAGATAAATAAATAAAAATTCCTCTTAATCTTTCTCTGATAATGATTTTTTGTTTCATTTTTTTATCTTATCTTTAATTTTTTATTTCTTAGTTATAAATAATGTTTTTTAGAGTTTTAAAATGACTTTGATCGCGTTTTTTATTTTATTCGAGCTTACAGATCTATCGTTTCAGGTACTTTTTCTAAAGGTTTTTTGTCATTTTTTTTGAGGAGTTTTTGACCTGAAATGCGCCTTCACGACGAGTTTTTAGATTAATATTAGGCAGGATATTTATTTTTAGTTCTTTAAGACATTCACATCCAAATTTTTAAATATGAAAATATAAAGGAACTTAATATATTTCTTAAAATTGTGGATTAAAATAGGAGAGACCGAAAATGGATAACCCAGCCTTAAACGAATTAGTTGAGAGCCTTAAAGAAGGGCAAAGTAGTAAAGCCTCTTCCAGCCTTAGAACACTTTTAAGCCAAGGTGTTGATATCAAAACCATTTTAGTGGACGGTATTTTTAAAGCAGTTTTAGAAATAGGAGAGGCAATATGTTCAGTTCCAGAGTATTCAGAGGAGGAAAAAGTGGCAATGAAAAAGTGGACAGAATCTCTTATGGCTCTTTATGGGGTTTTAATGGAGATAGATGCAAATATCAAATTACCAGAACCCCCGGTAGGCAAAGCAATATTTGCTTGTGTTACAGGTGAAGGTCACATAATGATAAAAGAGGTCTTGGCGCGAATATTCAATGTTAACGGTTTTAAGGTATACAACTTCCCTCAACCAGCATCTCCTGATATGGTCATGAAAAAAATAAGGGAAATGGATGCAAATTTGCTAGTACTATCTGCGGAATATACTGCGACAATAACTACAATAAAAGAGATCATAGAACTCTTAAAAAAAGAAGGATTAAGGGAAAAAGTGAAAATAATCTTGGGCGGAGGCTTGCTAAATAAGGATTTAAAGGGATTGGATAAAGAAATAGATCTCCTAACAAACGACGTCTTAAAAAGCGTAGAAGAAGCTAAAAACCTCATCAAATAACAGAAAATAGGATCGAAAGAGATCAGAAAAGCACCCAATTAACCATCTTAAATACTTTTCAAGAATTCATAAAATACAAAGAAGATCCCCGTAATAAACTGTTAAAAAAGGAAGATATAGTCTAAACCTTCCAAAAAAGAAATAAAGGTTTAAATAAAAACTTGTTTAGTAAGATTTATATTATCAAAACAAAGGACTCTCAATACGCATACAAGTAACATTAAAGACTAGACATTGTTTCTAGGATAATTAACCTCAATCAATTTAAATGTAAAGAAAAGTAGGTGATGTTTTTGCGTCTTGGAATTGGTTTTGATCTAGGAACTAGCGGTTTTAGAGCACAAGCTATCGATCTCAATAATGGTAAAATTTTATCAACTGCAATCACTTTACGACACCCCGTCCCAGGAGCTAACGTTATGGATCACCTCCACTTTGCTGTAGAGGTCAGCGAAGATGTAGCAAACGACCTAATGTTGGACACAATAAACACCCTATTTGCGCAACTCGGCATCAACTTAGAAGAAGTTGAAAGAGCTGCTGTTTGCGGCAACCCTATCCAGCTCTCAATTTTTCAAAACATAGAGATCAGGGACCTTGCATGGGCGGGAAAAAGGAAACTTGAACTCGAAGGAGTTGTCCCGCCAAGTAGAAACGCCACGATCCTTAAAGCAAGCGATCTAAAGTTAAACATAAATCCCGACGCTGACGTCCTAATCCCCCCAGCTATCCGCCACGAAATCGGGGCTGACGCTTTAGCCATGATGTTCAAAAGCGGCTTTCTTGAAACAAAAGAGATCGCCCTTGTAACCGACTTCGGCACCAACGCCGAAATCGCCCTCAAAGTTGATGGAGACATCCTCAGCGGCTCAGCAGCAGCGGGACCAGCCATAGAAGGACAACATATAGAGGATGGGATGCTGGCGTCTCCAGGAGCAATCTCCGACTTAGAACAAGAAGGCGGATATTACCGATGCATAGTCTTAGATGAAGACATCCTAGCCCAGAAAGGTGACCTTATAGACATCGCCACAGGAACAATGATTGAAGAAGGGCCTATGCATGGTAAAGCAAAAGGCGTTACAGGTACAGGGGTAATAGCAGCGATTGCTTATGGCTTAGATAGTGGATTCATAAAACTGCCAAAAATTGCTACTCGAGATAAATTCCTTCACCTACAAGATGGGGTAAGGATCACGGAGACCGACCTTCTTGAAGCAGGAAAAGCCCTTGGGGCCTTCAGGGCAGGACACATAACTTTAGTGGAAGAGGCAGGCATAACGTTAAATGATGTTAACGAGATGTATATGTGCGGGGCAGCTGGAACGTACGTGGACGCAGTAAAATCTAAAATGGTTGGTCAAATCCCTGCAACTTCAGAAAGAATATACCAGATGGGTAACACCTCGCTAGCAATGGCCGTAGACCTGATCAGGGATCCAAGCCTCCTAGAAAAGCTTCAAAAAATAGCCGACGAAATGCGAGCAAAACACGTAATGTTTGCAACAGCGCCAGTCTTTGAATTTGCTTACTTGCAAGAGCTAGCATATTGGGACGAGGGCATGCCGTTTCAAATGTATAACCAGATGCTTAAATTTAAAAACATCCAAGAAATACCTCCTCCATCAAAGACTACAAAAATTGAAAAGAAGGTTAAGCGTGATATTCCTGATGTTGGTGAAATGGGATTAAGAGTGTTGAAAGAAATAGGGGTTACACTGGTTGCTGAGTTTGAAGGATGTACCGAGTGTGAAAAATGTGCTGAAGAATGTCCAGAAAACGCTGTTCTTTTTGATTTTCCAAAGATTTTTGTATTAAGTGACCTCTGCGATGGCAGTGCTTGCATCAGATGTGAAAAAGTGTGCCCAGAACACGTATTTAAATTCCATAGGCTAGAACACAGCGCAGAAAAAATCACAAAAGCAAATGTAACCCAAAAAAATACCTAAATCCTTGAGAAAAAATAGCTTAAAATAATTTTTCCCTTTATTTTTAATTATTGGTGATGGTGTTCTTTTATTTCAAACGTAATATTTTTTGCGTTGAATATTTCTGAGACTGTTTCTTCCACAATTTCTTTTAGTTGATTGTCTTTGATCCCCTTTATTACTGCCAATAAGGACATTTCTCCCTCATGAAATTCCTTAAGTTTTTCGCCACTAACTTCAAGATCACTTTTCAGATCTAACAAGCTTATTTTCATAGTACCTTCAGGCGTTTTTATGCTAGCTTTTATATGACCTATTTCTTCAGCCCCTAATTCCTTTGCCCTTTTCCCTATTGTTTCCAGCACTTCCTTAATGTATTCAAAATCGATTTTCTCCGTCCCACCTGTAAAATCGATTTCTAAACCATAAGAACCCATAGTAGCCAAGTTTTTGGAATCTATATATGCTTCTTGCTCCTCTGAATCTATATATGCTTCTTGCTCCTCTAAAATTTTTACATCTTTTACAATCTCGCTTTTGAGTATTATTTCAGCTAGTTCCCTTACTCCCTCAACTTTTTTTGCGGAAATAGATAAAACAGTGGCTTTAGGGTTTAATTGTTGTGCTGAAGATTCTATGACAGAAAGCATTTGCTTCGAACCGATTAAATCTTTTTTATTTATCGCTATTATGTCCGCATCTTCTATTTGTCGCATAGAGAACTGTTTCATCTCTTGAAAAAGTTTTGAAAAGCGACTTCCATCGACTAAAGTTATCACAGGCACCATTTCTACCCCTTCTTTTAATTTTAGTCTGCGTAATATCTGTCTGATTTTTGAAGGCAAAGCCACGCCTGTGGGCTCAATAAGAATAACTTCAGGTCGAAACTGTTTAGATAGCGTGGTAATAGTATTCACCAAACCCTGAGCTAAAGAACAACAGATACAACCTTCAGTAATCTCTTTTGTAGCAAATCCATAGTCTTCAATGTACTTGCCATCAACACCGACTTCCCCTATCTCGTTTACTAATATTGCCACTTTTTTCCCATATACTGTGCTCAAAGTTTTCCCTATTTCAATAATTAAGCTAGTTTTTCCAACGCCTAAAAAACCTGCTATAACACTTATTTTAACCATTCAAAACCAACTCCCTCTCTTTTTAACGAAATCATTTATAAAAATATTACTCAAGTTTCCGAACCCATTTATTTGTTTTCAACTATCGATTCCAAAATTACGAAAAGCCTTTGAACTGCTGCCCCATCATTTCCTACTGAAATCCTTTCTATAGCCACTTCTACTTTTTTGATATCCTTTGTCATTTCGTAACCACTCGAAGCTTTCTCAAACAACCCTATTTTTGTGAAAAACTCTATCGAGGAACGGACCTGCTCTTGATTTATTTGACTTATTTCAGTGATTCTTTGTGCAGTTATCGGTTTTTCCGCTAGTATTACAAGCTTTAAAACCTGACCCCAACTAGGCCCTAACGCTTTATATAAAATGTATTCAAATTCTTCTTCATCTATTTCCAAATTTTTCTTATCCATTTTCATCCGCCACAAAAAGACTTAACTGTTTTTTAAAATCTCACTTATTTAAAACCTTTCCATGCCTAAAGTATTAAAGAAATAACACATTTTGTATCACATTCATAAGGTGCAAAATTATGAACAATTGTATATTCTAATAAATTCTAGTAAATTTTATCATAGTGATATTTAATCTAATATTAATTTTTAATTATCAATTAATAATAATAATTAATAATTGATAGATAATAATGTTAAGTAAGTTTTCTTTTTAGTATTACATAAACTTATAAATTTTAAAATCAATATAGAGAGTAGTCGCTGAGTTATTTTCGGTCTCTCTTCGGGAGCTTCCTATTATACTCGGCGACTATCAACTAGTTTTCAAGCCTTCATATAAGTTAATCATAGTCAATAACTATGCTTATTATTTTCTTTATCCTTCTTAAAATATATAAGCTGCCTGTCCGCCCCCTTACTTCGTCCCCTAGCTAAAGTTAAAGGTTTTCGTAGCGATGTTCTTATAAAAAAGGTTTATAAACCTCGTGTACACTTAACCTGAAAAATGGTTTAAGAGGGATAGTTTATGTCTGGAAGTGACATACACCTAGCTATTAGCGGGCTTCCATTGCCCATGTATTTCATAACAACCATGGATGAGAACGGAAAACCAAACATCATGACCGGTTGCTACTTCTGCCAAGTCTCTGAAAAGCCTCCAATGATAGTAATAGCCGTCCATCCTTCGAGGTATACACATGAAATCATTAAGAAAACTGGGGAGTTCGTCATCAACGGGATCCTAGCTGACCCGACATGGAAAAAGCACGCAGAGTTTTGTGGTAGCAACTCTGGGCGCACTGTGGATAAGCTCTCGAAAATAAACCTTGAAACAGAGCCTGCAAGCAAAGTAAAAGCCCCTTTGATTAAGGGAGCTCACACAAACCTTGAATGTAAAGTTATCGAATCTCACGAAGTAGGAGACCGCACCATCTTCGTAGCTGAAGTCGTAGATGCCCGAACAAATTACAAAAAACCCTTAGTTTATTACTATGGTGACATGGTGAACTTATAGCCTAAATTCTTCCCTTTATTCACATTTATTTAATTGAAATAGAATTGAATTCTTTCCCCTTGTAAAATGGTTTCTAATTATCTGTACATCGGCAATAATATAATAAGTTTAATAATAAGAAAAAATCGGGGATATAAGGTGGTATTATGTCTTCAAAAGAGGAGATATTAGACAAGTTAAGTGAAGCCGTTATAAATGGAAATAATGATATGACGGTTGAATTCTCTAAAAAAGCGTTAGAAGCATGTATTGATCCCTTAGAAGCGATAAATAAAGGATTAAAGAAGGCTATTAGCGTCGTGAGTGAAAAGTACGAAAAACAGGAAATACGTGCACCAGAAGTGCTTGTTGCAGGAGATGCTATGAAAGCAAGTTTGGAGGTCCTAAAACCTGTGATAAAGGAGGAACAAGTAACGGAATTAAAGAAGATACTTATAGATATCATTAATTTATGTGAAACCTGTGGAATAAAAATAGCTCTTAAAATTTAAAATAAAGTTTTTGAAAGCTTTTCTATTGAAGTTTTATCGTGACTTGAAGGATAACTGAAGATTATTTGATCTACCCCTATTTTTCCAAACTCTTTTATTTTTTCTTTTAGTTTGTCTACTGCAGTGCATAGGGCGAATTTTTCTGCAAGAAACACTTCATATTCCCAGATATCTTCGAAGCGACCTTCTTCAAAGATTTTTTTGATCTCATCAATGGTTTCTTTCATTCCAAAGGTTTCTTGTATTTCCTCTCTGATGCTTATTGCCACGGTAGCGGCAGCCATTATCAACCTTTTCCTATTCTCTGGATCAGGACATACCAAAGAAGGTCCATAAGCGACCGTATAGACTTTTTTCTTGAAACGCTTGAGGGACCATTCAATAAAACTAGGGTGAACATAGTTTAACAATATACCATCTGCTTCAGAGCTTGCAAGTTCTATCATCTTAGGACCTGCTGCCCCAACAAAAACCGGCATATCACGTGTGGCTTTATGCTCCTTCAAGTTTTTAATGCACTCCCTAATCCTCTTCAAGAAGTTTTTCTGTTCTAAACCTACGGACTCTAAGTGGTGACGGTCTCCTGGTCCAATTCCTATAATAAACCTGTTGCCATATACTTCCTTTAATGTTTGAAAGGCTTTAATTGTGTGAATATCGTTATAGAGTAGGGGTGATATGATACCTAAACCTATTGTTATTTTCTCTGTGTTTTCTGCTATGGCGGCTATTAGCTCAAAGGGTATTGCGAAAGTTGGTGATTCCCCTACCCAAATGTAGTCAAACCCTAATCTTTCTGAAAGGTTTGCTTTTTCTACGGTTTCTTTCATGGGAAACTTTCCGCCAATGAAACTGATTCCATAATCCATCTTCTTATTACGCTCCTGTGAAAATTTTGAAGGCCGAGATCACCTTTTTAGGATCTCCTCCGTAAGGAGGTCCTATAACAAACTCTTGAAATCCTTCTTTTTGGTATTCTTTGAAAGTTTTACTAATCTCTTCTACGGATCCTGTTATGCAGAACTGATCGAGGATTTCTTGGGTTACTTTTTTACTTGCTTCTGTGATGGTTTCCGCCATACCGTAATAGTCTCCTGCCTCATAGACCAATTTTATAGCCTCTATCTGTTCCTTTTGATCCTCAAGATACTTCAATATGGATGGAGGCAGTGTTGAAATTATCGTAACAACTATGTTTTTAGCTGGTTCTAACTCTTCTACCTTCTCAGTTACCACAAGAGGATTCCATAATACTCTAGCTATTTCCTTAGGGTTTCTACCAGCTTTTTCAGCGGCTTCATCCAACATCTTCACCGCTTGAAACAAGTATGCTTTTGGACCGCTAAAAATCACACCGTCCGCTAATTCACCGGCAATTGCAAGCAATTTTGGCCCCCTAACCCCAAAATATATCTCTGGAGGAGCTTTAAAAGGTATATCAAGCTTATAGTTATCCAAATCTACGTAAACCCCCTTATAAGTCACCCTCTCCTTATTGAAAAGCTGTTTAAGCACCACAGTTGATTCCCGTAAAACCGCTCCCACCTTTTCAGGTCTTTTACCTGTCAACTTCTCAATTTCAGGACCACCACCTATACCAATCCCTAAAGTAAACCTCTCACCGCTTAACTCTTGGATCCCTGCAGCCCCAGAAGCGATCAAAGAAATATTTCTAGCAAACAAACTCACAATACCTGAAGCAATAAGAACCCTCTGAGTCCTTAAAGACACCAAAGAAAGGTAAGTAAAAACCTCTCTCGAAAGCACATCTTCCCCAACAAAAACCCTATAATAACCGCAATCTTCCGCTATTTGGGCAAACTCCAAACCATCCTTTATACGCATACCAGTAGTAAGCCCCAAAGAAATCCTCAAAAACTCTACCCCTCTCATTTACCGTAAAATTTTCTTGTTATATAGATTTGTAAGACATCCAGCAAGAAGTCCTGATATTATATCATCAAGGAAAGGAGGAAGTTTACCGATAATTCCGGGTTTCAGTCTCTCAAACTGGTTAAACTGAAAAATGGCTCGAGTACCTGCTAAATAGTTTGCCAGAGCCATTCCGAGAATTTCATCAGCAACAAGGGCCACAGTATCTTTCTCATAATCTTTGGCACTAAGGTTGGGAATCAATCCCTTTGCTCCATCTTCATCAAGCCTTAAACCCGCTAAAAGCAAGGAACAAACATTAAAATCAGACACAACCCTCTTCAACTCCTCCTCCAAAGCTTCCCTTACTGCTTCCTTCGAATCAAGAGAACCGTCAATAGAAGGATGAGGCACAAAAACCTCAAGGGCAGCCTCAATAAGATCAGAAACCCTAATACCCCTCTCCTCAAACATCTCAAAAATAGAACGACTCGTCAAAAATCCCACCTTTTCAAAGTACTAGCACCTTTTTACTTATCTCCCCCATCTCTACTTTGTTGGAAAAGAGGACTTTTCAATGCTTCAAAACAAATTTTAGAAACCAAAGACTTCGCTATTTTCCGAAAAGATTCCGTTTGAGGCGACTCTGGATCCATCACTGCTATGGGTTTACCACAATCCCCACCGATCCTGATCTTTGGATCCAAAGGAATAGCTCCCAAAAAAGGCACACCCAATATCTCACTTGCCTTCTCTGCTCCACCATGATCAAATATCTCTGTACGCTCACCACAATGAGGACACGTAAAATAACTCATATTTTCAATAATCCCCAAAATCGGAACTCCAAGTTTTTTAAACATGTTTAAAGCTTTAACAGCATCCATTAAAGAAACATCCTGAGGAGTTGTAACAATAACAACCCCGTTCAAAGGAATAGACTGGGCTAAAGTAATGGAAGCATCACCCGTCCCGGGAGGAAGATCAACAATCAAATAATCCAACTCTCCCCAATCCACCTGAGCTAAAAAACCCTTCACCATTTTCGCCACCAAAGGACCGCGCCAAATAACAGGATCGGACTCCCCGGTCAAAAACGCCCTAGACATAATCTTAACACCATAATTCTCCAAGGGGATAAGCTTCTCATCTCTAACCTCAGGCGTCTCATTACCCAGCCCCATCATTAAAGGTATATTAGGGCCATAAATATCGGCATCAAGCAAACCAACCCGAGCGTTCTCAGCAAGGGCTAAAGCTAAATTTGCACTAACCGTACTCTTTCCAACACCACCCTTACCACTTGCAACCGCTATTACATTACTAACACCAGGAATAGAAAACTTTTGAGGCATCGAAACTTGTCTCGCAGTAACATTTACCTCAACTTCATTAACCCCCGGAACGCTCATAACTGCATTACGACAAGCTTCTGCAAGCTGCGATTTAAGCGGACAACTAGGCGTCGTCAAAACCAAAGAAAAAGTAACCTTACTGCCACACCACACCTTAACATCCTGTATCATGCCCAAAGAAACAAGATCACGACCAAGCTCCGGATCCTCAACCTTACTCAAAGCCTTAAACACTTCTTCTTCTGTAACCATAAAACTCACCAAACTCTAAAAAACGAAACCAACAACACTACTAAAAATCAACCTAAAAACCCAAAATAGAAAGAAAAACTAAAAGCTTAAAGGGAATAAAAAACTAAACTTAAAACTTGAAAAGATTACAAAAAAACCTTTCCCATCACTACCCCCTCCTCCTATTATATTAAAAAGGTCAAAAAATTCCTAAAAATTAATTAAAAACTCTAAAATCTTTTAAAATCCCTAATAATTAAAAAATAAGACCTTAAATTCAAAAAAACAGCCATAGAAGACGCAACTACTATAAATATACGAAGATTTCTATTACAACTTTAATAATAATAAAACCTAATATTATACATAGAGATCTAAACTTAAACCTAAGTTTAGGATTAAATTAGACGCTTTTTATACAAACAAAAAGCGTTCTAAAATTAAAAAAAGAGGAGAGAAATACTGCAGTATTTCTACATAAGAGGTTAAAGAAAAATGAGACGAAACTATAATAACAGGTCTCTTAAATTTCTTGCAATAGGCATTCTAATGCTTTCTGTTTTCATAGTAGTTGGAATAAACACGCAAACAGTGTCAGCAGAAACAAACCACTACAACTATTACGATGACTTCCATAA
>JBHLKN010000005.1:0-39531 GCA_048886645.1 Candidatus Hodarchaeota archaeon | reverse complement strand
CGAATTATCTAGAAATTTGAGATCACAAGCATCCATAACAATCTTTAGGGCATCATTGGTGGTTTCTTCCAATTCGCTCTTTCGTAAATCAATTGCAACAACTTGACGTCCTTTTAACAGTCCAATAATACCCTCACCGCCACCCCCAATATCAAGAATCCATCCCTCTTGACATTCAAAATCTGTCAAGTGAATGGTTTGAGGAGGACTAAAATTAACTTCGTCCTTATCCGGTATTTTGTGTTGATTAGGCATAAGGGTAAAAATATAATGAGAGAAATAAAAAGTTTTGTTGTTAAAACTATTTTTTGGTGTAGGGAAGTGCTATCCTAAAAACTCCCTCTTTTTCTTCTAAGACTAGTGTTTCTTCATTTACCAGCTTTTCGATATCTAATAGATAAACACCGGGTTCTAGAACTTTTATTCCTTCAACATTGAATGTTCCTTTAACCGTTTCTTCTCCTTGTTTCACTTCTTTCTTTTTCTCAAAATTTTCGGGTTTGTTTTCAGATTTTTTCCCACGATCTACTTTGTCTTCTAACTCTTTTGGGCTGTCCTTGGGCTTTATTTTAATAACTAACTTGAACAACATATTTTTACAAACAGGACATCCGGAAATAAGGTCTTCAAAATTTTGAGAAAAAACAGTTTCACACTTTGTACACTTATTTAAAAACTCTTGTTCTGCTTCTATTTTGCTCAAAAGATCACCATCAAATTAAATGAAGGATAAAGGTAGGGAAAAACAATTAAAAACCTAAAAAATTAAACCTAAAAAAACTGATATTACCCTCATGCCTACCCAAATAATACAAACTTGCGGTAGTCAATTAAATAATCATAAGTTGTGGTATTGGCAAAGAAAGGTATCAGCATTGACCATTAGGAAAGACTCTTTCCTGTGGCATTTTTTATACGCGAATCAAAGAAACTATCATCGATCAAAACTTGGCCTAGTATGTCTTTCATTTTCTCTCTTTTCTTTTGATGTTCAAGCAAAAATTTTGTTACTCTTTCGATTAGTTCGTTTTTGCAATCGCCGCATAAAATATCGCCTGATCTACACCTTTTCTCCAGTTCTTTAAGGGCTTTATCATCCTCTTCAAAGAGGAAGTAATAGTAGGCGAAAACTGCGCAAATATCAGGATTGGCACCATATTTTCTTTGTTCTTCTATTGTGGTTCGCCCGCCAGTAAAAGCGCGCCATATTTTCTTTTTAGCTTCTTCAGGGGAATCTTTAGTGAAAATCGCAGTTTCAGGTTGTGAAGCAGACATTTTTCCAGAAGCAGAAAGCCCAGGGAGCAATTTGCCATGAAGTTGAGAGGGTTTATAAAAGCCTAGTTTAGGGGCTACGTCGCGTGTAACTCTCCAGTATGGATCTTGATCGATAGAGGCTGGAATCAGTACTGGGACATTTTTCCCTTCAACCAAGGAGGGCAGAAAGCATGGCATGGCCTGTATTGTGGGGAAAAAGATCATGCCGATATTGTCAGAGCTTTTAAAACCAAAAACGGCTTTCGCGGTTGAGAATGTGACGTGTTTAGAAAACTTTATACCTAGATTATAAAGGGTTTTAGAGCACCATGTATCGATCATTATAAAGGTTTTTTTCGGGTTAAGACCTACAGCCATGACGTCTAAAGAGTTATCCAAAGCAATCTCTTGAGTGTCTTCCAGTGTGAGATTTGGGTTAAACAAAAACTTCTCGTCGTCAGTCATCTGAAAATAGAGATCTGCATCAAAATGGTCTTGTAGCCACTTTGTGAAAAACCAAGGAAGCATGTGGCCTAAATGAACACCGCCTGAAGGACCTCTACCTGTGTATAGAGCAAACTTTTCTCCTTCATCAAACTTTTTAAGAATCCAATCAAAATCGCGGTGCGAATAAACAATTTCCCGACGAAGTTGCAGGTGCAACTCGCCCACACTTGATTCTATCATCCTTAACAAAGAATCATCGACACGTTGAGTACCAAACTTTTCAACAAGCATATCATAATCGATTTTTCCGCGGACTTCCCAGGGCGTTATCACAAACTCCTCATTATCACCATTGCCCTCGTTATCATCGTTTAATCCAGACATTTCCAACTCTACTCCTTAGACGAGAAAGAAAAAAAACACGAAGTTAAAAACCAGACCTGTAAACAATTTTAGCAATTGGAAAACTTAACTTTCATAGTTTTTATGTTTGTTGTTTATTACAAACCCTTTAACTGTAACCTTACACGATCCATTATAAAATAGCTTAAAACCTTTTCAAAACATTTACTATTTTTAAAGGATAACTATTTGAACTATGAAACACAAAAAAAACACACATAAAAAAGAAAAAATTTTGAAACAATAAAAAAAACAGGAGAAAAACTAAGAAAAATAAAAGGCTTAATTTAGATTAAGCAAAAAAAAGTTAACAAGATTTAAAAATTAACCTTATTAAAAGAATGAAAATAACAGTTTTTAAAGAGGAGAACACGTTGAAAGAGCTGGTTGTAAAAATAGTCAACGACATTGATCCAGAAAGCCTAAACTTTCCCGTAATGATAAGCGGATTACCAGGATGCGCTTTAGTCGGCAAAATAGCAGCAGATCACCTGATAAGACAAGGTGAATCCCAACTAATAGCCGAAATATACGGGCCAACCCTACCACACCACGTATTTGTAGAAAACGGCTTGCTTAGACTACCAAAACTGCAGATCCATCACGTAAAGAGTTTTGATGCAGGAAACCAAAAAAGAGACTTTTTAGTCATCACAGGAGACGCACAATGCCAAACCATAGAAGGCCAGTACGAACTATCAACAAAAATCATAGAAATAGCCCAGAAATATAACGTAAAAGAAATATGGACCCTAGGAGGATTCGCAATAGGAATACCACTTACAAAAAAACCCCGAGTCTTTGCAACAACAACAAACAAAGAACTCTTAAAAAGGGTTTTAAAAGAGGAAAACACCAAGGTAACAAACGGCCCAGTCGTAGGCGCTAACGGCCTAGTACTCGGCGTAGGAAAGCTCTACGGAATGGACGGAGGCTGTCTTTTAGGCGAAACACCCGGTTTCATGCCAGACCCCATTGC
Source organism: Candidatus Hodarchaeota archaeon (assembly GCA_048886645.1). Taxonomy (GTDB): domain Archaea; phylum Asgardarchaeota; class Wukongarchaeia; order Wukongarchaeales; family Wukongarchaeaceae; genus Wukongarchaeum. The sequence continues at coordinate 36,449 of JBHLKN010000005.1, read as the reverse complement.
TTCAAAAGAGATCCTAACCATCTTAGGAAAAATACAAAGAGTAGAATGGGATCTAAGCAATTTAGACGAATTAGCTAAAAAAGCAGAAGAAAAAGCGAAAAAAATGGCAGGCGTTTGGGAGGAAAAAACCCAAGCAGAAGGAGAAGGAGCACCATCAACCCCCCAAGAACAACCAAGCTACTTCGGCTAATAAAACAAACAACCCCCCACCTCCCCCATTATCCCACCATATTATATCTTCGATACTTTTCTAATTTATTTCCGAGTTAGAGCAGTTTTAAAAACCTCAACTAAACATTCTACAGCTTTAGAAACAAGAGGCGAAAGCTCTTCAGAAAGCACAATCATTTGAGGTTGTATACCAAAAAAGAGAATCTCCAATTTAGGGATACTAGTTTTCAAATATCTGGCAAACATAGCCAAAGAAAGATTATGCGTAGAAAAACCTACATTTATCACATTTTCAGGCTGCACCAAACAAACGCTTCCTGGAACTTCTTCAAGCTCAGCAGCATCTACTAAGAAAAGAAAATCAGGCTCTATTTCACGAATTGTACCCGTAAAACTCTCAGGAACCGTATAAGCCTCTATGAAAAAAACATTTTCAAAATCTTCGCCATCAGAAGAAAGAAGAGACCGAAGACGACGAATGAAATGAATCCCCACCCCATCATCACCCTTTAAAATATTTCCAACTCCGATAAAAACAACCTTAGGCGCTCTCTTCTCCTTTTCCTCGAAAAATTGAAAAGCTTTTATCAAACCTTCAGCATCACTAACATTCGAAAGTAAATCTTCATTTTCATCATCAACAACCACAAACATACCCCCTCAAAAAAGAAAAAAACATAAAAAAAGAAGATAATAAAAGATATGAAAAGAACAAAAAAAACTACCTTTTATTAATCCGACCTTCTTGACCACCTTTTATTCACATAATCCTTTACTAAAAAAAAGGAAGAAAAGTTTAACGAAAGCTCCGGAATTTCAACGAAAATTTCCGCTTTTACAGGCCACGTATATTTTAGAGATTGAATAAGTTTCGCTTCGTTAGTCTTCCCCTATTAGCAAGATGTACTAAGACCTCTCCTGTAACAATTTTCTTTTTGCCTGAGTTAAGGTCTACGAACATCATCCTGTCAGTACATGAATAACATGGATCCATTGCGCGAATACCAACAGGAATATCTGCAATATTTTGCCCGATCAATCGGTAGAGTGCTGTAGGAATGTTATTATAGGTGGGTGCTCTTATCCTCCATCTGTACGGTTTATCTGTTCCGTCACTAATTCCATAGTGGATACAAGTTCCTCTCGGGACTTCTGATCTAGCTACTGCTTCATTAGGCGGAGGTCTCTTCGGGAACTTTACTTTTACGTCCCCGCCCGGCATCTTATCTAAAGCAGCAAGTATCATGTCAATAGCGTTTAGGGTTTCATCAAGCCTTACAAGAGTAGTAGCTAAAACATCACCTTCAGGCCATGTGCAAACCTTCAACGGAAGTTCCTTGTAGGCAAAATAAGGAGCATCCTTTCTAATATCGAACTCAACACCGCAACCTCTCAAAGTTGGACCACTACACCCAAGCTTGAGAGCATCCTCTTTAGAAACTTTAGCTACATCCTCTAAACGCCCTCTAAAAGTACGACTTGTCTCAACGACCTCATAGTGATATTCAACCTTCTTTCTAAGCTCAGCTAGATCAGTCTTGATTTTTGCATGCATCTCTTTTGGTATATCTCTGCTAACACCGCCAGGCTGGTACATCGCGTAATTTACCCTATTTCCTGATATGAGTTCTAAGAGGTCCATGACGATTTCTCTGTCTCTCCATGTGATCATGAAGAAGGTGTCGAAACCTGCGTCGTGTCCTAGGATGGAGTACCATAGGATGTGGCTGTGGATTCTTTCAAGTTCAGCGATTATGGATCTTATATAATGGGCTCTTTCTGGTACTTCTTTTTGTATCTCTCCCAATTGGTCGCAGACTTGTACGTATGTTCCTTGGTGACCGGCGCTACAGATACCGCATATTCTTTCTACGATGTATAGGTTTTGTAGGTAGTTTCTGTTTTCCATTCCTTTTTCTATTCCTCGGTGATTGTATCCTATAACGGCGTCTGTGCATGCAATATATTCTCCTTCTAGTGCGAATCTATAGGATAGTGGTTCGTGTGTGTGGGGGTGTTGTGGTCCCACTATGATCGTGTATTGTTCTTCTGCGGCTCTTTCTTTGAATTGTTTGCTTTCTCCGAAGCGTTTTAATTCATCACTCATTTAACTCACCTTTGATTTTGAGTTTGTTTTTATTATTTTAGGTATGTAGTTGAGGTTTTGTTTAAATTTCTTGTGTTTTATTTTCGTAAGAATATGAGGTTTTATTGTCGATTGTCGCACTTTATTTTAAAATAAACACATGATCCTATACTTTTTTCGTATAGTTTTTGTGGGTGGTTTGTTTTGTGATTTGTTTTTCGTTATTTTTTGGTTTTTTATGTGCTGTTTTCGGATTTAGAAACAAAAGGGTTTTTAAGCTGGTTAAGGTTTTTTAGTTTTTAGTTTTTTCTTTTTTGAACCATGTAATGGTTTTATTTGTGGTTGTGAGGCTTTATGGTCGTGGACGAGTTAAATAAAAAGATCGTTGAAATTCTCCGGAAAAATGGTAGAACTTCTTTTACACATATTGCGGAGGAAATAAGCGTTAGTGAGGCTACAGTGCGGAAAAGAATAAAGGTTCTTGAAGAAAAAAAGGTTATTTTAGGTTATACTGTTGTTTTGGATCCTTTAAAGTTGGGTTATAATGTTGTCGCGATGGTGGGATTAGACGTAGATCCTAGAAAGTTTTTTTTTGTCTCTGAAAAAATTAAAGAATTAGATGAGGTAAAATGGGTAGCTACTTCTACGGGGGAACATATGCTCCTTATGGAGGTTTGGGCAGAAGACGGGCAAAGATTGAGCAGGATATTAACAGAAAAAATAGGTAAAATCGATGGTGTACAAAAAGTACATTCATCATTAATCCTTGAAAAACAAAAAAGTTTTTGACTTTTTACCACTACTACTGAACTTTTTAAAAATCATTTAAAATTGTTTTAAAACGATGATAAAACCAAATATGATGGAATATTAATCATATAAGGAAAAAATGCTCCCCTCCCGCTTGTGGAGGGGAGGGGAATAGAGCAAGGGGGACGCACCTGTTTTTTTAGTAATAAGTCCCTTTCTACTTTGTGTGTAGACACCCCGTCCGCACCCTTAAGCCTGAAACAGGCGCGTCATAAGGCATGTTATTAAATGGTTTATAAAACAGTTGTGGGGGGAGGGGGTTTTATTTACCTTATTTTAAAACACGGATTTTTTACGTGGATTAAGTGAAAGAAACGTTTGATCTTCTTTTTAAGGTTAAAACGATTTTCTCAACAGCGTATTCGGGGAAAAATTGGAAGAGAGAAAACGGTTCTTAATTTTAGTTATGTAAGGATAATATGTAAAAAAAAGAGTAAAAACAAAGAAAAAGAAAGAAAAAAGAAGGATTAAGAAATAAGCGTTTGCTGCTTATTTTTATGATTAGTGCCCCTTTTTTGTTTTTACAGTAGTTTTTGTGGTTTTTTAGGGTGTTAAGGATTCTGCTGCTCTGATAGCTGGTTCCATTACGAATTCTGGGTAGATTCCTATGAATATTGTAGCTAGGACCAATAATATTATTGGTATAGCATTCCATACTTTTACTGCTGGGTTTGCTGCTAGTAATTGTTTTACTTCTTCTGATGGTTTTTCGAATATGATGTATTTTGTTAGCCATAGATAGCCTGCGAGGGCTAGCATGCTGTTTATTATTGCGAGGACTGCTAGGAGTCTGTATTCAGCTTGGAAGGCTGCTAGGAAGATTAGGACTTCGCTGACGAATCCTGCTGTGGGTGGAACAGCGGCAAGGGATAGCACGCCTACTAGGAAGGCTGCTGCGTAGAATGGTGATGCTTGACCAATTCCTTTCATTTTAACCAAGTCACGGGAGTGTACTTGGTGCATGAATACTCCAGCGAGAATGAACAGGAGGGCTTTGCCCATGGAGTGGCTTACTATGTGGAACATTCCAGCTCCGAGTCCGAGGGTTGTTCCTATTCCTATGGCGAACATTATGAGTCCGAGGTGTACTGTTGTGGAGTATGCGAGGATTCTTTTAATGTCTTTTATGTCGCTTCTTAGGAATTGGGCGTAGATCATTATGTTTCCTTCGAACATTGTGATGATACCGAGGATCATTAGGACTTCTCCTACTTCGCCTGAAGTTGGAGTTATGCCTTTTAGGATCATGTTTGGTAGGGCGGTGTAAAGTGTTCTTATGATGGCGTATGCTCCAGCTTTAACCACGATTCCCGATAGGACTGCGCTTATCGGGGTTGGTGCAGCTGGGTGTGCGTCCACTAACCATTGGTTTAGTAGGACTAGTGAGCCTGTTACTCCGAAACCTAGTACTATTAGGACTGTTGCGAAGTATAGTGTGTATGTGGGTTCTTGAGAGCCTAGGGCGGCGTTTATTCCGCTGAAGGTTAGGGTTCCTGTTAGACCGTAGAGTATGGTCATTCCGTAGAGTACTAGAAGGCTTCCGAATCCGCTCATTATGAAGTATTTGAAGCTGGCTTCTACTGCTTCTTTTGTGTCTTTGTTAAAGCTGACTAGGGCATAGCCTGCCATTACCATTGCTTCCCATGCTATGAAGAGGGTGAAGAAGTCTGTTGCAAGGGTTATGGTGTTTAGTCCTGCGATTAAGCTTAACAGTAGGGCGTAGTAGAGTCCTAAGCTGCTTCTTTCTCCCATGTAATATATGCTGTATAGTGTTGCTGCTAGTCCGATGAATGTGAAAACTGCTGCGAAGAAAGCGCTTAGAAGATCTAGACTTAAGTATTGGCCTCCATAAGCGTATACGAATGTTTCATCATGGAGTAGTTTGTCTACGAGTACTATTGCTACGCCGAAGACGGAAGCGGCGAAAATGCCTGCTACTATGTGTTTTGCTGCGTCCATGGATTTTGATTTTTCGCCTTTAATGAGCTCCAGTATGATTTCTATGAAAGCGCCTGCAAGGGGTAAGAATATCAAAAGGAGGATTTCTCTGTCGAATTCTCCAAACCAATAGGGAAATTCTATGTCTTCAAACATTTTATTAACACCTCTTAGTTTTTCTCACACTACGTTACCCCAGATTACGAGGTATATGAACGCGAACGCTAGCACTATAGAGCAACCGATCATGTTGTAGTTTAGCTTGCCTGTGTGTATAACTGAAGCTCCATGGCTGGACCTTGTGGCTCCGCTTGTAACCTTGTAGTATAAGTGGTCGATGTAATAGCCTTCGTATAGTAATTTCTGGAGCTTTAACAATGTGGTGTTCTTTATCTCTACAGTTCGCTTGCCGTCACCGTATACTTTGTATGCAAGGAATATACCTGCAAGCACGATCGCAAGGGATAGGGCTACTGTAGGTAGTTCGTCTTGTATCACGAAGTCTTCTTCTGTAACTCCAAGGGCTGTTACTTCGAAGTAGTCGAAGAGGTAGAAGTATAGGGCTCCTGCGATAAGGGTTAGTCCTCCAAGGATTATTAGGGGTATTCTCATCACCATGCCAGGTCTGTGGACTTTTTCGACTGATTTCTTTCCGTAGAACACTAGGAAGAACATTCTGAAGGAGTAGACTGCTGTCACGAAAGCGGTTACCACGGCAAGTATGAGGAAGGGCCATTTGTCTTCTTCGATCAGTGCGTGGAATATGAACTCTTTGCTTATTGCTCCGCCTAAGGGGAAGACTCCTGCAAGGGCAGCAACTCCGATTAAGCAGACTGCCCATTCTACTTTGAAATCTTCTCTGAGGCCGCCCATTTCTCTCATGTCACGTACACCGATGGAGTGGATGATTGCGCCTGCCATTAAGAAGAGTAGTGCTTTGAATATTGCGTGCATTACTATGTGGAATTGACCTGCCATTAACCCCATGGGGGCTGCGGCTCCAAAAGCTAGGAACATGTAGCCAAGCTGTGATAGGGTTGAGTAGGCTAGAACTCGTTTGATGTCTGTTGATACTAATGCTGCTAGGGCGGTTATGAGGGCGGTTATTCCGCCTATGTAGCCTATTACTGTGAAGAGGTTTTCAACGTCCACTTGGAGGAATATGGGGAAGAATCTGGCTATCAGATACACACCTGCTTTAACCATTGTTGCAGCGTGTATCAGTGCCGACACGGTGGTGGGACCTTGCATTGCGTCTATGTCTATGGTGTCTGGTGAGGCAATCCAAGTGTGGAATGGAAATTGCGCGGATTTGCCCATAGCGCCTAGGAATACGCCTAAGCCTATCCAGAAGCGGGCGTTTGATGGAACTTGGTTGAATAGTCCGCCGCCAGCGTATTTTAGTTCGTATATGCTTATGGTGTCTGTGTACAAGTAGAGGGCTATGATAGCTGCGAGAAATCCTACGTCGCCTATTCTTGTCATGATAAAGGCTTTTATGCCGGATTTTGCGCATAATTCTCCTTGTGGGTCAGGTTTATGATACCAGTGCGCTATCAGGGCGAAGGAACAGAGACCTACGATTTCCCATCCAGCGTACAGGAAGATCAAGTCTCCTGCCACGACTAGGAGCACCATGCCTCCTACGAAGAATTGGAAGAAGAACCAGTAGCGGGTACCGGCTTCATCTCCATCCATATAACCTACGGAGAACATGGCGATGATAAATCCTAAGCCTGCTGCGATTATAGCCATGTATACTGACAAGGGATCGACGAGTATAGAGTTTTGCAGGTATTGTAGTTCTCCGCCTTCATATCCTATGGGTAGCCATTTAATCGGAAATTCTTTGTTTATGTCGGCGTCAGGGAGCAGTGAAATTGCAGCGACCATGCCTCCGCCAATGAAGGCTACGCCCATCCAATCTCTTACTTTAGGATGGATGAGGGCGAAAAGTGGCGCGAGGATAGCGCCAATAAAGGGAAGTAGCCAACATAAATGATAAGCGCCAACGGTTTTATCCAATATTTCTGTTTCCCATACCATTTGTAATCAACCTCGTTTCGTTTTTTCACCTCTTTAAGAGAGAAAGCTCACTTGTGTCCAGTGTTCCATATTTCTGGTAAACGTTGTATGTCATTGCTACTACTAGGGAGATTACTGCAGCGCTAACAAGGAGGGTGAGAATAGCGAAGGTTTGACCTAAAGCGGCGAATTCGGTATCGGAGTATTTTGCGAAGGCTACGAAGTTTAACTCTGCTGCTATGAACATTATTTCGAGACTGATAATCACTTTGATCGCGTTTTTCTTAGTCATTAAGCCGTAAATACCTAAAGCGAACAGGATTATGCTTCCAGTCAATAAAATTTCTAATTCATCTGGCATCTTTTTACCGCCTCCTAATATTCTTCTATCACTGCAGCTCTTTCTTCTGGCCTGACTCTGCGTAACAGTGTAACTATGCCTGTAGTTGCTATGAAAACTAGGAAGACTTGGAAGAGAACGTCGATGGATCTTGCGTCCCACAAAGTTTCAAGGCTAGTGATTCCTACAGCGTCTGATGAAACGAAGGACGGAAGGGTTCCTTCTCTGAATATTCTGAAGGGTTCCTCCACAAGATAGACCCAGTATAGGAAGATTAGTACGCCTAAGAATAGTAGCACTCCAGGTATTTCGCGTGCTAAGGTTCTTGAGGCTGGTTCAGCGATCTCTTTTTGCGCTTGTGTGAAAGATATGACTATTAGGGCTAGTATGTTAACACCTGTAGCATAGACTACTAAGATCACTAGGGCGACGTAAGGTGCTTCCATCAACCAGAAAACTCTGCTGATGGCAACAGTCATGGCTATTAAGTATAACACTGAAAGAAATAGTTGTCTTGTGAACAAAGCAAGTATACCCAAAACTACTGCTGCTGTAAGTGTTGCTGTTAATTCAACTAAAAACCAATCAACCATTTTTTGACACCTGTTATCAGTGATATTTAATGGTAGACCTTATATCACATGGTCTACCATCATGACCTTCATTTTTGAACGATTTGAAATATTAAAGAGTTTCGGTCGAGTCAGATATACAAAAACAAAAACATAACTAAGCATTATGGGGTGTGGTAAAAATAAGGGTATGAAGGAATTTTTATTTTGATTAATTTACATAGTTAGGGTAAACAGTTTAACTATTTAAAAAATCTAAGGTGAAAAAAGAATATCTCATAACTGTAAAACATGATGAAACTTGTCAAATACATATAAAAGCGGGAATGCGCACAAGCACATTAAAACTTTATCCTTCTACTAATAAAGAAAAAATAACGAAAAAAATACGAATTTTTAATTTTTTATAGTTGTTTTAAATTTTCGATGATATTATTTGAAAAAAATAGAACAAATTATGGTTTTGGTATAAAGAGACTTTTTTTGAATGGGGAAATAATACTCTTAAAAATTAAGAATTAATAGAAGTAAAAATAGAGGAATAAGGAAGGGGGGAAATTGAGCGATAAATCCCTTAAGATTTTCGTTTTTGTGCCTAAGGGAATGACCGCGTGAAGGGAAGCTACTAGCAACCTTCATAGGCGTTCTGGTGGAACTCTGAAGGAGGGCTCTCGGTATTCACGCTCAACGGCACTTATTCCTATTATAACTACGAGTAGTGTGAATAAGGCTACTACCATATAAACAAAGAGAGTTTTTAACTCGTCACCTGTTTGGGTTAGGGCGGATGCTAGGATTATTGCCACCGTTTCGAACACCACAAAAGTGCCCAAATATGTGAATCCATGGATAAAGAACTGTCTTCTTTTACCTTCGACAGTTTCACCGCTTTGCCACAGTTCTAGTTCCATTTCTGTGCCCCTTGTTTTAGGTCGCCAGTTTCTTGTGAGGATGAGAAAAACTATCAAGACAAAGACGATTGTTAGCCACACTGGAAGTAGTTGATCCCGCTCTACCTCTGAAGGAATTATCTCTACCATCATCATTCACCTAGCTTTAGAGCTATTAAATTTTGATTCGTAATTTTTTATTGAGTAAGTTCGGTTATTTACGAGGAATGACTATTTATAAAACTTGTGCTGTATGTGTATTAGATGAAAGTAAAGTGGGATCAACTATAAAATTATTATGAAGGATATTAGGCTATATCTATCATTTTTTGTTTAATTTTGAGAAATTTGCGGACAAATGTAGTTTTTTTCTTAATTTCTTTTAATTTAATAGTGTAAAAAAATTCAAATAAACCATGATGGATTTAGGGATTTTGACGGATATTTTATTAAAAACAAGGGGGGGAATATTTTGCATATACATTCATCTAATTTTTTGGGAAATACGCCTAATCAATTATGTATAATAAAGATAAAAAGAAGAACGAAAAACTTTTAACGAAAACTACGTTCAAAAAATAGGATTACACTTAAAACGCTAATAAAAGAATGTTAAAAAAAGGTTAAAACATGTAAGATGGTATATTTTACGGAGGTTAACAGATGGCGGAAGATTTCCTCTTATATGGCGTAGAAATGATTGTTTTCCCAGGCGTTATTTTCACCATTCTAATAGCATTGCTGGTTGATTGGGAAGACCGGAAAGTGCACGCGCAAATGCAGAACAGGATTGGGCCACCGTTCAAGCAACCTCTCTTAGACTTCATTAAGTTGATGGCAAAAGAGAGCATCGTTCCAAGGGACGTAAAAGGCATGGAAAGAGTAGCGTACTCGTTCGCACCCCTCGTAGGATTTTCTATCGCATTAACTGCAGCACTATTCCTCCCGATGAGTATTGTAGAAGGTGGAGTTGTTCTTGGAGTTTTATCCTCTGAAGGTGACGTTCTGTTTCTGTTCTTCTTGCTAGCTTTGTCAGGGTTATTTATATTCATAGCCGGTTGGGCTACAACGAACCCCTTAGGGATGGCAGGAGGAACACGATATCTCCTACTAATGACCGCTTTTGAAGTACCTTTCCTAATAACTATTTTCGGAGCAACTCTATTAGGAGATTCAATCTCACTAAAAACAATTCCTGAAGGCGTGATACAAGCAGTTAAGGATGATTTCATTCTCATAGTACCTTTAGCGGTACTATTCGGATTAGCATGTATTGTTGTAGCTGCTGAAAGTGAAATAGTGCCTTTTGACCAACCCCACGCAGAAACAGAAATTGTGTCAGGCTGGCAAGTAGAGTACACAGGGTGGAGACTTGCATACTTTAGATATGCTTGGCGTACAAAAGAGTTCGTTGGCGCTGGATTCTTGACCGCAGTCTTCCTTGGAGGAGCCCATGGACCAATACCTTCAAGCATCTTTGAAGACTGGGCCGTAGACTTCGTTTTCTTCACGATAAACTTCTTGATAAAAGCACTACTAGTGGTAGTTGTACTTACATACATAAGAACAGTTTTGTGCAGAATGCGTATCGATCAAGTGCTTGGTTGGTTCTGGAAATGGGTACTATCACTATCAATGATAACAGTGATTGCTATAATAGGACTAGAGATTTGGGTGCTTTAAATTAGAGTAAATTAAAAGACAAGGCTTATAATATTGTAATAAAAAAATAAATTGCTTGAATAAAAAGGAGCGTGAAAAAGTAATGACACTTATGAAAGGCATGGTACGAGAAGTTATACGCAACATGTTCAGAACAAACGTTACTATAAAATTCCCTGTTGAAGGGCCAGTACCTATACCGCCGAACTACAGGGGCTTAGTTACTGTTGATCGAGAGAAATGCACTCTTTGCGGTACATGTGTGAAAGTTTGCCCGGCGCACGTCCTTGAAATGATTCGTGAAGGTAAAAAGAGGACACTAATGTATCATTACGCAGGATGTACCTTCTGCGCTCAGTGTCAACATAGTTGCCCTGACGACGCTATAACCCTCAGCGACAACTGGCTTTTAGCAGATGTAACGATGGACAACATGCACATACTACTACACGAAGGAGAAAGACCCAGAAAGAAGAAAGGAGAAGAATAAGAGAAAAATTTACTATAATACTATTGGAGGCTAGTTAAAATGGGAATAGTTTTAAAATCAAGAGTCGGCAGCCCTTGGCTTGCGCATATTGGCAGTGGAGGATGTAACGGTTGCGATATCGAAATTCTTTCTCTTCTAACACCAAGATATGACATTGAAAGGTTTGGAATCATATTACACGGAACCCCAAGACACTCAGACGTATTGATCGTTTCAGGGCCAGTCACCCTCCCAATGAAAGGGGTTTTAAGAAGGGTATGGGAACAAATCCCTGACCCCAAGTTCGTAATCGCTTGCGGAGGCTGTGCCTTGGACGGCGGTGTCTACAAAGATTGCCCCCAAATCCTCGGCGGTGTTGACAAAGAAATACCAGTAAACGCTTACGTTCCAGGTTGTCCTCCGCGCCCCGAAGCTATTGCGTTTGGCGCCTATAAGCTTTTGACAAGCCTGCTTGGTTAATCCATTGCGTTTTTTTTAAGACGCAATAAGAAATTTATGCGCGTCCGACGCGCATTCTCCCTATTTTTTGTTTTTATTCACTTCCCTTTTTCTCGTGTTTATGCTCTTGTTTCGATATTTCTAGGATTATTGCTATTTTATATTGCTGCGAGGGGCGTTCCAGTTATTTTGCTGTAGATTTCGTTGCTTACTTGTCGGATCCATTTGTTGAGAGAGCTTTTTCCATGGGTTATTTGCATCCTTAGATAGTCTGGAAAGTTTAGGATGAAATTTTTTATGCGTTCCCTTTCTTCCTCGTATCTTACAATATCATCACTTATGAAGAAACTGATTTCGTAATCGTCTTCTGGCTCCTTCATTATTAGTTTGTGACGACCTCCCACATCCGACATTAATCTCCTTAAGAGGAAACGCTCTACCTCATCTTGTAAAGGTATTCTTATTGATAATATTGAGGAGTTTATGGTTTTTTTCCCTATCCCGGTCTCAAACTCAAAAACTTGAGGTACGTTCATACCTTCCGGGCAATCCTCGCAAAAAATGCAAGGAAAGTCAATGTCACCTTTGTGCCGGCAGATATATTTTTTCAGTTTTAGAACTTCGTCAATTACTTCTCCTATTTTTTCCGTCATCTTTTACTGACTCTCCATTTTTACTTCATTATTATATTGATAATGTTATGATTTATTATTAACTATTTAAAAAAATAAATAAGATGAAGAATAATAAACACGGGGAATAGACAGTTTTTTATTTTTATATTGCATAAATTTGTGAGGGTTAGCGTTAAATGTGTCCGTTGGATAAGTCAATTAAGAAAGTCTTGGTGCTGGGAAGTGGCGGTCTCAAAATCGGAGAAGCGGGAGAGTTTGATTATTCAGGTTCTCAAGCGTTAAAAGCCTTGAGGGAGGAAGGGATTAAGACTATTTTAGTGAATCCCAATATCGCTACTATTCAAACTGATCCTCGTTTTGCGGATAAGGTTTATCTTTTACCCGTTCGCCCTTATTTCGTTGAGAAGGTTATTGAGAGGGAAAAACCTGACGGTATTCTTTTAGGCTTCGGCGGTCAAACAGCATTAAACTGCGGGGTTATGCTTCACAATATGGAGGTTTTTGACCGGTACGGAGTTAAGGTTCTTGGAACTTCTATTAAAGCTATTAAAACTGCTGAAGACCGAGGTTTGTTCGCCGAGGCTATGAAAATAGCGAATATACCTATTCCGAAAAGTGCAGCGGTTACAAGTATCGAGGAAGCAAAAGAAATCGCGAAAAAACTAGGATACCCCCTAATGCTCAGAATCGCCTACGCTTTAGGAGGTAAAGGCTCTGGCGTCGCATATAACGAATTCGAATTAGAAGAAATCTTACGCAAAGGAATCGCTGCCAGCATGATCGGACAAGTGCTAGTAGAAGAATACCTAAACGGATGGAAAGAGGTTGAGTATGAAGTTGTGAGGGATGGAACAGATAATTGTGTTATTTGTTGTAATATGGAGAATTTTGATCCTATGGGGGTTCATACGGGGGAAAGTATTGTTATTGCGCCTTCTCAGACCCTTAATAATCATGAATATAATTTGTTGAGGAATGCTTCTATTAGGATTATTCACCAGTTGGGGATTATTGGGGAGTGTAACATTCAGTTTGCTTTGAGTCCTTCTGGGGATGATTTTAGGGTTATTGAGGTTAATCCCCGACTTTCTCGTTCTTCTGCTTTGGCTTCTAAGGCTACGGGTTATCCTTTGGCGTATATTGCTGTAAAGCTGGCCTTGGGTTATACGTTGCCTGAGTTAAGGAATAAGGTTACAGGTATTACGACTGCTAATTTTGAGCCTGCTCTTGATTATGTTGTTGTTAAGATTCCTCGTTGGGATTTAGAGAAGTTTGATTTTGTTAAGCATAGGATTGGTCCTCAAATGAAGAGTGTTGGGGAGGTTATGGGTATTGGGAGGTGTTTTGAGGAGGCTCTGCAAAAGGCTATTAGGATGCTTAATATTGGTAAAATAGGGGTTGTTGGTAATAGGTATGAAATGGTTTTGGATGGAGAGGTGGAGAGAGTAGAGCACAATGTTGAGAACCCAACGGATCAACGTATTTTTGTGATTGTTAAAGCTTTAAAGATGGGTGTTAGTGTTAATAAAATTCATTCTTTGTCGGGTATTGATAGGTGGTTTTTGTATAAGATTCAAAATGTTGTGATGATGGAAGAGTTGCTTAGTAGGATGCAGCCTGAAAATTTGGAAGAGGATGAAATTCAGAGAGTTTTGAGGGAGGCTAAAAGGTTAGGGTTTTCTGATAAGCAGATAGGGATTATTTGGGGTATAAGTCCTCTTGAGGTGCGGGAGTTACGGAAAAGGTTTGGAATTGTTCCCGTGATTAATCAGATTGATACTTTAGCAGCGGAATGGCCTGCCAGAACCAATTATTGTTACCTTACTTATGGGGGGGTAGAAGATGATATAATTTTTACTGAGGATAGAGAAGATGAGGAGGGGGGGAAATGTAAGAAGCGTGTGATTGTTTTGGGGAGCGGAACTTATAGGATTGGGTCAAGTGTTGAGTTTGATTGGTGTGCTATGAATACTGTTTGGGCTTTGAAGTCTCAGGGTGTTGATGAGGTTATTGTTGTTAATCTTAATCCTGAAACGGTTAGTACGGATTTTGATATGGCGGATAATTTGATTTTTGAAGAGTTGTCTTTGGAAAGGGTTTTGGATATTTGTGATAAGGTTCATCCTATGGGGATTGTGGTTAGTGTTGGAGGACAAATTCCTAACACTTTAGCGCCTAAACTTGCAGATTTGGGGGTGAAGATTCTCGGGACTTCTGCAAAAGATATTGATCGGGCGGAGGATCGGGCGAAGTTTAGTTCGCTTTTAGAGGAGTTAGGTATTGATCAGCCTCCTTGGGCGAGGGTTTCAAGTTTGGAGGGGGCTGAGGAGTTTGCGCGTAACGTTGATTATCCTGTCCTCGTTAGGCCTTCTTATGTTTTGAGCGGGGATGCTATGAGAGTGGCACGTAATAGGAGGGAGTTGAAATCGTTTTTGACTATTGCAACGAGTGTTTCGCCAGAACATCCGGTTGTTATAAGTAAGTTTATTGAGGATGCTAAGGAGGTTGAAGTTGATGGGGTTGCAGATGGTGAAGATGTTCTTATAGGGACTATAATTGAGCATATAGAGGAAGGGGGAGTTCATTCTGGGGATGCTACGATGGTCATACCTCCAATATCGGTTCCTCACGAGATTAAGGAAGAGATTGTTAATATTACTGGGAAGATTGCACGGGCTTTGATGATTAGGGGGCCTTTTAATATCCAGTATTTGTTGCGTGATGGGAAGCTTTTTGTTATCGAGTGTAATTTGCGGGCGAGTAGGTCTATGCCTTATTCGAGTAAGGCTACGGGTGTTAATTTGATGGAGATTGCTGCAAGTGTTATGTTAGGGAAAAGGTTGAGGGATATTGGAGTTTTGGAAACGCCTAAAATAGAGCATTATGCTGTAAAAAGCCCGCAATTTTCATTTTTGAGGCTTGAGGGAGCTGACCCTGTTTTAGGGGTTACTATGCGCTCAACAGGGGAAGTTGCATGTTTTGGAGAGACTTTTGAAGAAGCGTTGTTGAAAGCATTAACAGGGGCTGAATTTGATATATCAAACCCTAAAAAAAGCATACTTATAACTGTAGGTGGTGCTAAGTTAAAAGAAGAGATTATCCCTATTGTCCAAGATTTTTCTGAGCTTGGATTCAGGATACTGGCAACCGAACATACGGCTGAAGCTTTAAAAACAGCAAACATAGAAAATGTGGAAATAGTGTATAAGATTGGGGAACCTGAGAGAAAACCTAACATAACAGATCTGTTAAATAAGAGGGATGTGGGCATAATCGTAAATATTCCTCAAGCTTTAAGCCTTGATAAATATTTAGCCATGAAAAGCGATGAATATATTATAAGGAGAAAGGCAGCAGACATGGGTGTTCCTGTAATAACTAACCTGCAAATGGCTAAAGCCATTGTTCGTGCTTTAAAACGAGTAAAAGAAACAGGATTTAGCTTTAAAAGCCTTGATGAATACCATGGAAAACTACCCTTTACCTATTGGCCTAAGGAGATTCCAACTTGATTTTTTCAAATTTTCCAGCTAATTACGTGCTAATAAAAAGATTTTTAAGTTTCGAAGAGGATTTTAAAATTGATTTTTTGCGATTCTTGGGGGGAAAATCGCAATTAATAACATTGACCAATTATAGACATATACCGAAATTTTGAGGGATTAATGACATTTTGTTAGGAGATATGGAAACTGACAGTTTTTACAAAGAGAACAGAAAGAGGGAAAAGATATGTTTAAGATAACTGCTTTCGGAGCTGCGGGAGAAGTTGGTAGAAGTTGCGTGCTTATAGATGATGGAGATCGTCGTGTTCTTCTTGATTGCGGCGTTAAAATTGTTCCAAAGGAGAGATCATTACCTCCTTTAGGAATAGAGGAAGTAGTAAGGGAGGAAGGTATTGACTCTGTTATTTTAAGTCATGCGCATCTAGATCATACAGGTTATACTCCCCGCCTTTTCCAAGAAGGTTACAATGGTGTAGTACATACTACGCCGCCTACACGAGATATATCCCATATTCTTTGGCTTGATCATCTTAAGATCGAGAAGGAAGAACATTATTTAACCAGTTTTTTAGAGACTGCTTTATTCTCTACGAGCTTGCATGATTATAGGGAAAAGTTCCGTGTATGTGATGGTGTGACTGCAGAGTTTTATGACGCAGGGCATATTTTAGGTAGCTCGAGCGTTCTCCTTGATTGGGATGGGGTTCTTATCTGGTATACAGGAGATATTAACACGACTAAGACGCCTTTCCATGATGGGGCTAAGTTTCCTGATGAAGAGGATATTGACATCGTGATTTCGGAAAGCACTAATGGAAGCCGGGACTTCCCCTCAAGAAAGGTTGTGGAGGAAGATTTTGGAAGAGATATTACAGAAGTTTTAGAGAGAGGAGGAAAAGTTATTGTTCCTTCTTTTGCTGTGGGACGTTCTCAAGAAATTGCAATGACAGTCGCGCGAGGGGTTGATATCAAAGGCCTTGATTCACAAGTTTATCTTGATGGAATGATAAGACACGTAAACGAAATATATTTGAATTATTTAGATGAAAAATGGATTTCACCAAGGTTTCTTTCATGGTTTAAGGACCAAGGTTTAAGTTCTCCTTTTGATATGGAATATCTTCGAGAAATAGATGAAAGGATCAAGCGTAAAGAGGCTTTTAGGAGAGAGATATCTGAAAAACCTGATCCTTGTGTGGTAATAACTACTTCCGGGATGATGGAGGGAGGACCTGTTCACTCCTATTTCAGGTATGCCTGTACTGATCCTAAAAACTTACTAGCAGTAGTGGGTTTTCAGGTAGAGGGGACTTTAGGTAGGGAAATTATGGATGGAAGACGACAAATAATGGCGACGAATGGTTTTGGAAACGGACATGGTGTAGAAATTAAGTCAAAGGTTAAGAGATTTCACTTTTCAGGGCACTCCCCCCGTCTGGGGCTTCAAGAATATTTGCTTTTACTTGACGCTAAAAACTATTTATTTATACACGGCAACGAAGAATCCTGTTACGCTTTGGAAAAATACGTAAAACATGAGACATTTCATTCAAATGGTGAAGTAAAAACCCTTAAACGCATAGAACCGGCAATAATCCCCTCATAATAGAATATCAAATAAATTACTGCCTTTATTTATTGCTTTTTTTATCCTTTTAAAGGTAGATAAGAGGGGTATTAAGAAATTATAAATGCGATTAAGAATTCTTTTAAAAGGTTTTACTCCAAAGAATTGTGGTCTTTTTACTTTTATTTCTACTGTGGGGTTACCGATTTTGCAGGAAGATTTTAAAAGATGGCGGTTGCTTGACTTAGAATTTCCAGAGGACCCTTGGTTGAACATGGCAGTTGAGGAGGCTATCAGTTTGCATGTAGGGGAGGGTAATGTGTCGCCTACCTTTCGTTTTTGGCGGAATGAAAACACCGTGGTTATAGGTTATTTTCAGAGTATTAGGGATGTTGTTAACATACCTTTTGTAAAAAAGTTGGGGGTTGCTGTTGTTAGGCGTTTTTCTGGGGGAGGCGCGGTTTATCAAGATCTTGGAAACTTAAATTTTGCCTTTAGTATTCCAAGGAATTCTGGTCTCATTCCAGTTGATGTTTTAAAATCTTATGAAAAATTTTGTTCGGGAGTTATTTCGGGGCTTAAAAAGATAGGGTTTAAGGCGAGATTTAAGCCGATAAACGATATTATTATCGGAGATAAGAAGGTGAGTGGGAATGCCCAAGCTAGGCAAAAAGGTTATGTTCTACATCATGGTACGCTTATGGTTGATACAAATTTGGACATGCTAGCAGCTCTTCGGGGTCTTAGAACACCGGTTACTACCCTGACGAGAGAAAAGGGGGCAGAAGGACAAGGTTTAAGCTTGGATCTTGTCAAGAAAATGTTATGTGAGGGTATAGAGGAAACTTTGAAGATCAACCTTGAACCCGGCAAACTAATCCGTAGCGAGATGGAGACCGCAAAAAAGTTATTGGAAGAAAAGTATGGGAAAGAAGAGTTCATCTTTCTGAGATAAAACCAAAAACTTTTAGATATTTTTAGCGTTGACTTTTTGTTGTGGTCTTGGGGTTTTTTTATGAGCTCGCAATATGATTTGCCTAAAAAATGTAAGTACTCCAAAACTCATGAATATGCGCGCATAGAAGCGGATAATAGTGTCACCATAGGGGTTACGGATTTTGCACAAAAACAGCTTGGCTCCATAGTTTACGTGGAATTACCGGAGATGAAGAGTGAATTTAATGTAGGTGAAAGTTTTGGAGTTATTGAAAGTGTTAAAGCAACCGAAGATCTTATTATGGTAGTTTCAGGGACGGTGATTGATGTTAACAAAGAGTTAGAAGAAATGCCAGAACTTGTTAATGATGATCCCTATGGCAAAGGTTGGATGATTAGAGTAAAACCGCTTAATTTAGAGGAAGAGATGGAAGAACTCATGGATTCTGATGCCTATAATGAATACATAAAAACTCTTGAAAAGGAAGTATAAATGATATATATAATAGAGTTTTTTTCTTTTTAAATTTATAAGAAGTCTGAAAAAACCTTTTATTCAATTATATATCTCATTATTGGTCTAGTTTCCGAACGGCGAATTACTTCAATAAATCCCGCTTTTCGAAAAGCTGATGCTAAACCAGTATAAGCAAAAGCATCGGGAATTCTCTCTTTTTTAGGCTCCACAGGATATCCTTCGACAATCTTGCCTTTTTGCTTACTAACATGATCAATGGCAGCTTTTAACAGTTTTACGCTAATTCCTTTGTTTCTGTAAGGTTTTGCCACGAAAAGGCAGACAATGGACCAAACCGGTTCATCGTCAATAGGTTTTAGGATTCGAGAACGTTGTAAACGGGGATAGGATTCTCTCGGACCTACTGCGCACCAAGCGATGGGGTGTTCTTTTAAATAAGCTATAATACCGGGAATTTTACCTGATTTAACTATTCTTTCGAAAGCTTTCTTATTATCCTCACCTTTTTGTTTTTCAAATTCAGATGTTGTGAGTTTCCACCACATACACCAACAGCCTCCACATGCTCCCCGTTCACCAAACAACTCCTCTAGATCATCCCATCTTTCCAGGCTTAAAGGATAAAACTTTACATCAGAAGAATCAGCTTTATGTGAAACCACTATTAGCTCTCCGTTTAACCTTAAGTTCAAGTAAATATGTTTTAATAAAAATGTTGAAAAATATTTTTGAAAAGGTTTTTAACATGATAAGAACGTCGAGTTAATCCCATTATAAAACTTGTTTCTTTTAGGACTTTCAAACTAGGTAAGAAGGAGGTTAATTTTTGAATAGAAACTGGATCCCAAACATTATACCCGAAATTAAAGAAGAGATGCTTAAAGTTTTGGGTATTAAGGATGTGGAAGAACTTTTCACTGATATACCTCAAGAGGTTAAACTAGAGAGAAGTTTGGATCTTCCACCTCCTGTTTGTGAACAGGAAGCGTTGAAAGAAATTAAAAAAATTTTATCAAAAAACTTGACGTTTGAAGATATTCCGATTTTTCTCGGGAGTGGTGTATGGCCTCATCATCTTCCTTCAGCAGTTTCAAATGTTGTTGAAAGGTCTGAATTTTTAACGAGCTATACAAGTTATCAAGCTGAGATTAGTCAGGGTATGCTTCAAGGGCTTTGGGAATATCAGAGTCTTATATGTGAATTGACTGGGATGGATGTGGCTAATGCGAGTATGTATGATTGGGCTTCAAGCCTTGGTGAGGCGGCTTTAATGGCAGCTCGTCTCACCAAACGTCGGAGGATATTGGTTCCCCAAGCGATACATCCTGATCGGCTTTCAACCCTTTTAAACTACGTTTCTGGTGTTGGTTTACAAATACAAACGGTTCCATATAATCGGTTAAAGGGTGCTTTGGATGTTGAAAAACTTGAGGAACTTTTGGGAGAAGATGTTGCAGCTGTATACGTTGAGCAACCTAATTTTTTTGGCGTTATCGAAGAAGAGGTTGAAGAAATTGGGAAGTTAGGGCATGAAAAAGGGGCTCTTTTTATAGTGGGTGTAGACGTTACATCTCTTGGATTATTGAGGGCTCCTGGGGATTATGGAGCTGATATTGTTGTAGGAGAAGGGCAACCTTTTGGTAATCCTGCTAGTTTTGGCGGTCCACTTTTAGGAATTTTTGCTTGTAAATATGATCCGAAAACCGTGAGGAGTATGCCTGGAAGGATTGCAGGGTGGACTACAGTAAAAGATAGAGAAGAAAAAGCCTTTTGTTTAACTTTACAGACAAGAGAACAGCATATTAGGCGTGAAAAAGCTACTTCAAACATTTGTTCTAATGAGGCTTTATGCGCTCTTGCTGCCACGGTTCATATAGCGCTTTTAGGTCCTGAAGGGTTGAAAAGATGGGGAGAGATATGTATGAGTAATGCCCATTACGCTATGGAGAGAATAGATGAAATTGAAGGCTTTAAAGCTCCTATTTTTGAGGGAGTTCATTTTAGAGAGTTTGTAGTAAAATGTGACATTCCAAACGTGCTGATGAAGGATATTCATAAAGAGCTTTTAAAGCTGGGTGTTCACGGAGGTAAAATAATTACAGAATATTTCCCAGAATTAGGGGATGCCGCGGTCTATTCTGCAACCGAGATGCATTCAAGGGAGGATATTGACCAGTTAATTGACAGTTTAGAAAAAGTTGTTAAGAAGGAAAAATCGGCGAGTTAAAAGGTTTAGGTGGGATATGTTATGAGAATGGGGAATTTTAGGCAGGCTAGGTGGGATGAACCTTTAATATTTGAGTTAGAACGCCCGGAAAGCAAGGGTTTTTCCCTTCCTGAGATTGATGAAATGGTAAAAATGAAAGTGGGGGATGTTGTTTTAAAGATTCCTGAAAAATTGCGACGACGAAATCTTTCCTTACCTTCGATTTCTGAAACGGAGTTAGTAAGGCATTATACTAGGCTTAGCCAGATGAATTTTGGCGTTGATTCGGGCATGTATCCTTTGGGCAGTTGTACTATGAAGTATAATCCTAAGGTTTGTGATGAAGTTGCTTCTTTGGATAAAGCGATTAAAGTTCATCCAGAGCAGCATGAGGAAACAGTTCAGGGCGCTTTAGAAATCATGTTCAAGTTTGAAAAGTTTCTTTGTGAGATAGGGGGTATGCATCGTTTTTCTCTCCAACTTGCTGCAGGGGCTCACGGAGAACTGACAGGTGTTCTCATCATCAGGGCTTTTCACCAGCTTAATGGGGAACTTGAAAAACGTACTGAGATGATTTTGCCAGACAGTGCTCATGGAACTAATCCAGCAAGCGCTGCTATGGGCGGATTTAAGGTCGTGGTAGTGCCTTCAAGTAAGGAAGGAATGGTAGATCTTGAAGCGTTAAAGGAGGTTGTTTCAGAACGTACTGGGGGTTTAATGCTTACAAATCCCAACACTTTAGGGCTTTTTGAGGAGGACATAGTTGAAATTGCTGACATGGTGCATGAAGTTGGAGGTCTTCTTTACTATGATGGGGCTAATTTAAACGCTATTTTAGGTCATGTTAGGCCTGGAGATATGGGGTTTGATGTTGTTCATTTTAATTTACACAAGACTTTTGGAACTCCCCATGGAGGAGGAGGTCCTGGAGCTGGGCCTGTGGGGGTTAAAGAGCATCTTGAAAAATTTTTGCCTTTTCCTCTTATTGAGTATGATGAAGCTCAGGACTTTTACTATTTTTCTAAGGAGAAGACCCCTTATTCTATAGGAAAAATTAGGGGTTATCATGGTAATTTCGGGGTTCTTTTGAGGGCTTATGTTTATATAAGGATGCTTGGGTCAGAGGGGCTTAAAGAGTGCGCGAATATCTCAGTTTTAAATGCTAACTATTTGCTTAGGAAGATTGAAAAAATTGAGGGATTGATGATAGATCATGCTCCAAGGAAGCCTAGAAAACATGAGTTTGTAGTTAGTGCAAAGCCTTTGAAGTTAAAGACAGGGATAGGGGTTTTGGAGATTGCGAAAAGGCTTCTTGATTTTGGAGTTCATGCTCCTACGGTGCTTTTTCCCTTAATTGTTAGTGAAGCCTTGATGATAGAGCCTACGGAATCAGTAACAAAGGATGATCTTGATATGTATGCTGAGATAATGAGGGAGATTGTTAGAGAGGCTGAAGAAAGTCCTGAAGTTGTTTTGAAAGCGCCTTATAACACATCAGTTGGGAGGGTTGATGAAGTGAAAGCTGCGAGAAACCCCATATTAAGCTGGAAAATGCTAAAAAAGATGGAAAAGGATGAAGAATAAATTTTTTCAAATCAGTTATAATTTTATTTTTCCCACTTTTTTAGGAATTCTTTTGCTTTCTTTATAGTGGTGGGACTCTTGCTCTTTAATTGTTTCTTCACAAATTCTAGTATTTCCTTCTTGTTCTCAGCTTCTTCAAAGTATTCATTAAATGCTTCTATGGCATAGCCTTTTATTAGGTCTTTGCGTTCTGGCTTGTGATGGGTTTCATCTATGCTTAATAACTTGTTCGTTATTTTGGTTTGTAGATTTGGTTTTGCCTTTGCGATCTTTCCTGAGTTTTTTGCAGTGTGACTGGGTGGAATCACACTCTTATAATCAAGTAGATCGTAATATTTGTCAAATATTTTCTCAAACTTGTTTTCTTTATCAACTCGTGTAAGGCTTGCTATGAGGTAGATGGCCATATATTTATGGAATGAGTTATCGCTAGTTAGTAATTCTGCGAAATAATCCCATTCAGAATATATCAGCTCAGGATGTTCCTCGCTTATTTGCAGTAAGGCTTTGAAACTAGGTTCCCGTTTTTCATCCTTCTTTGATAAAATTCCTTGTAATAATTCAGAAAGCAGGTTTTTGTCTTTAATCGCTTTTTTTGCTAAGTTCTCAACATCCACTTTTTTACTCATATTTTAGAAACCTTTCTTATTTTGTTGCTTCTATTGAAGGTAAGATTTTCACTACTCTTTCTTCGTGATAGCTTGTGATTATTCTTATCCATCTCCCTCCGAGTTCGGTATCTAGCTCTTTATCGCCGGTATCTATGTGGAGAAATTCGAAAGTTGTGAGTTTTTCGGGTGTTGCTATGACTATGAGGTTTTCAAAGCCCACTTCTTTTAGCACTTTTGGGCTGATTTGTTGGTTGCCTCGACCTAGTAAGAAGCCTTGGGTGCCTATAGGGCTCAAGATTATTTTTGCTTCTTTTCCGCGTATTTTTTCTAATATTTGTTTTTCATCCACATCTTCTGCTATCATTTTTCCATTTTTGATCATGTCGACGCCGAAAAGTGTTTTTTTTAAGCCTAAATCTTGGGATATTGCTTGAATAGTTGTTCCAGGACCAAGAATGTAGATGGTATCCGGTTGCATTTCTTCTATAATTCGTTTGGATATGGATTTTTGGGCTTCTGCTTCGTCCATTGTTAGGGGGGATGGAGATTTGCTTCCATGTAAACCTTGTGAGATACTTGGGGTTAGAGCATAACCGTAAAGGGCCAAATTAAACTGATCTTGTTTCATAGCGGCTTCGTCAATATCGATGACTTCTGCACAAATTAGTGATAGTTCTTCCCAGAAGTATCTCATGATGATATATCCTGCTACTTCGGGATTTGTTGCAAAAACACCGCTATACATTTTTACTCCAGCAGGAATTCCAAGAATTGGAACATTTTTATCAACAATGTCTAAAACATCCCTTGCAGTACCGTCTCCTCCCACAAAAACGATGAGATCAACATCATGATCCGTAAAATTTGAAACAGCTCTTTTTGTATCCTCAGAAGTAGTACAACCTTGTTTTATCTTCCCTATGACGTGAGAGATTTCTTTTAGTCCGGCTTCATAAACTTCATCTTCTCCCATTTCTTTGGGATAAGTAAAAATTCCTAACCGATTTTTTATAGGAGAAAGCACTTTTAAGGCTCTTAAACCTCTAACTGGGGCAACTAACTCGGCACCAGAGGACAACAATTCCTTTACTTCTTGAGGATTATCGCTTCCTTTTAAACCATATTTTCCGCCAATACCCGCAATAGGATTAACGATAAAACCTAGCTTCTTTTTAAAAGAATCGTTCAAAACATCGCCGCCAAATAAAAATTAGTTTAACAGAATGTTTAATGGTGTTTTTAGTTATTATCATTTAGAAGATTATAACACTTAACACTATGGAGAGGATCAAAGATCAATAAAAAAGTAGTTAAAACAATTTCTATTACAGAAAATCAGGCGCAAAAATTAGTCGAAGAAACAGCGGATAGGTATCCTGTTGAAGCTTGCGCCCTTTTACTGGGGGTTTACCATGGAGAAAAAGCCGTTGTGAAAAAAGTTAGAGTAGCGGATAATATTAATGATTCTTCCACATCCTTTGCTTTGGATCCAAGTTTCGTTTACCAAGTTTTGGTAGAAGGGGAGAGGGAGGGATTAGAGATTGTTGGAATTTTTCATGCACACCCAGCGCCACCATATCCATCCTCTTCTGATAGGGAAGGGATGAAGCTTTGGCCAGTTATTTGGTTGATTGCAGAGAACAAGCCTAAGGAAGCTTTGAAGTTGTTTGCTTTTAAGCTTGGTGAGGAGGGGGAGGTTGAGGAGGTAATGGTAGAGTTGGCTGCCTAGAATATTTTTTAGAGTCGCCTAAAGATATAGATTATTGGGACTATGACCATTAGTGCAGAGAGGCTTGTAAGGATTATGAGTTGTTGGCTTATTTTTCTTTTACCTCCTACAGCTTTTGATTTTTCAGACATTATTTCAAAGCCGCATAAGAGAAGTAAACCGATCCCCAATCCTTCTACTAAGCTCACAGATAGAATAAACCAGAAATTTGAAAAGAAGGAGGGGAGGATTTGGGAAAATATTTCGGCTACTGCTGCTCCTAAAAATATGATGGATATACCGCGTAGAATGCGGTTTTCTGTGATCTCTATTTTTTCTCGTCTTAGAGATAGTTGAAGGTTAACTATATTTATTTTCCTCTGTATGAGGTCTTTGGCTTTATTTAGGCTATCGACAAGATCTTCTATGAGGGATAGAAGACCTAAATAACCTTTTTCAGTTAGGACGTTCATGGTATCATTTAACCATCGACCTTCCTCTGTGTTTGAATTGAAATAATCAACAACACTGTTTATTTCTAGGGTAGATATTGTGGTTTTTACTACATTTTTGGCGTTATGAAAGAGTTCGTCAAGGGTGAAAAGTTTTTCATCAACTGCTATCAGAGCTTCAAGATAGCCACGATAATCCTCCCCGTATAATTGAGGAGTTTCAGCAAGAATGTTAATTATCTCTTCTTTATATTTGAGGAGATTGTTAAAAAGAACTATACATGGTAAAAGTTTTTCTATGATTTCTAAAACGCGAAGAGAGGAGAGTTTTACCGAGGAACCTATATTGACAAAATCGAACTGACCAAACTCTTCTAAATCCCCTTTAGCATCAGTATATAGTTCTTTATCTACTATGAAAACGACAATGGAATCGGGCATGGTTGCTTCGGTTAATTGCCAATCAGGACCAAAATATAAGACATCGCCTATGTTTGTTTGAACGTAACCTGAAACATGTTTGCCAGGACTTTGTCCTAAAAAAGCTATTTTCGTAGAAGAGTCTTTATCTGCAATCCATTGTACTTCCTGGTCTGGGAAATTTTCTTCTATGACTTGGTTAACAGTCTTTTTGTTTTTACACAAAAAAACGGAGAAAATTAGTGGGCTTTTGATCCATTTTTCTAGCTCTTTTGGCCATTCTGTGAATTCAAGAAGGTTTGAGAGGCTTAGCATTCTCCTTGCATCAAAACCATTTACTGACCCATAATAATTTGCATTTAACACTTCCGTGGTTTCTTTTACTTTGAGTTGCCCAGAACAACACGTTACTAAAAAGTTTAAGGGATCAAATAGTTTGGGAAACTTTACTAAAACTTTTGCATCAAAGAGCTTAAAAGTGCTATAATCTTTCGGAGTTAAAACTATTCTTTTCCCATCTTCTTCATAAGCATTTTGTTCAAAGCCTAAACTGCTTAATTTTTTGATAAGATGTTTTAAGTCTCTCGGAGATATAGTAAAATTTATGGAAGAAAATAAGGGTAGAATTGGCCCTGTTTTCTCTTTTTTAGAAGACTTTTTATCGGTTTCCTGAACCATTGTTATCGTTTCCTTTTCTTTTTTTAGGGGATTAACTTTCATGTGCTTGTATAGATTATCAGGATTAAAGAAATAATTGTTAAAACAGAAGCAAAAAAGTAGTTTACTAGATCTGAGAAATAATACATTTCTTCTTGTTCAACTTCAAGAGGATAGTAGAACTCTTCTAGTGATACTTCTTTTTCCAGGGAAGGTTTAGACAGAATAAATTCAAGGTTTAAAGCGTGGACAAGTTGAGGAATAACTTTCTCTATGTCGGTAATATAAACTACCTGGTCTTCTTTATAAGCGTCTTCAACTACATGGTAGAGATGTATATCGAGATCTTCCCAGCTTCCAGAACGGTTAAAGGGAACGGGATCGATTACAAGGGCTACAGCTTTTGGAAAATAAGATTGATAAACCTTTTGGGTTTGAACATCAATACTTGACATAAAATGGGCTCCTAGCCTAGGGTGGCTGTGGTACCATCCTACAATGGTTAATTTTTCCCCATATTTTTCTAAATCTTCTGCTATTTGCGCCATTATACTTTCGTTTAATATTACAGAGGTGCTCGTACCTTGATGTTTCCCGCTCATCGCATCAAAAATGTATAGTTCTCCCTCTTTGGAAACACTTCCGATGAGAAAACCTGCTATTTCACGGTGAGGAAACCTACTAGCATGACGGATTATTTTGGCTATGGCCCATGGATAAAAATAAACCTTTTTACGAAACTTTTTATCGTTTTGAAACATTTTGTTTCTACTCTTGCATTTTAGTTATTATAGTTTGATTTAATGAGTATATTGTTTTTAATTTTATAGTTGGGGGGTAATAATTTTTCCTCCCTCAGATCTGCTTTTATACCCCTTTATAGGCTCTTAGTTTTAACTTTTTAGACACATAGAAGGAGGACGGCTTTTACAGCGTTTTCGTTTAATTTTTTATACCCATTTTTTGGAACTGCTACTGTGGGTAAAATTTCGACAGTTTTTATCGTGCTTATGAACCTTGACTCCTCTATGGCTTTTTTAAAACTTTCAACAACGCTTTCTTCCTCAACTAAGTCGAACTTGTTAAGGGCGATAACGAGCTTCCCTTTAGGATTCGCTAAAATCTCTAGTTTTTTAAAAAATTCAAGTTGGAGCTCTAAAGGGACCGACAAATCAAACATGCAAACGAAATTGTCGGCATTTTTCAAAACATAGTTCCGATGATACGTTGTGAGACGCCATTCATGCCCCCCTGTTCCGAAAAGTGAATGCATTTTTCCTTTGTGTGTGAACCTTATGAAATCCATGGTGATCGTGTGGCCTTCTTTAGATGAGCCAAACTGGCCGGTTAAAACTTTTACGCCTTTTGTCTCTTTAAATAGGGTAAATAGGCTTGTTTTTCCAACATTTTGATAACCTAGCAAGCCGATATTTACCAAAATAACTCACTCCAAAGACCAACAAGGGGGATTAAGATCATTCAAGTCCTAAGTCCAGGATATGGGTGATTTTCATATTATGACGAGGTATTAAGCAACTTTCAAAGGCTAACATAAAATTCTGAAGGACCTCCTTAAGTTTTATCAGCTTATCGCCTTGGGGTACATCGCCTAAAACGCCTATAACAAGGCTTGTTGAAACGTCTGAAGTAACGCTAAAAATTATCGGTTTTTTTAGTCCAAAACGGTATAGTACTTGTGTTACAGGAACCTCCCCCAAAGCAAGCTCCATATCGGAATAATACAAACACACGAGGAGAGCGTTAGAAAACTTTGTTTCGTAAAGGGATATTTCTTCTTTACCTAACTTTCCTAATTCAAGTATGGGGAAGGAGCAAACTTCTTTTGCTGCTGCTGGATCAAAAGCGATCATTTTTAAAAGGTGCCCGAATTCTAAAAGGACGTTAATCATGCGGTTTAATCCTTTTTTTGTTAAACCACGCCAGCTTCTAACAACTGAAACTTCAGCGTGTTCTGAATCTGTAAAGGTATATGCTATAAAAATATAGCGGGTTATACCAATTACTCGGAGGCGTTCTTCAATTATTTCTTTGGTTATTACAGCCTTTTTACTTTTCGATTTTTTTTCATCGATAAAATCATCAGAAATATTTTCGGAAAAACTTTCATTAATGTTCATTCTAAACATTTCTCCCTATTTAGTAGAGCTAAAAAAGATAAAAAGCCTGTATTTAGTAATATTGACCTTCCGTAATATTGGTTTAGGGGAGTTAAATTTTAAAGGATTTATAGGCTTCTATGCTATTTTGGTTGTTTTCATTAATATTAGGGTTTAATCTGCTAAAAATATTTCTGCGTTATCTTATAGAAAATCAGCGATTATTCGGCTATGTAAGGATAAGCGTTTATGGGCTATGTTTTTGCATTTTTTATTAAAAGGATCGTTTTTGCGAAATGTTCCGGTTGCATGCCAGGGGTTTTAATGTTTGTTGCTTTATAAAAATCGTGAATAGTGGTTAAAATTTCTTTTTCGTTTATATTACAACCTATTAAGGTGTTTTCAAGTTCTTTTAATGCCTCCTTTGGGTACATCCAAAAATCACCCGAAAGGAGGACGTCGGCGATTTTATCCTTATCATCGATCTCTAAAGTAGCTCGAATTAATCCTCCTGGAGCCTTAAAAGCAGTCTCTACAATTCTTGACCTAGCGGATATCTTTAATGTTTTTGTGGGAGAAGCAAGGTCAGGTTTACGATATTCATGAATGAAAAGCCACTCATTAGACTTATATTGCTCATTTAACTCTTTAATCAGTTCTTCCTCCCTTCTAGTCAACTTGGAAGATACAAACTGGATATCTAAAAATTTTTTAAAACAAGAAATAAGTTCTTTTTTTGCTACTTCCATACTGGGAGTTTTATCTCCAAGCTCTCGTTTAATTGTCGTAACTCGCTCTCTCAAAGACGTAGCTATCTTGTCTTTAAATTTCTCAGAAGGGACGTTAAAACAAGAGACCATGGTATCATAGTCAAAGTCAAAGATCATATTACCGGTTAAAACGTTAGCTTTCTCTACAAGACCAGCACCATTACCACTAATCTTCTTACCGTTAACCTCAATATCGTTAATAGGCTTGTACTCTACGGGTATTCCAAGATTTTTGAAAGCATAAACAACAGGCCTTAACAAAGTTTCAAATAAACCCCTTATACTTAGAGGGATTTTAGGATTATCTCTATCCACTATGACCTGGTAAAAAAGCTGGTTTTTATCCAAAAGAACGGTTCCTCCCCCAATACACCTACGAACGATAGGAATATCGTGAGAATTACAAAATTTAACATCAACCTCTAAATTGATAACCTGATGATAACCAACGCATATGAAAGGATTTTCCGGATAACACAAAATCAACGTATCAGGAACAATCCCTTCACTTCTAGCCAACGCAACCGCATGATAAATTGTTTGAGTGGTCAAACCAGGCAACATACCAGCATCTACTAAACGCCATTGATCCATTGATCTATCACTTCCAAAATAAGCGAAAAAATTTTAGAACAGTTAAAAACATTAAATTATTTAATGAAGATATATTTAAACAGTTTTTTAAAAAAAGACAATCGTTTGATAAAGGAATAGGGGGTAAAAAATAATGAGCTCAAGCCTGAGTAAAGAGAAAATGGGGGTGTCAATTCTCCAGATACTTTCAACTTATGGTCCTAAAAACTTCAGCGAAATAGCCGAATATTTCGAAAATTACGGCTTGACAGAGGGAGAGGACGCGATAAAAGAAAAATTAAGAGAAAGCTTGGAAAACATGGAACAGAAACAAATAGAAAAGGACCAATTTGATAACTGGTTTATTAGGGACAAAATAATAGCAAATAAGGAGCTAGATCTCCTTAAAATAAAAAGCTGTCCTGTAGAAAAAATCCATTCAAAAACGATGCCAGTCTCCTGTTGTAAACGTGTTGCTGTTAATTTTTATGGATCTACAGAGGAACTAACCCCTGAGCAATTAAAAACAGTAGAAAAAACAATGGCAGAAGCATACTTGAAAATATTAAACATCATAGGCGATCCTGCGCCCCTGATAGTTCTGAGGTTAGCAAAACCCCTTAACATCATAGAACATGATTAAAACCATTAAAAAGAATTCAAGACCATTCATTTCAATTTCCAAATCAGAAAAGAATCTGTTGGAGGTCAAAAAAACGGTAAAAAAAGAAAAAGAAGAAAAACTAATAAAACAGGTAGAAGAGCTTGAAAAAGAGATTAGAGAACAGTTAAAAGAATTAGCCGAAAAACAGGTTGAAATCTTCTTAAAAGAAGAGTTTGGCTATGGAAAAGAATGTAGCTTAGAAGAAAAAATTTTAACCCTTAAAAAAATACAAACAATCCTTGAATACCACATAAAAAGAATGGAAATAAAAGACCCGATGAGAAAACTATTATACACCTAAAACAAAATCGAAAAAAAACCTATTGTTGTTTAAAAAAATAGAAAATAAAAAAATAAAGTATTCCCCGTGGATTGTTTGTTACGGGTTTAATTTCATCCATTAACTTCTGGCTTGCACGACCTCAATCGTGTTTTTGCCGTCTGTTTCTGGTGATTTCGCCCGCACAAACTTTGTTCTTGAGTAGCCACGAAATTTTCCTCAAACTTTAGCTTGGCTAGATTCGCGCGTTATCTTCCTTTGCTTTAGTTTTTAGAAAATTTTTCCTAGGTTCAAGAACTTTTATCCACGGGGAATTTTCTATACGATTTCCCCGTTAATAAATTTATCTTGATGCACTCTTGTTAACTTTATTATAAGGGGTATAGAAGACTCGGGGTGAAATTTTACAGGAAATTGTTAAAAGAAGCGCGAGATATTATTTCCGCGCTTTTAGTTGTTACAGTGATTAGGCGGTGTTGATTTTTGGGTAAGAATGAGCGTTCCGATGATTTAGATGTGAAATCTGCAGAAGGATCTAGGGTGTTTGAAAGGCTTCGAGCTCACGCAGATATAAATCTTGAAGGTCATTTAATTGATAGTTTTATTCTTCCTAAAGTCCTTGGTTTAATCTATGATCATGATGCTAACCTTAAGTTTTTGGATTTTCATGTTGGAGAGACGGAAAAGGATTATTCTCAGTGTACTATTAGAATTTTTGCAGAGAATGAAGAGAAGCTTTCGGAGATAATTAGTGAGTTACAGGTTTTTGGTGCAGTGGTTAAAGGAGTGGAGGAAGATGTTATTTTGGAAGCTGCATCTGCTGATGGGGTTCTTCCTGATTCTTTTTACTCTACAACGCATCATGAGACTTTTATTCGTTTAGGGGGGAGTAAGCTTCTTGTTGAAAATCCTGAGATGGATAAGGCGATAGTTGTTCGAGATGGAAGGGCTTTTACTGTGCCTATTTCTAGGGTTAAAAAGGGGGATATGGTTGTTACAGGATCTAGGGGGATTAAGGTTGTTCCTCCTGCGAGACCGAGGAGGAGGGAAATTTTTGAGTTCATGGCATCTACTGCTAGTTCGGAAAAGCCTTCTACAACGTATGCAAAGCTTATTGCCAAGGAGATCCTGGAGGCCAAAAGGGGAAATGGTAAGATAGTGATTGTCGCTGGACCTGCGATTATACATTCAGGGGCGCGAGATGCTTTAGCTGAGCTTATAAGGAAGGGTTATGTTGATGCTCTTCTTTCAGGAAATGCTTTAGCCGTACATGATGTAGAATATTCCCTTTATGGCACTTCTTTAGGCATGAATTTAAAGAGCGTAGAGACCCACGAGGGAGGCCATAGGCATCACATGGCAGCTATTAATGAGGTAAGAAAAGTAGGAGCTCTTAGAGAAGCGGTGGAGAAGGGTGTGTTGAAGAGCGGTATCTTTTACGAGTGTATAAAGAAGAATGTACCTTATGTTTTAGCTGGATCTATTCGAGATGATGGCCCCATACCCGATGTGATTACTGATGTTGTAGAGGCGCAGGATGCTATGCGTAAACATTTGAGAAATGCGTCACTTGTGTTGATGATGGCGACGGCGCTTCATTCGATAGCTGTGGGGAACTTATTGCCTTCGAAAGTACGGACTATAGTCATTGATATAAGCCAGGCTACGGTGACAAAGCTCTTGGATAGGGGGACAATGCACGCGGTGGGGATTGTAACGGATGTGGGCATCTTTTTACCAACATTGTTATCTTTTATAAAAAGATTAGAAAATGAGGAAAAAACGTAAGTGATTAGGATGGAGGAGTTGGTTTTAGATTTTTTCCACGTGTAGTATTAAGCGTTTTTCATCCATTCTGCAGACTTTTACTTTTGAGCCTTCTTCGATGGGATCTGAGAGGGTTTCTGCTTTCCAAATTTCTCCACTAATTTTTATGTATCCTGAGGGGTTTAAGGCTTTTGTTACTGTCGCTATTTTGCCTACGTATCCTGAAGGTTTTTCTTTAATGAGTGATGGTAGAAGTATGTAGGATTTTAGCCCTATTCCGAATATGGTCCACATTATAGCTATCAAAATAGCTATAATAAAGTATTTTTGGGCAAAATAGTATGTTAAGAATAAGATCGCTGTTATTGCGATTATGTCGTCCCAATTCAAGATTAAGAAAGCTCGTAATTTTTTTTGATATTTCATGCATTATCATCCTCATTGAGTTATAAAGATAAAAAAATATGCTTAATTTTTTAGAAGAATAAAAATATTTTATAAGGATTAATATTGCTTACCTTATAAAAAGTTGGAGAAATGAACATGGATTTACTAAGGCCTGTAGTAAAAACGCCCGCAGCAGATATGGTAAAGCCTTTTAGACAGGGTAAAGGTTTCAGTTTAAAAGAGTTAAGTACGGTTAATTTATCGGTCAAAATGGCTAGAAAGTTTGGATTAAGTGTTGATTCCCGTCGAAGAACAGCCTATGAGGAGAATATTAGGGCTTTACAGGAGTTTACAGAGACAATTAAAATAGAGAAAAAAGTTGTAAAAAAAGAGAGGGTAAAGGCAAAGAAAGAAGTCGTTGAAAGGGAATTAAAGGAAGCAGCAGAGCTTGTTGAATTGAGCAGTGTGAAAGGTGTGGGAAAAGTCATCCTTCAGAAGCTTAACAATGCGGGTATTACTTCTACGAAAGAACTTTTTGAAGGAGATTTGGACAAGATAGGAGAGGAAAGCGGTGTTTCTCGTGGTCGGTTAGAAAAAATCAGGGAAGCTGCACAAGAAGCTGTTGAAGAAGCGCTAAAAGAGATGGAGGAGAGCTAATTCAGGTTTTAAGGCATATCTTCGTGCCATTGAAGGAAGGCTCCGCAATGGGGACATTTGGCTGCTTCTTTGGCTACTTTTTTATGACAGATTGAACAGAAGTTCACTGTTTTTACTTCACCATTTTCTATCATTTGTGCCTTAGTTACTCTTGCGACAACGGCTTTTTCTTCTTCTGATCTTTTTTTGAGGGTGTAAAAGCTTGAAATTATAAACCATGCGGCTAAAATGAGAAGGGGTATGGCAGCGATTATTCCTAGAGCGCTCATATAGTGGTATTCTAACCTATAACTTGCTCTATTATCACCGTTTACGTCAACATAAGACACAAAGATTATATATTCTGAAGAGTCATTACAACCCCAAGAAATGCTTATGCTTTCTCCAGCTGAGCCTCCTATCGCGCTTTCTACAGCATAAAAATCAGGATCTATTTTACCGCTTTCTATGAACTCTAGGTATGAAGATTCTTTCATCAAATAAATCTCGAAAATATCTTGTGATTTTGCTTCTAAGGAGGCGTATATTCCTGTTCCTTTTATGAGGTATATTAAGTATCTTGCATCTTCTTCCCCCCCTTCAAGTTCTCGCGCCTCGCTTTTATCTATGTATGTGAGTTGTAAGATGGATCCTAAACTCAAGAGTATCAAGATCAAGCCAATAATTAATCGTTTTTTTGTTTCTTGCAGCATTTTTTCTCTCTTCTCTTTCTTAAAAAGTACTAATATTAAAAGGGGACTAAGAATAAGCTATTAGAAAAATGTTGATCTTTATTGGTTTTATTTGTTTATCCATTTATCAAAAAGTATTGAGACAGCATCCCAATCAATTGTTGTTCTCATACCGAGGGAGCTAGTCTCTTTTTCATCGAGGGATCTTAATTGGACGTATATGCGGACAAGTAATGGTTGTTTTCCTGCATTTTTTGCTTCTTTAAGAAAATTTTCTACCTCTTCAACGTCATCCATTAGGTGGGAGGAGCAATCATCGTTATGGAGGTCTCGGCATAATATTTCTACATACATGCGTTCATTCCATTCTTCTTTAAAGATTTCAAAGAATCTGTATGCATCTTCTATGTTTTCGATCTCCTTATCTAAACATGCTGCATAAGCGGTGAAGCCTGTTTTTTGCAGTGCTTTAAGGAGCCATGTATCTTCAATAAAAGCTGATGCTTCGAGGGATTCCAAAAAATTTTCTTCTGCAAGATTTCCTATTACTTCTATTATTTTAAGAGGAGTTTCGGTAGATCTTTCGCTGGGAACAACGCACAGATGTTCTATAACGCCTATCGGAGGAAGTTTTTTCCCTTCCTCGTCTAATGATCTATCTATAGTTATCAAGGAGAATCCGATGGTTTTACTTGTTTCTTTGTTTAATACCGCGATGAGAATCTTGTTTTCAGGATCTTCTTCTATCTCTTCTTCGATGTCGGAAAAACTATAAACATCATTGGTGCACGTAGAAATTATTGGTTTTATTAGTTCTAATAGTTGTTTGCCGTTAATCCTTATATCGAGATCCACCATTATTCTTTAAACCTCCGCTAAGAGAGTAAGTATCTAGATGTTCGTTAAAGCTATGAGTTTCAGCTATAAAAATCAAACCTTATAAAAAAGGTTTTTACCTTATTAATTAAAAGGATTTTAGAAGGTGATCGTTTGAGAGAAGTTGCTGAGGAGAATATGGAGATCATTGGTCGTGGGACTTGGATCGATAAGATTGCTTGGGAGACTATTGAGAAGAGGAAAGAGTTTATTGAGGAAAAGGGGGAGTTTAGGGCTGAGAGTGGGCTCGGTGCTTCGGGTTTTCCTCATATTGGGAGTCTTGGTGATGCTGTGAGGGGATATGGGGTAAAACTTGCCTTTGAGGATATGGGTTATAAGGCGAAATTTATAGCGTTTTCTGATGATATGGATGGTTTAAGAAAAATACCTGCAGGTTTACCTGACTCTTTGAAAGATTATTTAGGTTTTCCTGTGACTTCTATTCCGGATCCTTTTAAGTGTCATGACAGTTATGGGGCGCATATGAGTTCGCTTTTATTGGATGCTCTTGATAGGGCTGGGATAGAGTATGAATATGCTTCTGCCAAAAAGATGTATGAAGCAGGGATTTTTAATAGTCAGATTGAGAGGATTTTGAGCGAATGGAAAAAGGCGGGGACGATAATAAAGGAGGAGACTGAACAGGAAAAGTATGTCGAAGTTCTTCCGTTTCATGCGGTTTGTTCTAATTGTGGGAGGATTTACACAACTAAGGCTTTTGAATTTTTGCCTGGTGAAAAGAAGTTGGCTTATGTTTGTGAGGGGATGGAGATAAAGGGGAAGATGTTAGAGGGGTGTGGAAACGAGGATTTTACGGATTACACGAGAGGTGAAGGAAAGCTTAGTTGGAAGGTGGAGTTTGCGGTGAGGTGGTCTGCTTTAAAGATAGATTTTGAAGCTTATGGAAAGGATATAGCAGATAGTGTGAGGGTTAATGATAGGATAAGTAGGGAAATTCTTTATTATGAACCACCGTATCATATAATGTATGAGATGTTTCTTGATAAGGGGGGTAAAAAGATTTCAAAGTCTGCGGGAAATGTTTTTACGCCACAGGTATGGTTAAGTTATGGTTCTTCTCAATCTTTGCTTCTTCTTTTGTTTAAGCGTTTTGAGGGGACGCGAACAATTTCTGTGGACGATATTCCTAAGTATGAGGATGAGTTTGAGCGCTTAGAGGAGTTTTATTTTAGTGGAAAAAGGTTGTCTAATAGGGCGAAAGATGCTAAGTTGAGAGGGTTGTATGAGTATTGTTGTTTGTTGAAACCTCCGAAAGATCCGAGAATTCATGTGCCTTACAAAATGTTAGTTAATTTGATAAAAGTAGCTCCAAGGGATTTTGAGGAAAAATTTTTGGCCGAAAAATTGGTACAGTATGACTATATTAAGAGAGCAGATCAAATTAAAGAGCTAAAGGAAAAAATTGAGCATTGTAGAAATTGGGTGGAAGATTTTGAGAGAAAAGCGGTAAAAGAGGAAAAGAGAGAGATCGAGATCTCTTTAAA
>JBHLKN010000004.1:34397-40011 GCA_048886645.1 Candidatus Hodarchaeota archaeon | reverse complement strand
AAGAAGCAGGTATATTTGCATCAGCAGTTTCCGCAATAAAGTGCACAAAACCAGGGGCACAGGAAGGATTACCCACCTCAGAGGAAGTAGAAGAATTCCTAGAAGAAAGAAGAAAAGAAAAACACTAAATTAAACATAAAAGAAAAAAGTATTAAAAACAGGTAAGTGGGGATTTCAGATAATTGTCGCAGAAAGCTAGCGGCTTTAGTCGCGGGATGATGCGAAAGAAATATTAATAGGCTTTGTTATGAACAGGTTGGTCATCGTCGCACAGCATGGTGGTAGGGTGGGTAAGACGAGGACAAAGTATAGGTCTCGGTGCTGTGCACTCACCCATATGGGTGTGACGGCATCCGCATGGCGGCGATAAGCGCGAAGCCCACGCCGGAAGAAAGAAGGGATAGCGCTAACCGGTAGTTGGTCAGACCCGTGCTTCTCTCCAGGTTGGGCATACACGCGAAAGCTACCCCTTTGAAAGACCTGGGGAAAGAGAACACGAACCAAAAACCTGTTGGGAAGCAGCTCACCAACAGGGGACCCCCACTGCCTCTAGCTGTGGGAGGAGGCCAGAAATTTGCACCCGGTAATAGTTTCCTCAAAAAAAGATGCAGCGAGTAAAAACATCAAAAACTCCTTAATAGAGAATTTTGGATTCAAAGAAACCACAGAAACTTTTGAAGGAGAACCTGTCTACAAAAAAGGGGAAATAAAGCTAATCACTACGCAAAAACCGCTTACTGAGGCAGAACACCTCGACAAGCACTCTCAAGAGGCAGATTTCTTTATTTTTGCTTCAAAGCATAAAAGTGAGAAAGGGGTTCCTGCCCTTCTTGTTCACACGCCGGGAAACTGGCTTAACAGGGCGGATCTTGGAGGAAAACCGGAAGAGCTAGGAATTGCCTATGCATCCGTAGTAAAAGAAACATTAATAGCCTTAGAAGAGGAGGGGGAAAGCTTAGAATATGAAAAAACCCTAGAGGTTACACATCACGGGCCCACAACCTTGAAAAAACCTTTGCTTTTTGTAGAGATAGGATCTGATAAAAAAATGTGGGAAAACCAGAAATGCGGGATGATAGTTGCTTCTGCCATCTTAAGAGCGGCAAAAGTGAAAAAAATTTACAAAGCACTTTTAGGAATTGGAGGGGGGCACTACGCAAGAGAATTTAACAAGATTGTGCTTGAAACCGATTACGCTGTAGGACATATAGCGCCAAAATATGTCTTAGATGAACTTAGAACAGAAATGCTGCAAGAAGCCCTTGAAAAAACCTTTGAAAAAGTTGAAACTGCAGTAATTGACTGGAAAGGGACAACAAAACCTCAAAAGGAAAAAATCACCCAATTTATGCGTAAAAAGGGCATAAACTTGGAAAAAACCAAAGAAATACGAAAGTGAACTACCCTGCCCGGATGGACGGGGCTTCCGTACATGTCAAATGGATTGTGTCCCATTTGACCACGTTGCCCGAGTTCACGCGGGGATTACAGTTAGGAACGTTTTCCAACACTCCATACTGATACGTTTTAAGGATGTTTATGGCTCCGATCACGTCGGGATGGTTTTTATAACCGCATTTAGTACACTTAAAGCTTCCTCTTTTTTCGCGATTTTTCCTATTCTTATCACCGCAGACAGGACAGGTCCTGCTGGTGTATTTTTCGCTGACCTTCTTTAACACCATGCCTACTCTTTTGAGTTTGTACTCTAAGAGCGAGGTCAGCGTACAGTAGCTCCATGAGTGGAGCTTCTGGTTATTCTTCCTCCCCAAGTTTCTTCCTTTACCGTTATTTGCTTTTCTTATGTTTTTTAGGTCGCCTACCACAACGGCTTTTATGCCCTTTTTTTCACAGGTTTTCACGATGTCATTGGCTATGCAGTGAAGCTGGTGTTTTATCTGTCTTGCTTTTTTCTTGTGGAGTTTGGTTATGTTTTTGCTGTATTGCTGGGTTTTTCCGTCCTCTTTTTTCGGCAGTTTCTTCTGGAGCATTTGGATCTGTTTGTTGAAGTAATATTGGGTTGAGAGGATCTTTCCTCCCTTGTATATTCTGAACTCCCCGTCGGCTGTATCGTAGGTCGTTGCTATGTTCTTTATACCCAGATCTATCCCCATTATTTTACCGTTCTCCTCTTCTTCTAGGTCAGGAATTTTGAAGGTTAGGTTTGCGGTGATTATCTTTTTCCCATTTCTGAAGACTATTGTGAGGGTCTGAGACTTCTCTATTTTGCTTATAGGTGTTTTTGGGTTGCCTTTGACCTTTATTTCTATGTTTTCTCCGAGGAGGTTCTTTGCGGTGAGTATTATGATTTTATCGTTTATGATTTTGAACTGATAGTTGGTGAAGCGGAAGGTTGAAGGATGTTTAGGTTTTCTGAAGCCAGGTGGTCTCGCTGTTTTGTCCCCGTTCTTCCTTAAGGCATACCAGCTTCGATAGTTGTGCTCTAAAGTTTTCAAGGTTTGTTGCACTGTATGAGAAGGTAGTAGCCTTGCTAGTTCGTGGTTCCTCAAAGCGTAGTACTGTTGGTAGTAGTTTGGGATTTTTCCCGTTTCCCTCCAGGCTTTACGCCGCTCATAGTTGGCTAAGTTGTAGAGGGCTGTTACAACCTTGCCCATTCGTTTCAACTCTTCTTTATGCGAACAGATCTTTAGCACGGTTGTAAGCCTCATTTTCACCTAAAAATATTTAAAAAAAATTCATATTTAAGCACCCCTAATAGAAATCAATCTCAATTAATTCCCTCCCTTTGTAGAAGGGAGTCTTCTTGCGGCATTAAAATAATTATTTAAAACAATAAATAACTAAGCTAAGCCACTTTAATAAAAATTATAAAAGGAGAGTGATTTATTGGGGGGATATATTTATTCTTTTATCATTCTGTTAGCTCGGCTCTTCTTTGGAGCATAAAATAGGTCACGATCACTACAGCAACAGCAATAAAGCCAATAATGCCTGCGATCACAGAAGTTTCTTCATACCATACCTTCCCCTCTTCCTTCTCTTCAGAAGCTCTTATTCCACCTGTAACATCTGCTACATAAAGAGCTGCCTCTAAATTTCTCTGACAAGTAGCATTTATTAAATCTTCTGGAGGGTTAAAATAATCCCAAATATACGCTTCAAAATCAGGAAACCAAAGCACGGACTTATTACTATAAACCTCTATGTTGAATGCGATTATGCTTTTGTTATGATACATCCAATCAATAGCAGTACCACTTGCCAGATAAAGATAACAAGCTTGTTGGCAATAATAACCCGTCATACTCTCAATCGTCTTTCCAATCTCAGTAAAAAAGCCTATATCAGGAGGAGGAGGTTGTAAACTTCGCGTATATCCCCAAGGATACAACACTAATTCCGCGCCACTATGATAGTTTACGGCAATAACAAAATTATGAGAAAGGACAAAATCTCGGATAGCTCTAGTTTCAGGCTCGCTAAAAGGCGCAATACCACGGTAAATATCCGAACGTTTATCATCGCTTGATCCAGCTTGACCCCACTGATAACCATAATTTCTATTTATATCCACACCATATGGTGACCTCGCGTTTTTCCTCCACCATGGCTCCCCCTTCTCAATATGATCTGCAACCCCATCAGGATTAACCATAGGGACAAACCACAAAATTCTACTGTTCAAAATCTCCGTGATTGTAGCGTTAACTCCATAATTAAAAACAACATAACCCATTATATATAGGACAATTTCTGTAGTTATAAGCTCCCTCGCATGATGATCCCCCGTAAACAAAATCTCAAACTTTCCCTCTAACCCTGAAGATTCGTTGGTTATTCTCACAGACCAAATCGTTCGATTATTATAACTTAAACCAATATCCACCAACTCTACTATTTCAGCGTGAGAAGAATTAAGATCTTTTAAAATATCAACAGTCTCCTCATACGTATGATACGCCCCCAAGTCTCCAGCTCCTGGATAGTGAGAATCTGGAGCAATAGCCATTCTTTCCGAACCAAAAAAGTCAAAAGAAAAATCAAACTTTTTACTTCCAAGCATGTTATAATCATGATGAGGGACCCACCTTGCTTTTCCGCCTTCTCCCATATGCTCCGATAAAGATAACGCCTGGTTAGATGAAATTTTTCTAGTACTAACAATAAAAGAAAAAGAGCTTAACAATATCAAAGTAGTAAAAATCAAGAAAAGAAAAACAGTTAAATGAACTTTCCCTATCTTTCTTTTTCTCATAAACAACCCTTTTTCAATTAATTTTCCAAAATAGAGGAATCTTAAGGTATTTTAGGTTTTAAAACCGTTATTTGATGGTTTTTTATAAGGAGTCTCTTTTCATATTATCGGGATATGGTATCAATAATACTCTTTCTTTTATTTGGATTTTGTGGATTTATGATAGTCTAAGAAAAGAGGAGACAAAAGAGGAGATATCCAATGGATACTTTTAATTTTGAACCGGTTAGAAAACAGGGAATAGAACTAGTTTCTCAAGATCGCTATGATGCTTATGTTGTTGATGAAGATTTGAGAAGGTTAACTAATGAGATTTCAACGAGGATTTTGGTTATGGGTTGTGGCGGCGGCGGTAACAATGCGGTTTCAAGGTTGATGAATGAAGGTATTCAAGGCGCAGTAACTGTCGCCATAAACACTGATGCGCAACAACTTTATGTGACTAAGGCTCACAAGAAGGTTTTAATAGGTAAAATGTTAACGCGGGGGCGGGGCGCGGGCGATCAGCCTCAACTAGGGAGAGATGCAGCTGAAGAAGATGAAGATTCTTTAAAAGAGGTTTTAGAAGGATCTGACATGGTTTTTGTCACTTGTGGCCTTGGCGGTGGCACAGGTTCTGGAGCCGCTCCCGTGATTGCCGAACTTGCTAAAGAAACGGGAGCATTAACGGTTTCGGTTTGCACTTTACCTTTCAGGGTTGAAGGTCCTACAAGGAATAAAAACGCGTTCGAAGGTTTAAAAGGTCTTCAAGACAACAGTGATACCGTTATCGTGGTTCCCAACGAAAAATTGTTAGAAGTTGCCCCAGATTTAGGACTCGCAGAAGCTTTTCGCGTTGCCGACGAAATACTTATCCGTAGTGTCAAAGGTATTACAGAGCTTATGAACATACCACAACTTATGAATCTTGACCTTGCCGACGTTAAAAAGGTCTTAGAAGACGGTAGTTTTGCCCTAATAGGCTTAGGCGAATCCGATTCTAATAATGGTCGTGTTCAAGAGGCTGTTATGGATGCATTAGACCATCCGTTACTTGATTCTGTCGACATTCATTGCGCAAAAAGAGCCTTAGTCGAAGTCAGTGGCGGCGTGGATCTAACTTTAAGAGAAGCAAAAGAAGCCGTTCAACTAGTAAGAGAACGGATTTCAGCTGATCCCGAATTAGAGATTATATGGGGCTGTTCGATAAGTCCAGATCTTAATGATGTTATACGCGTCATAATACTATTGAACGATGTATGGAGCCCTTACATACTAGGACCAGAAGAAAACAACTTGACAGTAAACATAAAAAATCTAGGCCTAGAAACCTTCGAATAAATAACACAACAACACTGCAAACTGCCTGATCCACCCACTGAACAAGTTTAATCATATAGAAGCTTCGCCTATTTCTAT
>JBHLKN010000004.1:0-34297 GCA_048886645.1 Candidatus Hodarchaeota archaeon | reverse complement strand
TAACACAACAACACTGCAAACTGCCTGA
This sequence comes from Candidatus Hodarchaeota archaeon, assembly GCA_048886645.1. Taxonomy (GTDB): domain Archaea; phylum Asgardarchaeota; class Wukongarchaeia; order Wukongarchaeales; family Wukongarchaeaceae; genus Wukongarchaeum. The sequence continues at coordinate 34,269 of JBHLKN010000004.1, read as the reverse complement.
TCCACCCACTGAACAAGTTTAATCATATAGAAGCTTCGCCTATTTCTATTCTAGTTTACCCCGTAGTAATTGCACCACAACTCAGTTTTTGCCTAACGGAAGGATTCTTTCATTCTTTTTGTTTAAAAAGCTTAATTCCTCAAAATTTTTAAAAAAAGATGAAATTTTTTAACCTGAAAGGTTTAAATTAACTTTACACCTATATTTTCAAATAACTAAAATGATTTTAAGGAAAACTAGCTTCAATTTCATTTCAAGTTTTGGTGAGGTTTTTAATGGATATCACGGGATTTATCAGTAGAGCGCGAAAGTTGTTCAGTTATAGTCGTAAACCAGATGGGAAAGAGCTAAAGTTAACTACAAAGATTACACTGATAGGGTTACTTTTTGTAGGACTAATTGCATACCTCATACAGTTGTTGTTCAGCCTTTTCGGAGGTATATGGCCAGGATAAACCAAAAAATTCGATAATGATGGTATAGAGGTTTTTTAGGTGTTTTAGCATGGATATGGATGTGAAAACTGAATTAGAACCCGTTCCGAGGACGCAGATATTCATATTGCGTACAACAATCGGTCAGGAATATAGTGTAGCCAATTTGATAGCAAGGCGCGTTAAAATAAAAGGAGACATTGATTTAAAGTCGATTTTAGTACCTGAAACTTTACGAGGATACGTTTTTATCGAGGTAAGAAATAGAAGAGATGTTGATCTAGCCATTGCAGGCATCCCTCACGTTAGAACAAAGATTGTCGGAAATGTCCCTTTTGATGAGATAAAAAACCTCCTAATTAGAAAATCCCCACTCCTTGAACTTGAACCAGGCGGTATAGTAGAGATCATCCTGGGACCATTCAAGGGCTCGCGAGCAAAAATTAGTAGGATCGATAGTGCGCATGAAGAGCTTACTGTTCAGCTTTTGGATAGCGGAATGTTAGCAACTCCTATTCCTATATCTCTTCATGCAGACCATGTAAGGCTAGTAGAGCGCGCTAAAAAGAAGGATGAGGAGAAGGAAGAAGAAGAGGAAGAAGGTGAAGAGTAAAAGAGGGGAATAAGTTAAAAACATGCAAAAAAGGGCAGTATTATCTTTTACTCTTTTTTGTTGCTTCGAGGATTTCTTTCCAGTTTATATTTTCTTCGATTAGTTTTTTCCACGTTTCTATTTTTTCAGGCCGAAGATGGCCGTGCATTTTGGATTTATTAAGTTTTTCCACTGTTGTGTATGTGTCGTAAGGAACAAGAATTACTGGGATGTTCTTCTCGTCAGCTAAGCTTAGTACTTGGGCTGGTGGGAAGAGGTTGCCTGTTAATATTAGGCATGAAGTGTCTGTTTCTAGAGCGGATACCGCCATGTCTGCCCTGTCTCCTCCCGTTACTACTGCTTTTCTTACTGCTCTTCTAAAGTGTTTTAATGCGGCTTCTGGCCCCATGGCGCCTATCAATATGTTTTCAATTATGTTGTTTAGATTTTCTTCTCCTGCTAAAACTTCTCCTTCTAAATCTTCTAAGATTTCTTTTACAATTAATGCTTTTAATTCCAGTTTTTCAGGCAGTATGCCGTAGACGTGTACGTTATTGGCTTCAAGGAGGGGTATCATGAACTCTTTCGCTCGTTCAATAGTTTCTCTTATAACGTTGTTTATGATGGCTCCTAAGACTTGTGCTCCATGTACACCTGCACAATATCTAGCGTCTTGTATGAGTTCGTCGACTGTTGTTAATCGGTCGTTATTTACGAGTAGTATAGGGGCTTTTAGGGCTACAGACAATTGGGGAGCGCTTAAGCCTATGAATTCGAAAAACGCCATGGTACGGCAACCCTCGATAACTAGGAAATCATAGTTTTTACTAAGTTCTTCATAAGCATCTGCGATTCTACCCATGAGACTTTTTTCTTCTTCTATAACGTCTCCTTTCACAAATTCTGCAGACCAATAAAGCCGATCTGCTAGAATTGGGCTTATCAAAGATTCATCTTCTTCCATTTTAAGGATAGATTTTGCGATTTTTACATCCCTATCCATTATGTCTTTGGTTTTTATTTTCCAGCCGATGGGTTTGAAATAGCCGACATTTAATCCTTCTTCTTTAAACTTTAAGGCTAAGGAAAGTGCTATTGGAGTTTTTCCAACTTCTTCTGTTCGGCCTGTGATTAATAATGCGTTAGCCAACTGAAAACATCTCCTAATTAAATCATTTTTTAATGGTTATTTTTACATCTAAGGCTTGGCAACCTTTACCTTTTGGGTATATAAAGGCAGGATTGCAATCAAACTCTAATATTTCATCTTTAAAGTCAGTTATTAGCTGGTTTATCTTCAAAATTGTTTCGATGAGGGCGGAGATATCTGCGGGTTCTTCTCCTCTTACTCCCCGCAGTATTGAGTAGTATTTTGTTTCAGAAATCATTTTGTTTGCTTCATTTCGAGATATGGGGGCTAGTCTAAAGGATACGTCTTTCATGACTTCTGTGAATATTCCTCCCGCGCCAAACATTATCATTTGGCCAAAGCTTGGGTCTTTTGTAGCCCCTATTATAACTTCACGACCTGTTGGTACAAGTTTTTGGATAACACATCCATAGATTCTTGCTTTTGGCATGTGTTTTCTTGTTTTGTAGATTATTCTTTTGAAGGCTTTTTTAACTTCTTCAGCGTTTTTTAGACCGATTTCAACTCCGCCAATATCTGTTTTATGTAAAACTTCTGGGGATGCTACTTTTAATACTAAGGGGTATCCGATTGCTTCGCTTAGATCAACAGCTTCTTCTGGGTTACTTGCTAGTGAAGTTGGGGGGACTTCGATTCCGTAGGCGCTAAGGGTATATATTCCTTCGGAAACGAGGAGATTAACGCGATTATCTTCCCTAACTTGGGAGAAAATCTTTTTCACACTCTTTTCATCTACAGCAAACTGCGGATATTCTTCTTCAGGAGGGTTTTGTTTAAATTTTGCGTATTTTGTTAGGCCAGAAAGGGCTTTAATCGCGCGTTCAGGGAAGGGAAAACAGGGTATTCCTGCTTTTTGTAATATTTCTACGCCCTCTTTTACTTTTTCACTGCCTATAAAAGCGGCAACTACTAGTTTTTTTGGGAAATTTTTCTTAATTTTTGCTATTTTTTCCGCTATTTTTTGAGTGTCTGTCATCGCTTGTGGTGTTAATATTATGAGAGCTGTATGAACGTTCTTATTTTGCAAGCAAACTTCTAAGGTTTGGCCATATTCTTTACTTGTGGCGGTTCCAAGCATGTCAACAGGGTTATGAAAGCCTGCTGCTGGGGGGAGAAACTTTCTAAGTTCTTTTGTGCTTTCTGAGAGGGGGGCGAGTTTTAAACTGTGGCTGGATGCGGAATCTGTAGCGAGGATCCCTGGACCGCCTGCGTTGGTGATTATAACAATATTTTCTCCTTCTGGAGGGGGTTGCATTGAAAAAGATTTTGCGAGATCGAAAAGTTCTTCCATAGAACTTGCTCTAATGGCTCCAACTTTCTGGAAGGCTAGATCATAGGCACGATCGCTTCCGGCAAGAGCCCCTGTATGAGAAGATGCTGCTTTGGCTCCCTCAATGCTTCTGCCAGATTTTACTACTAATATAGGCTTCTCAGTGCACACTTTTTGAGCTATATTAAGGAAATTTTCACCGTTTTTTAAATTCTCTAGATAAACTGCAATCACATCCGTATTTTCATCATGTCTTAAAGCTTCGATAAAGTCTGTTACTTCCATATCTGCCATGTTGCCTACGCTTATAATTTTTGAGAATCCTGTGTCTTCTTGGAAGCTCCAATCTATTATTCCTGTAAGGAGGGCGCCGGATTGGGATATAAATGCTATATTGCCGGGTTTTGGTATGCTTTCAGCGAAAGAGGCGTTGAAGGTAACGGGACCTGTTGAAATTATTCCTAGACAGTTTGGACCTACTATTCTGATATCAAACTTTTTAGCTGTTTCTAAAAGTAATTTTTCCGCTCGTGCGCCTTCAGGACCAATCTCCTTAAAACCGGCGCTGATGACTATTGCGCATTTGACTCCTACTTCACCTGCTTCTTCTACTATAGTAGACACGAACTTTGCGGGTACACAAACAACTGCAAGATCGATATTATCGTCTGCTTCTTTTATGGATGGAATGGATTTTAAACCTAAAACATCTTCTGCTTTTGGATTAACGGGGCATAAATAGCCGTTATAACCCGAATTAATCAGGTTTTTGAGAACTTCATGGCCCACTTTGCCTGGGGTACGGCTTGCGCCGATGACCGCTATTCCATTAGGTTCAAAAAGCGGTTGAAACTCTGCTTCCAATAAAAACCCCCGTCCTTCAAAAATAAACATAAAAACGGAAAGCATTCAAAAAAAATCTAACTCAAATATTATTATCAAGGTTTAGTATTAAAGCTTTTTTCGTTTTTAAGGGAGGGTTAAGCTTGTTAAAAGGATGAAAAGAGGAAAAAAAGGCTTACAATATAGGTATTTCTATGGGAGGTTCCTTTTGAAGCGGTATATTTTGGTCAGCATCTTCTTCGTCTCTTTTTTGGGCGAGGATCGTATTTTCTTTTTCTGATTTCTCTGCGAGGGCTTTCATTCGTAAAAAAAGTTTCGAACCCTCTGATTTTCCAGAAGTTAATTCGCGTCTTATTTCTAATCCAGCGGCTGTTATCGATATTCCATAAACCATCTCTATGTTTTCAGATACCGTATTAGGCGGGGTATTAAAATTGTTTGAGGAGGAAGGAATCGGAGGGTAGGGAGGAAGAAAGTTAAAGCTGGTTTCCTCTTCTATTGTTATCACTTTTTTTCTCCTTTGATTCATGTAATGATGCATGCTTCTTTGACCAGGTACAAGAAAGCTTATTTCGCCATTGGATTGAATAAACGCGTAGAGGGCTGTTCTTGCAGCATTGCTTTTAGCTAATCTTGTTTCACCATGCCATTTTTTTGCAAGCTCTTCAAACTTTTTCGCCATCTCCCCTGTGAGAGTAACTGTGACTCTGATACGTTTTTCATCATTTTTGCCATTATTTAGTCGATTTTTTTTGTTTTTTTCCACTTCTGATCGATCTCCCTTTATGATATATATAATGCTTTTCATAGAGGTTTTTATAGGAAGTATGGGGAAAATGAGATTATCGTCTCTTGGTTAGAGTGGAGATGCTATATTTTATATGTGGGAAGGGGGAGGCAGGTGAAAATCATGTAAAAGTTTTATCCACCATTCTCTGATAAGGAGGTGATAAATTTTTTTGAGAAGTTTAAAGAACAAGAGAAGAGAAATAAATAATATTGAGCTATTAATTCACCTTTTTTGGTAAAAATGAGAGTAATAGACATTTATTTTTTGATGTTGTATTTTGGAAACTGATAGAAACGAAAAGTTCATTAGCAATTAATCGTGGTTAAATGCTACTAATGTATCGGTTATTTAATAGGGTATTAAAAGTTTTTAAAGTAATTATTTTATTGATATTTTTTGTTCATTTAGATGGACGTTGATGGATTATGGTGAGAACAGAAGTAGTTGAGGCATTAGTTGTTGCTGGTAGGGCTAGTGGAGGGCCTCCTCTGGGTCCTGCTTTGGGTCCTACGGGAGTAAATGTGACACAGGTTGTTGATGCGATAAATGAGGAAACGAAAGCTTTTGCGGGGTTAAAAGTCCCTGTTAAAGTAGAGGTTAATTTGGATGATAAGTCTTTTAAAATTGAGGTTGGTACTCCGCCTACTTCTGCCTTGATTCTTAGTGAATTAGCTTCAGGAGGGGTTACTAAAGGTTCGGGTAATGTAGGCACAGAAATTGCTGGTGATATTAGCTTTGCACAAATTGTTATGATTGCTAAATCGAAAAATAGGGACATGTTAGCGATCAATTTAAAAGGTGCGGTTAAAGAGGTTCTTGGTACTTGTGTTAGTATGGGTGTAACTGTGGAAGGAAAAGATCCGCGAGAAGTTCAGAAAACGATTGATGAAGGAATGTTTGATGAAGTACTAACCTAAAAGATGAAGTACTAACCTAAAATCCAGGATATTAACGAATCTTAGGGAGAAATTTTTTATTTTTATTTTAACTGTTCAAATATTTATTAGTGCGTTGTTTTTGGTAGATATTTGAGTTGTTTTATAAGAAAAGAAGGGTTATTCATGGTGGATGTTAAAACACTAACTGAGACGGTTAAAAAGGTTGTTGAAGACTCTCCTAAGAGAAATTTTCTTGAATCTGTTGATGTCACCATCAACTTAAAGGATGTGGATTTGAAAGATACAAGTAAGCGTTTTAACATAGAAGTTGTATTACCTAACCCGTCGGGAAAGGAGGTTAAGGTAGGTGCTGTAGCTGATCCTAGTTTGGAAGTTGCCGCAAAAAAAGCGGGATTTAATACGGTACTTACGAAAGAGGATGTTGAAAAACTTGCTTCTAACCCGAAACAGGCGAAAAAAATTGCTCTTGAGAATGATTTTTTCGTCGCAAGTCCGTCATTAATGCCTTTTATTGGGCGCTCTCTTGGCAAGTTTTTGGGTCCTAGAGGGAAAATGCCTAAACCGGTAACTCCAACCACTGATGTAGAAGCGCTTTTAGATCAATATAAACGGACAGTGAGATTAAGGTTGAGAGATACTCCTGTCTTAAATGCTAGGGTTGGAACGGTTGACATGGATCCTGAAAAGATTGCAGAGAACATAATGACAGTTATGGAGGCTTTGGAAAGAAAACTTGAATATGGGATGAATAATATTAAGGCACTCACTGTTAAAACTACAATGGGTTCCCCGACAAAAATTGATTTAAAAACTTGAATCACAAACAACAAAAGATCAGGAAAAATATTCTATTCAATTTACCACTAGTGGTGGGACAATTATGTCAACATCTGAGGTTAAAAGTACTGCAATACGACCACGGAGAAAAGTTCCTGAAGCTAAAGTTAAAGCTGTAAAGGATATATATCAACTTATTAAAAACCATAAAATTATAGGTTTAGTCAGGATGACTGGTATACCTGGTAGTATAGTGCAACAAATGCGGTCAAGTTTGCGAGGAAAAGCTACTTTAAAAATGGTTAAGAAGAGCCTTTTAGAGATAGCGCTTCGCAAGCTTTCTAAAGAAAAACCTAACATTACTAAGCTTATGAAATATTATTCTGGGGGTAATTATGCCCTGATTTTGACTGATGGGGATGTTTTTTCTTTGGCGAAATTTTTGGCAGAGAATAAGATGTCTGCCCCTGCAAAAGTTGGGCAAATAGCGCCGAAAGATGTTACTATTCCTGAGCAAAACACAGGACTACCGCCTGGCCCTATTATTGGGGAGTTTTCATCGGTAGGTTTGCCTACCAGAATAGTGAAAGGGCAAATTGCTATTTTAAGAGACACCGTGATAATACAAAAAGGAGAGAAGATAGCAAGGCATAAAGTTATCGTTCTTGCAAGGTTAGGAATTCTGCCTTTTGAGACAGGGTTAACAATAGAAGCCGCTTATGATGATGGGGTTATATTTGCTGAAAAATATTTGATGATGGATGTTTTAGGCCTTTTAAGTGAAGCTTGCACCCAATCACAGAGTTTAGCATTAGTAGCAAACGTGGTTACAGCTAAAACGTTGCCATCACTTTTATTAAGGGCTAAGGATCAAGCGTTAGCCTTGGCGATTGAAACAAACACAGTTATTAAAACTAGCGCGCCAATAATACTTTTAAAAGCCAAAAATCAGGCAGTAGCATTGCTTAAAAAGATCGCCGAAATAAATCCTGACATTCTTCCAGAAAGTTTAGAGGAAACCGTTGAAGAAAAGGGAAAAGAGGTTGAAAAGAAAGAAGAAGAGGTCGCCGAAGTGGATCTAGAAGAAGAGGAAGATACTGGAGAAGATTTAAACTCTCTTTTTGGGCAAAAATAGATGAGTGAGATGGTTTTATGGGCGTTTTTGTTTGTGAAAATTGTGGTTTTGAAAAGGAAACAAGATGTAAACCAAAAAAGTGTTCAAATTGCGGGGCAAGTGGTCAGTTTAAAAAGAAGTAGCAATATTAAAAATAGAAGATTTTAAAAATTTTGAAAAGACAAAGATTTTTAACTTGCAATTGTTTGAATAGAGTATTATCTTAGTTTCGTGATACTGTTTTAAAAAAAGAGACTGGAGGTAAGTTTGAAATGGAGTCGATTCATGCCTCATTATTGCTTCACACTTTGGGAAAAGAGATCACAGAAGAGAATCTTGCAAAGATTATTGAGGCTGCTGGTGGCAAAGTGGATGCCGCACAGTTGAAAACAATAGTTGAAACACTGAAAAGCGTAAACATTGAAGAAGTGATAGCATCAGCAGGTACGGTAGCGCCAACAGTAGCACCACCAGCAGCAGCTCCAGCCGTTGAAGAAGAAAAACCAAAGAAAAAAGAGGAAAAGAAAAAAGAGGAAAAGAAAAAAGAACCAGAAGAGGAAGAAGAAGCAGGTCTAGCAAGCTTGTTTGGCTAAAATCACAAACAATTTTCTTTAATTATAGAGAGGGTGTAAAGCACCTTTATTTTCTTATTATCTTTTAATCTTCTTTCCTTTAATAAAAAGGAAATTAAAAAAGACTTGGGAGGAATTTGGGAGAATACTGTTGATAACAGTTATTTTTAAAGGTTTTTACAAGTATGTTTTCCTTGAATGTTTTTTGGGTCTGTGTTATCATGGTGGATCCTTTTAGGGAAATTGTTGAAGATGTACGGTATCTTCTAAATAGGGGATATCCTAGGGAAAGGGTTGTAAATTTTGTTGGAGACCGGTATTCTTTATCATTAGAGGATCGTAACTTGCTTCGGAGAACGGTTTATTCCCAATCTGAGATCGAAACTACGAAGAAAAGACTTGTACCAGTAGAAGCGATTAATGGAATGTTTTTAACAGTTGATGGCTATTGTGTTTTGATCACTGTGGAAAGTGCTTTAACAAATAGACCCCTTTTTCTTTGCAATGATGGAATAGTGCGTGATATAAGCGCCATTTTCGGAAAATATAAACATACAAAAGAAACAGATGAAGCGTTAGAATTGCTTTTAAAAACGATAAAGGAATTTTCACCAAAAAAGATTCACATATATTATGATAGTCCGGTGTCTAAGAGCGGTGAGTTAGCGGCAAAAACTAGAACAATACTTGAAAAATATAGGTTAATGGGGGAGGCTAGGGCTGTTAAATCACCGGATTTTGAAGTGTTAAAAGGAGAAATAGTTGCTACCAGCGATTTCCCTGTAATAAAAAGGGCAAAAAAAGTTGTTGATATCGCAGGATTTATAGCAAAAAGAATAGGTGCAAAAATAGAAGAAATACCTTAAAAAGAAAACAGTCAAATCAAAAAGGAAAAAGTTAAATCAAAATTTAGAATAAATAAGTTTTAAATAAAGGGCCCGTAGCTCAGTTTGGAAAGAGCACCAGCCTTCTAAACATCGTTTTAAAGTAAGAGATTGTTACTGTTTTTTGTGTTGAAAGCTGGGGGTCGCGGGTTCAAATCCCGTCGGGCCCGCTATTCTTACTTTTATGATTTTACACTGTGTTTAATTTGTTCTTAGGTGTTCATATCCTTGGGGTTTTATCTTGATCTTTTTTTCTCCTTTTTTAAGAAAGATTTTTTTTTCAGGTATTGCTTTTCCTATAGGAGTAAGGATTTCTCCTGCTTTTTCAGCGATTTTTATCGCTTTTTCTAATTGTTCTTTTGGGACTGTTAAAACGAGTTCAAATTCCTCTCCCCCATATAATGCTAGATCATAGGGATCTATTTGGTTTTTTTCTGCGAAAATGAAAACTTCTTCTGGGATTATAGCATCAAGATTTGTGATTTCGAATCCTACTTTGCTTGCTTTGGAAAGTTCGTGGATAGACCATGCTAGTCCATCGCTACTATCGATGCATGCAGAAACCGTTCCTGATTCTGCTAGCATCAATCCTAGTTTTGACCGGATTTTCGGGGAGAAAACAGCGTCGATAAACGTTTTCTGGAGGTGTTTTGAGATTTCTGCGTTTTCTAGGACGATTTTGAAACCTGCTCCGGTTAGACCGAAGGGTCCTGTAACGCAGAGGATATCGCCTGCTTTTGCCCCGTCTCTCTTTATGAGGGCTTTTTCCGCTATTCCGATGGCTGTTCCTGAAATGATGAGGTCAGAGGCAGTATTAATATCTCCTCCAACATATTTTGCCCCGTATTTTTCAGATGTTTGGCTTATTCCACGAACTACTTCAAGAAACTCCTCTAATTCGTATTCTGGCGGTATTCCAAAGGCTGCTAAAAGGAGTTTTGGAGTGGCACCTTTTGCCACTATATCGCTTAAACACATAACGACAAGTCTCTGACCTATTTGGAAAGAACTCATGCCTTTTGGGACGTCGGTTTTTTTAACTAACATATCCGTATTAATAACCACGATTTTGCCCGCTATTTTAAAAGCGGAAGCATCATCACCAAAACCCAACACCCCGTTATCTGCAACATACTTTTGAAGGATTTCAATTAGTTTACGTTCCCCTAAATCACCAACACGGTTACACAAAAATGAAACACTCCTCAGCATAAATGTTTATGTAAAAATGTTTTTGTAAAATATCAGCATAAATGTTTTTGTAGGTTGTTTTTGATGAAATTTTAAGGTTGTTTTTGATGAAACTTGCTCGTATTTCTCTTTTGAGGATAGAAAAAGATGACCCAGTCGACATCGATCTTTTAGAGTATATTAAAGAGAACTTGGAAAAAAGCTTTAATCTTCCTTGTGAGATTGCTGACACTGTAGTTGAAGTGCCAGTTTCTGCCTATAATCCTCAAAGAGAACAGTATGAGGGAGAAATATTTCTTAAAATCATTAGGGATTATAGTAGGCAAAAAAAGCGTATTACTTTAGGCGTGACAAAGGTTGATCTTTATACAGATGCTCTTAATTTTATTTTCGGCTTAGCGCAATGTCCTGGAAACAGCGCTATTATCAGTTTATGTCGTCTTTATCCTTCATTCTATTTTTTGTCCCATGACGAAGATTTGCTTCGGAAACGTACTTTAACAGAGGCAGTCCATGAGTTAGGACATTGTATGGGATTAAAACACTGTAAGTTACGTAGATGCGTTATGGCTTTTTCTAATTCGATAGGAGACACAGACTATAAACAACCAGATTTTTGTGATAATTGCAGGAAAAAACTCGACAGAATTATGGAGTGGTGAAATTGTCCGACGGATCTTCGGAAAATAGACCTCCAGAGGAGGAAGAGAAAGCGTTCAAGCTATCCCTGAAAACTTTTCTTCATTTCTGTATTCCAATAGTTTTTGTAGCGATTATTGCAGCGATTTTATCCTTTATTAGCGATGAAGTTTATGGAAAGGAATTAAGCGCTGTACCCGTCGAAGAAGAAGAAGGAGAGGAAATCACATCTGCCACGATAAACGCCATATTCTACGTCTCACTAGCTTTAATAGGAGCTACTTTTGTTTACTTTTTGTTAAAATATGGTATTGCAAACATTTTTCGCGTGTTTTTAGGAACTGTCATCGGTATGTCCTGCTTTCTAACATTTCTTTATTTCATAGGAGCTATTTTTGAATATGTTGATTTGTGGAACGATTTTATCGCTTTAATCTTGCTCTTAACAGCTTTTGTAGTAACAGGCATAATTATAACTGCTTTTGTTTCGCAAAAACTATCACAGAAAGCCAGGAATGCAGCAGTACTTGTTTTTTCTATTCTCCTTGGCGCTTTTCTTGGAGTGGCAATACCTTTATGGTCCGCAATACTGATACTTTTGGGGCTTTCATTTTACGACATTTATTCGGTGTTTAAAGGTCCTATTAAGCGAATTGTGGAGTTAACAGCCGAAGAGGGAGGAAAAGAGGAAAAGGGCGATATACCAATGCCTGTTTTTACAACCCCCGACATTGATCTCGGTATTGGCGATTTGGTGTTTTACGCTATGCTGGTCGCTGAATCGATTATCATAGAACCCTTCCCGTATACAACCATAAGCGCTATAATAGGAATAATAATAGGCTCAATAATGACCCTAAAAATATTAGAAAAAAAGGGATTATTACCCGGTTTACCCCTACCGATTTTATGCGGATTAGGATTAATCCTATTAACAAAAATAATATTATAATATCACTATATCAAACTTCAACAACTGGGACTCTCACCCTACTAAGAATAACCTCCGCCTCTTCAGGAGACACTTTCAACGTATAAAGCGTACTCTTTGTTCTTAACTTTAACTTCACTACATCGCCTTTCCTTTTCACCCTACATTCAATCGCCCTTTCCATTATCTCCATAAACTCATCAGGATCAAACAGTTCTCTAGGCATACTAAAACCACCAATAAAAACCCAAAAGAGGAAACTAGTAAATGGTGGGCGGGCCCGGATTCGAACCGGGGACCACGCGGCATGACACTACTGCCACGTCAGGGCAGTATCACTCGACCGTCTCTTTAAGAACGTTAACCGGGCTGCCCATCCGAACGGTAAATTAACCGCCCGAATTCTAGACTACCCGCCCTGATTAGTTTTCCTATTTTTAATTGATGAACCTATTGTAAAATCTGTTTAGATTTTAGGTTTTTATAGTTTTTCTTAGGGAATATTATCTTTTTTAAACTGAAACTCAAAAAAAGCCACACAAAAAATATTAAAGCAAAGGAAAAATATTCCCCCTTTAACGGGGGATTTTAAAGTTTACGTTTTTTTCTGTAAACTATCAAAAGTGATAGGGATGATATTAATGCGATCATAAGAACAGCAGCTATGCCAAATTCTGAAACTGGGGGTGAGATTACAACTTTATCTAAGGTACTACAATAGTAGACTCCATATCCTACAGTATACCACACTGCATGTAGAAAACCTTCAGAATCAATGAACAAATCAGGGTATTTATCGCTATTTGAAGATCTGGAAACATTTTGGGGAGTAGCGAAAACACCATCAGTATTATTAGCATACCATATTTCCCAATGCAAGGCTCCATTCCAGAGAATATGCGCATCTCCATTATTATCTATAACAAGAGACGGAGAATGATCACCTATGCTATTGATTGTAACAAATTCATATGATGAAAAAGTGCCTCCGATATTGTTACTATATACAATCTCAGAATCAGCCATGAAATCATCAAATTTCCAAGCTATATGCACTTTATCCTTAGAATCTACATCGATAGAAGGGTAAGTGTCGTCGTAACTATTCTGGGAAACATTAACTGGATTAGTAATTGGAAATGGATTACTACTATTGCCATACAATACTTCATAGAAAAATCCTACCCGTTCTGACCATGCTATGTGTATTACATCGTTAGAATCGATAGCTATTGTCGGGTAATCATCGGCAACATCATTATCTGTAACATTCATTATCATGAAACTATCAAAAGCCGCGGTAGCATTGGTAGCATATCTTGTATCAGTGGTTCCGTGGTCATATTGCCAAACTAAGTGTACTTTATTGTTTGAATCTATTGCTATCTGGGGATATTGTTCGTCATAATCGTCATCTAATAATGTTATTATGCTCCCGAAGGTTCCGCCAACATTATTGATATAATAAATATCCCTTTCGTTTCCAGCGGTATAGTTTCCTTCCCATACTATGTGCACATTACCTTGAGAATCCAAAGCCAAAGATGGATTTCCGTCTGAAATACTATTTGAAGTTATTTGAGTAGGTGTAAAAGTGCCTGTTGCATTGTTTGCATACCATATCTCGGAAGTATATTCTTTTGAATCCGTGCTGCCCCATGCTATGTGAACGACTCCATTTGAATCCACAGCTAAAGACGGAGACCTGTTAATGGTTTGAACAGTTACAGGATCGGTTGAAACTTTTACAGGAGTTGACCATGTAAAGGCGCCATTGACCATTGATACGCTAGAGAACAGTAGTATAAAAGTTGTTAAAAATACTAAAATTGGAACCTTTCTCATTCTATATTCTCCTTTTTTAAAATTTTATCAGTTATTTTTTATTCAGGATTAATTAATAGTTTTGGTTTCTAAACATGAAAAAAAAATAGGTAAAAGTTTTAAAATCTATAAACAGGAAAAATTCCCTTTTTATACTCTGAAATGGAATTGGAGGATCAAGGGGGATATTTCTCTTTTACGGCTGGATATTGTAATGGACCCGGCGGGATTTGAACCCGCGGCCTCCCGCATTTTGGGTTGTTTTTTATTGCTTGCCAAGCGGGCGCTCTTCCAGTCTGAGCTACGGGCCCTTATGTTAGTTTTTCAATTGATTGATAGGGGTAGGTTTTTGATCATTTTTAATGTTTATGTTTGTTAGTACTGGCAAGATGGTATGCTAATGTGAGGAGGGTGATTTGTTTTTTGGTGGGGGGGTTTTTATGGGGTTTGTTGATTAGTGTGCGTGTGGTCTTATGAAGTTGTATTTTCTGATTTTGCTGGTTTTGCCGTAGCCGCAACTTGCACATTTCTTTTTGCTTACGTGGTAGGATCGGTTGCCGCATCGACGGCATTTGATATGTACTTTTTTTCCTTGTCTTTTTCCAAAGGATGGTGTGCCTTTTCCCATTTTGGTCCCTCAATATTCCATTACGTTAGTTTATTGCGGTTTTGTTTTGTTGTTTAGTGGTGGGGGGCTTACAAGTATAACGTTGTCCCCGCGGACTATTGTTCTGCCAAGCTCCTTGGAGCCGTTTTCTAGAAGTTCTTCTGCTTTTTCTATTATGAGGTTTAGGTGGGAGTCGTAGGCTTCGAGTGTGCCTCTTAAACTCCGGTTGCCTTTTAGGCGTACTAATATTTTCCCTCCAACACTTCTTTCTAAGAGACTTAGGGGTTTGTTAATTTCGCTCATTTTTTTGGGCTCCAAAGTTTCAATAGTTGGTATAATTTTTACTTTGCATCTTAATACTTAAAACGATATAAAAACATTGCTTTTACTTTTGTTAACTTGAACTTATAGAAATGATAAGAAAAGAGATAAAAGTATGGATAAAGCGACTCTAATATTTATTAAATCTCAATTTTATATATAGATTTAATGGTTTGTGAAAAAATGTCGGTTAGAGATTTGAAAAAGGCAAGGCATGCTGCCTCTTCAAAAGGACTAAAATTTTTACGTAAGAGAATAAAAGAACTTTTCCCTGGAGAAGATGCTGAAGGTCTTATTCCTAAGGATGTTTTAGTTGAAAAAATTCACTTAGGGAATGGAAAAGAAGTTTTTGTAGTGGGGCAGAAAGTTCGTTTTTTTAACTTTTCTGGCGATATTTTTCCTTCGATACATGCACTTTTAGAGGGGTGGGGTAAGTCGTTACCGAGGGTTGTTGTGGATATGGGTGCTGTTCCTCATGTTGTAAACGGGGCGGATGTGATGGCTCCGGGGGTGGTTAGAGTAGAGGGAGAGTTTATGGAAGGTAGTTTGGTGGTTGTTGTTGATGAGAATCATGGGCAACCTTTAGCGGTTGGTACTAGTGTGTTTTCTAGGGAGATCATTGAGAATATGGGGAAAAATAAGGAGAAAGGTAGGGTTGTGATTAGTTTGCATCATGTGGGGGATTCGTTTTTTAAAGCCAATTTTTAAAAGCTTTCTTTCTTGAGTTTGCTGTTTTGAAGGTGTAGTTTACTTTAATCTTATGCTTTCTAGGTTTTCAGGTGCCATAACTTCGCTTCCCCGTAACACTTTTTTGATAGCATTGGCTAAGGATATGCATTTGCTTGGTTCTCCGTGGACGCATATTACTCTTTCAGGTCTTGGATTTACTGTGCGTATGTATTTAAGGGTAGTTTTTCTGTCACTGTGGCCTGAGAAACCTTCTATGGTGTGAACTTCCATCTCTACGCGGGCTGCGTAGGTTTTTCCGTTTTCTCGTCTTAAAGGTATTTCTTTTATGCCTTTTTGGATCTTTCTTCCTAGTGTCATTTCTGCTTGATATGAGACGAAGACTATGGAGTTTCGCGGATCTTCGCACAGTAGTTTAAAGTATTCGACGCTTGGACCGCCTGTTAGCATACCGCTTGTAGCCATGATTATTGCTGCTTCTCCTTCGGTTATATCTTGTCTTGCATGGATGTCTGCAACTTGGACGAAATATTCTGCTAGGAAGGGGTTTATGTCGGACCTGAAGATGCGTTCTCTTAAATCTCTTGAAAGGCATTCTGGGTGGGTTGTGTGTATGGCGGTGGCTTCCCCGATCATTCCATCGATATAAACGGGGCATTCCATCATTTCTTTTCTTCGCATATAGTCTGCTATAACTACCATAAGTTCTTGGGCACGCCCCACGGCGAGCACGGGTATTAAAACTCTTCCTCCCCTCCTTATTGTTTGATTAACGATATTTACAAGTTGTATTTCCGAATCTCGTCTTGGGGGTTGGTTGTCTTTTGGTCCTCCATAGGTGCTTTCTATTATGACTGTTTCTAATCTTGGAAATTCTGTTGTTGCAGGATCTAAAAGCCTGCTTCTCAGGTATTTGTAGTCATGGAGGAATGCTAAGTTGTAAAGTCCATCCCCTACGTGAAGATGAGCTATTGCCGAGCCTAAGATATGGCCAGCATTGTGAAAGGTTAAGCGCATATCTGGCGCAACATCGGTCACTTTTCCATATTCTATGGGTACTGTGTGAAGTAAGCTTTTTTTGATCTCTTTCGGGGTATAAGGAAGTAGTTTCCCTTCCCTTTGTGCCACAGTTACATAGTCTGTTTGCAGTAAGTATGCTAAGTGCATTGTAGGATAAGTAGAATAAATTGGTCCTTCATACCCGTATTTATAAAGGAAAGGCACAAACCCGCAGTGGTCTAAGTGGGCGTGGGTGACTATCACCGCATCGAGTTCTTCTATATTAAACTCGGGGATATCAAGGCGAGGAAAACATGTAGATGGAAGGGAGGAGCCGACATTTACGCCGCAATCGATGAGTACTGAACTTTCTTTTGTTTGAAGGAGTACTGCGCTTCTCCCCACTTCCCTGAAACCGCCTAAAGCCACTAACCTTATCCACCCGTTCTCTGAAATCGGCGTCCTATGAATACGTCGACCTATTCTGCCCAAAATGTTTTTCCTTCGTTCACTTTCAGCCTGAAAGAAGTGTCTGGTAGATAACACCACTTTTGACGTTATGGGCGGACTTCTAACTATGCGAGGTCGCCAATAGGTCTCTTCAATTATCTGTTTCAAAGTTTTTCCGTGTCTTCCTATGACCAAGCCTGGTTTTTCTGCCTCGATTATTACTTCGCTCATATTTAGATCAAAGTTTATGTTGGTGATACCGCTCTCTTCTGGAACTATTTTCTTTATTAGTTCTATAGTTTTTTCTTCATCTTTCCTTATACGGGGATCAGGTCTTGTGACTATTCTTTTTCGTAAATTACGTACAAGGTTTTTAATGATTCCTTTATCATCTACCAAAAGTCCAACGTCGGAAGTATAAACGCAGATGTTAGGACCTTCAAGCTCAATATTTGTAACTTCTATAGGTGCTAACTTTTGAACAATGACTTTACTTAACTCCTTTAGAACTTCTTGAGCGTTCATCTAAATTCCCCTCTTATACGTATTTTAGTCCATGAGAGTTATACTAATAGAGACCAGCTGAAACTCTCTTAACATGCTTAAGTAAAACACAATAAAGGGGTTTAAAAAATAAAAAAATAATAAACTCCTTTAGAGATTTTAAAAGATATTAGGTGAGTTAGAAATTAGTGATATTATGCTCCTGTTCTTAATTCAAGCTGGTTTAAAATGTTTCATGTTTCCCTTACTTTTTATTTCTCTTTCTTTTTAATAAATTTCTTTATTACCTTTTCAATATCTTCCGTGCTTAATTCTTGATATCCTTCTTCTTTTGTTATTTTTACAGCGTTAAAACCATCGCCTGAAGCAGAGTCCCTATTCATCGCTGCGTTTACAGCTCTTATGAGTACAGATAATGCTTCTTCTACTGTTATATCTTCGTGATAGTTTTCTTCTAGTATAGCATAAGCTATAGGTGAACCTGAACCTGTACAAATATAGTCTTCTCTAATTATTGAGCCCAAAAGGTCTAAATTAAAAGCATGAGAACCTTCGTTATCTACTCCTGCTACAATTGTTTGGATATAATAGGGAAAAAACCTTGAACTGAACAAAATGTTGGCCATGAGGGTTGCTGCCGCTTTTATAGGCATAGGTCTTTCATACTCAATCTCGAACAATGCCACTTCTGCTCTTATTACATCCATGATAGATTGGGAGTCTGCAACCCTTCCTGCCATCGTTGAAGCAAGATGATTTCCAAGTCTATATATTTTATTGACAGTTTTTGAAGCAATGAATGATCCTGAAGTAGCACGTTTATCCGTGGCTAAAACAACGCCATCCTTGCAAACAATTCCTGTAGTTGTCGTGCCATGAAAAGCTTTTTTTAACGCTTCTTCATTCATTTTTTCAAACTCTTTAAGCATAGTTTCTGGGCCTATTTTTTTAGCATTGATTAATCTTTTGATAAAATCGTTATCAAGAATGTCTATCAAAATAATCAAACCCTCTTCTTATTACTTTTAAGATTTCTATTATCGATTCTTATAAGTTATAGCGGCGATTTGCCGTTAACAGGTTTTTGAAAGGTTTAAGAAAAATAAATTAATAAAAAGTTTTACATATACTGATTACTAAACTCACTTATGCATTTTTAAGCTTTGCCTTTCTAACGGCATATTTTTTTAATGGTTGAAAGGTGTTTAATAAAATGGCTCAAAAAAAACAAGTTTTTCGCCTACATCGGATAGAACTTCCAAGGCAGATAGTTGTGGGAGAAGGAGTGATTTCTTTAACGGGAGAGATATCAAAGGAGCTTGGTTTTTCAGATTCTGTAGCGATCGTCACTGGGCCAAACGTTGTTAAAATAGCAAGAATGGTTGAAGAATCTCTTCAAGAAGCAAGTTTTAATGTTTCGATTACTAAGGGGGTTGCTGCTACTTTAGATGAAGCAGAAAGGGTTAGAGAGTTTATTCACGAGACTAAGCCAGAGATCGTGATGGGGGTAGGTGGAGGAAAAAGCGTTGATCTTGCAAAGTATGCTGCGACTAAGGAAAATCTTTCCTTTTTTAGTGTTCCTACGGCGGCTTCTCATGATGGTATTTCAAGCCCTTTTTGCAGTATAAAAGGCGGAAATACACGTCATTCGGTCATTGCTAAAACTCCTTTAGCCATAATTGGTGATACTGAGATTATAGCAAAGGCTCCGAGAAGGCTTCTTGCTTCAGGTTGTGCTGATTTAGTTGCAAAATTAACTGCAGTAAAAGATTGGCAATTGGCTCATAGGCTTAAAAATGAGCCTTTGAGCGAATCAGCTGCTTCTTTAGCTTTGTTGGCTGCACAGATGATTTTTGATGAAGCTGATACTATAAAAGTTAACTTTGTTGAAAGTGCAAGGACTGTGTTAAAAGCGTTGATAAGTAGTGGTGTAGCGATTTGTATAGCGGGGTCTTCAAGGCCTGCAAGTGGGAGTGAGCATCTTTTTTCTCATGCTTTAGATATTATAGCGCCAAAACCTGCTCTTCATGGCGAGCAGTGTGGGGTTGGAACCATAATGATGGAGTATCTTCATGGTGGGGATTGGAAGCGTGTAAGGGACACTTTGAAAAAGACAGGCTCTCCAACTAATGCTAAAGAATTGGGGATTGACCCAGAATATATAATAGAGGCTTTAAAAATTGCCCATAATTTGAGACCGGAAAGATACACTATTTTGGGTAAGGAAGGGTTGACACATGAGGCTGCAGTAAAACTGGTAACTATTACTGGCGTCATTTAAACAGTTAAAAGCGAGGAGGTAAAGAATACGGAACAGAGTCAAACGGATAAAAAACCGATTATTACCCTTATAGGGGAAAGTTTAGCTAAAACAAATTTCAAGTTCTTTTTCATGAGGAAAAGTGAAAAGAACGAAGCATGCGATAAATGTCTGACTAATAATGTGTGTCTTTCAAACCTTGAACCTAATCGTGTTTATCAAATAGTTGAAGTACGGGAGATTAAACACCCATGTAAGATACATATGGGAGAGACAGTAAAAGTTGTTGAATGTGTTTTGGCAGATGTAGAAACTATAATAGAATCAAAACAATGTTTTGTCGGAGCAACACTAATATATCAAAAACCTGAATGTGATGAATCTGATTGTCCTTACAAAGAGCTTTGCTTTCCCGATTACCTAAAGGAGGGCGATAAAATAAAAATTCTTGAAATTTTCGAGGATGAAAAATTAAAAGAGTGTAAAACTCGAGGAAATATTAAAAAAGTTCTCGTGTCATTAAACAATTAAAATAACTATATATGCCCTTTTAAAATATGGAGAGTTTTATAGGAATGGGGGGATCGGATTGAAACTTGAAGAAATGACTTGGGAAGAGGTAAAAAAAGCAGCAGAAAAGAACACCACCATGATTATTCCTTCTGGAGGCTTAGCAAGCTACGGTTTGCATCTTCCCCTCGGGACAAATGTGATGATCGTTTACGAACTTGCCTTAAAGGTAGCAGAAGAAACTAACGTTATAGTTGCTCCGCCAATATGGTTTGGTTATGAATATCCTACAGACAATTTCGTAGAAGTCACCCTCTGGCCGAATCATTTTAAAGAGTACGTATACTGGCTTGTTAGAAGCTTTGTAAATAAGGGATTCAAAAAATTTATCCTGTTTTATGGGGCGTTACATAACATATCGCCTCTGAACTATTGTGCTCAAAAGATCGTGGAAAAGTTTCCAAATACTAAGGTAGCGGTTGTGGCTTGGTGGCAACTGGTTCAAAAAACTTTAATGGAACTCTTTCCAGAAGAGAGGGGGCACCGAGCAGAATCCTCAGAAACCTCGCTAATAATGGCTCTAAGATCAGAACTGGTTAGAGCTGACAAGATAAAAGACGAGGTGCCAGAGATTGTTTTATTTTATGATCTTTACCCACGTCCACCCCAGTGCTCTACTGCATCTGGGGTTGATGGTAAGCCTAGTTTGGCTTCAGAAGAGAAGGGTGAAAAGCTGGTGAAAGAGATTGTGGATAAAATGAAAAGAATGATCGAAAACGAGCTCATACTTGAGAGCAATTTCTACAAATAAATAAAAAACAAGAGAAGTAAATAAAACAAAGATTTTTTAGCTTGTTTTGGGGAAGGGTAGAACTTCCCATTCTTCGATATATTTTACCTTTTTAGCACCTAAAAATCTGGCACAATCTCTTGCAACTCCGCTTTTAACTATTTGGAGGCCATCAGCGGTGAGGAGTTTTCGATCGCTGGGCAACTTTATCGTGATTTCTTCATCTTTTTTGGTGACCTCGATTGTTGACTCATCGTATGCTGGTAAAAAACGGGAGAAGAGACTCCTAACTTTTTCTTCATCACTTAGAATTTTTTCCTTTATGGTTACTTCATACATGAGAGTTTGTCCTGCGAGGGGATGGTTTAAATCAATCTGAACCCTTCCTCCCGCAACTTTTACCACAGTACCTATCTGACTGCCCATACGAACTCTTTTTCCCGGTTCAGGTTTTACACCTGCTTTCGAGAACTTTTTTAGAGAAACAAACTTTATTTTTTTTGCGTCTTTTGGACCGTATGCTTTTTCTGAGGGTATTTCAACTGTTTTTGTTTCTCCCACCCTCATGCCAATTAATTCATCTTCAAGGGCTGGAAGTTGAAAAGATTCTCCCACGATCACCAAATCTGGTTTATATATTCCATCTTCTCTAAAAACTCCTTCTTTCTTTGCTACATCTTCTATTGTTAAATAGAAGCTTTTTTCGGTATCTTTTAACCGTCCAATAACATCTATAAAAACAAAGTCTCCGCGATTCACAATATCAACGTTAACGATCTCTTCTTTTTCCGGAGTTTCTGTAACGGGTTCTGTTTTTCTGGTTTCTTCTGTTTTTTTCTTTTTGGTAGGAGGAGCCTTTTTTTTGCCCTTTTTAGTTGTTTTTGGTCCTGATTTTTTCTTTGACAACGTGTAATCCCTCGACGGAGTTAACAATGATAAGCTAAATTACTAAATTATTTTTGCTTCTCCTTTTTAGAGGTATGTTTTATCCTCCTTTTCGGAGATACCAACCCATATCTAAAACATTAATAACGATTAAATCTTCGTCTTTGAGTTGATGTATTTTTTCAGAGTTTACATGCAGTCTGCCTAGACCTATGGGATCACCGTAAACGTTGACTATTATAACATTTGATCCTTTTTTAAGGTTTTTCGGTATTCGTAGCACCGATTTTTTTAAGATGGAATGCCCGTAAAGTACAAACTGTTCTCCTTTATCAGAAACTATTACTTTTTTCTTTGTGTGTTTTCCAACTTCATGTATGCCTTCAACGCTTAATTTAAATTTTTTATTTTTTTCAATTTTTCCTATGTTTACGCCTATAAAGTAGGGGATTTCATTTTTTTTAACATGGAGAAATTGTTGGTATACCTCTTTAGAAACCAAAAAGATTTTTTTTCCACGGTTTTGAGATATCAGGATCTTTTCATTTTCTAAGATTTTTGAGGGAATATCTTTTCCAAATTCTGCCATGGTGGAATTAATAAGCATCGTCTCTTTTTCATTAGCTTTTCTAAAACTCATTTTTTCTTTAGGAGACATAGAAAGAAACCCTCCGTAGCATGTTTATGGGGATAAAATCTTTTAGCAAGGGATAAGGAAGGATCAAAAGTTTTTCCAAACGCTTTTACAAGCCCATTTTCACCAATTTCTAACCTTGTGTCTTCAACTTCAACTCCCAAGTGTTCCTTTTCAAACACGTATTGTATGACTTCTTCATTTTCTTCAGGGGAAATTGAACAAGTTGAATATATTAAATGACCTCCTGTTTTTGTTGCGTTTATTGCTGCAGTTAGGAGCTCTTTTTGAAGGCTGGAACACCATTGAATGTCTTCCATTTTTCTGCTTGTTTTTCTTGATGGGTCTATGCAGATTAATCCTTCACCAGTGCATGGGGCGTCTAAAAGCACTTTATCTGCTTTAATGCCTAATTTGGGAAGTTTTCGGGCGTCCGTGTGTAAAACTATGGTGTTTCTGATGCCACATCTTGAAAGATTCGAGCAGAGGGATTTTAAACGGTTAAGTTTTAAGTCTACTGCTATTATTGTCCCTTTGTTTTTCATTAGTTGGGCGATTTGAGTGGTTTTTCCTCCGGGTGCGGCGCAAGCATCTATCACCAACTCTCCAGGCTGGGGATCTAACACGTAGACGGGTATCATGGAGGCAATACCTTGGATGTAGTAGAAGCCGAGGAGGTATTCAGGCGTTGCGCCTAAAGGATATTTTGATTTCAAAACTTGGTATCCGTGGGGTAGATAGGGGATTTTTTTAAGAGAGAATTGGCGATTTTTCATGCGTTTTTCAAAAGTTTTTATTGGTATGCGAAGGGTGTTGCATCTTATGGATGGAAAAGGTTTTCTTTCATTTGCTTCTAAAAGTTTTATTGTTTCTTCTAATCCGAAAAGGTCAATAAATCGTTCGACTAAATAGGGAGCATAGCCGTACTCCTTTGCTAAATTCTTTGTTTCGGGTTCAGTCATTTATTTTCCCCAAGGAGTGTGTTTTGATTTGATTGAGGTTGAGGTAAAAGCGAAAGTGGACGATTTGAATAAGTTTAAGGCGGCGCTTAAAGCCATGGGTGCCCAATTTATAAAGAAGGTTGAAGATTTGGATCTTTATTTTAATGCACCCCACAGAGATTTTATGGAAACGGATGAAGCCTTTCGTGTAAGGAGAAGAGATGACGAGATAATTGTTACTTATAAAGGGCCAAAGTTTGACTTGAAATCTAAAAGTAGGGAAGAGGTAAACCTGTTAATAAATGATGCTTTTACTGCTGAAAAACTTTTTGAATTATTGGGCTTTAGGAAAGCAGGTGTTGTTAAAAAAATACGCTTAATTTACAAATTGTCTGATGTGGAAGTATCTTTGGATGAAGTAGAGGGATTGGGGAGTTTTATTGAGATTGAAACAGAGGCTGTGGACAAAAAGGAAGCAATAAAAAAAAGAGATGAACTTTTAAAGATTTTAAAAAGTTTGGGGGTAGAGGAAACCGCTTTTGAAAGGCGAAGTTACCTCGAGCTACTGCTTCAATAAAACGGGAAGATTTTTCGTATAACCCCTTTATGGGAATAAGAATATAGGTTTGTACTCAACATTACCTCCCACGGAATCTATCTCTATTATAGCCGCGTCTCCGCTTTGAGCAGGACCAACATTGATACATGTCGTGTTCCCTATTTTTTCTAAGCCTTTTGCCTCATGTATATGACCGCAAAGAAATAAAGCGGGATTTTTTTCTGTTATGAATTTTCTAACGCTTTTACTTCCTGCATGTACCCCCATGCGAGTCAAATCAAGGTTTGAATCGTAAGGTGGTGAATGGGAAACGACTACTCCGTTTTGGATGGCTACGTCTTTAAGACCTTTTTCTAAGACTTTCAAGATCTCTTTTTCACTGATTTCAAAAGGTGTTTCAAAGGGGGTAGGAGTTGAACCTCCCACGCCTATAAAAGCAATGTTTTTCACTCGGGTTCCTTGCCCATGAAGACAGAATCCATTGACGTCTTTTTCTTTGGCTTCTGCTAACTCTGGGGGATCACAGTTTCCTGGAACGTATAACACAGGTGTTTTTGTTTGGGCTAAAGTGTTGATTATTTTATAGGCTAACTCTACCGTTCCAAAATTTGTAATATCACCGACTAAAACTATACAATCCACTTTTTCAGCTATCGCGAACTCTTTTACTGCCTCAACGGATTCCAAGGTTCCATGAAAATCTGAAGCTACACACATCCTCATAATAATATGCCTCCCAAAAAAGATCCGATATTAAAAAATTGTTTTAAAGGATTTTATCTTTAAAAGAAAAACAATATTTTATATATCATAATGCAATACAACTTTAAAGAAGTTATCCTTTTTCTTTAAACTATATTTGGGTATAAGAAGTTATTAGATTAAAACAAGCGGTAATAGATATTAATTGTTATTGTTTTGGTTTTAATTTCTATAGATGAGTTGATGACTTTGTGTCTTGCAGTGCCTGCTAAAATTGTTGAGATAAAGGAAGATAATAAAGCTATTGTGGACTTTGGCGGCGTAGAACGTGAAGTTTCGTTACAACTTGTAGAAGACAAAGCAAAAGTAGGAGCTTATGTTTTAGTTCATGTAGGATTTGCTATTGAAGTCATTGACGAAAAGGAAGCACAAGAAACCCTTGAAATTTGGCAAGAAATTGAAAAATATCAAGAAATATAACTTATGGTTTAAATTAGAGTTTGTTGGTTTTCGTCTTCTTTAAAAACTCCCATTTTTACTATATTTTTTACTATCATTCTATCTCCTATATCTTGGTCTATTATGGTTCCAGGCATGATTTTTGAATAAGCGCCTATTTTTTTCCCAGAATATATACTTACATTAGATCCTATTACTGCACCTTCACCGATTACAGCTCCAAGCTTTTTAAGCCCGGTATCCACTTCTTCGTCATTTATGTTCATTTTAATTGTCTCATCTTTGTTGAAAGGCACGTTAACCGTGGTTACTGCAGCGCCTATATCTGCGTTCATTCCTACAATGCTATCTCCGATGAAACATAGCCTTCCAATTTTTGAACTATTCATCACTATGCAGTTTTTTAATTCAACGCCAAAGCCTACTATCACGTTTCGTCCAATATCCGTATATTCCCTTATGAGGCTATTATTTCCTATATATGCGTTTGGCCCGATGTAGCAGGGTCCAATGATGCATGCTCCAGACCTTATGTGAGCACCGGCAGAGATTAAAGCGGGTCCTTCTATCTTAACTCCTGATTCGATTTTCGCCCTTTTAGAAATCCTTGCCTCTTCTTTTTTTTCCATGATAATTTCGTTGGCTTTAAGAATATGCCAAGGACGACCCACATCCACCCAGTTTTTCTCCCATATGGCGCCATAAATTTCTATTTCTTGATCTATCAGGTTTTGGATGACTTGATCCAAGATAGGGTTTTGTTCTAGCATTTTAAAAATTTCCGAGCTGAGTATATAGATTCCTGCTGCCACATAATTTCCAAGTTCTTTGCCGGTAAGGGGTTTTTCCACGATTTTTTTCACTCTTCCCTCTTCATCAATGAGAACCGAACCGTAGTGTTCTGGTTTTTTTGCTAATGTAAGGGCAATAATCATGCAACAATTAAAATAGTTGTGAGTGTTAAGGGTCCTTGAAATTATGTCTTTCTCTGCAACTATATCGCCGTGAATTAAAATAAAAAATTCTTCTTGCTCAAGGAGGTTTTTAGCCTTAAGGATGGCATCTTCTACTCCTTTAGGGGGTTCTTGGATTACGTAATTTATGTTAACACCAAAATCAAAACCGTTCCTAAAATAGTTAATTATCTGTTCTTTTCTATATCCTACAACAATAACAATATCTTTAATCCCGCAATCCCTGAGTTTTTCAATCATTCTTTGTAAGATAGGTTTTCCTTGAAGTACTATCATGGGCTTGGGGATCGTGGAAGTTATGGGAGTTAACTCTTTTCCCAAACCTGCACATAATATTAAGGCTTTCATTTTTCCCTTAACTCCTATAGTGTCTTAATCTTTTTAATTAAATATTTTAGGGCACGGTTACAGACTTTGCTAAGTTCCTGGGTTTGTCAGGATCATACCCTCGCTTAACAGCAGTGTAATAGGCTATCAACTGGGGAGGCACCACATATAAGAGGGGTGAAAAAGGTAAAGAAAAGCCTTGAGGCATGCTTAAAAATTGATTAGATACTTGAGCAAGTTCTTCATCACCTTCTTCTCCCAGAGTTATTATGTAAGCGCCTCTTGCACTCATCTCCATGATGTTACCGAGAATATCTTTCCTTGTGTCATCATTTGGGGCGATAAAAATCACTGGGAAATCTTCATCAATCAGGGCGATTGGACCGTGCTTGCTTTCTCCAGCAGGATATCCTTCCGCGTGGATATAAGATATTTCTTTAAGTTTTAACGCGCCTTCTAAGGCTGTTGCTACGCTAACTCCTCTCCCAAGGTAAAATGCGTCACTTTTATCCGCCAAAAAATCTGCTAACTCTTTAGTTTTTACTTCAAGCTTGTTAATGACTTGGTTTAAAGCTTGGGGTGTTTGCATTAATTTTTCCCTAAAATCTTGGACATATGCAAGGTCATGGATTTTAAATCGTTCTAAAAGCTTTGAAGCAATTCTACCAAAAGTTGCTACTTGTACCAAGAAAGTTTTTGTTGCTGCCACTCCTATCTCTGGTCCTGCTTGGGTATAGAAAACAAGGTCTGCTTCCCTTGTAATACCACTATCTAAAACATTTGTTATTGCTAAAATTTTCGACTTTTTACTTCGAGCATGACGGACAGCCCGTAAAGTGTCTAGCGTTTCCCCTGATTGACTAACTGCTATAACCACATCATTCTCGCTTAAAGTGTTCCCAGCAAGCCAGGTAAATTCTGATGAAATAACTGCTTGAGATGGGATTTCGCGCATTTGAGTTAACATAGATTGAGAGACAAGAGCTGCATGGTAAGAGGTTCCAGCCGCCACAATATAAAGGTGTTCAGATTGTGAAATAACATCTGCAAATTCGTCAATAGTTTGTTGGTTAAACCTTAAGGTGTCTCTCAAAGCCTTTGGTTGTTCGTGTATCTCTTTAAGCATAAAGTGAGGATAACCACTTTTTGCGGCCATATCAGCGGTCCAAGAAACAACAACAGGCTCCCTCTCAATTTTCAATCCGTTGATATCCTCTATGGTAACGGATTCGGGCTCTATTATTGCTAATTCTCCATCGTGAAGAACTATTACTTTATTTGTCCAAAAAAGGAATGCTGGGATATCGGAAGCACAATAGTTACCATCCTCACCAAGCCCTACAACAAGGGGGCTCTCATTTCTAACACAATACAACTGCCCAGGATTTCTTGCACTGACAACAGCTAAAGCATAGGGTCCTTCAAGTCTTCTAACGGCTTTTTTAATGGCTTCAAAGATTCCGCAACCGTTACTCATAAACTCCTCAATCAGGTGGGCAACACACTCGGTATCTGTCTCGCTTTCAAACTTGTGACCTTTAGAAGTTAATTCCTTTCGTAATTGGAGGAAATTTTCTATAACCCCGTTATGCACAACTGCTATGGACCCCGTACAATCCAAATGTGGATGAGCGTTTTTCCGTGAGGGAGCCCCATGTGTCGCCCATCTAGTGTGGGCTATTCCGAGGGTTCCTGGTAGTTCTCTGGGATTAATCTTGACGAAAACATCATCAATCTTACCTTTATCTTTTCTAAAATAAACGCGATTTTCGTGAATTGTAGCGATACCGCAAGAATCATAACCCCGATACTCTAAAGCCTTTAAAGCTCTATGTAAAACATAAGTAACTCCTCCTCCACTGCAAGAAACAAACCCCACAATGCCGCACATGCCGAAGACCTTCAACAAAAGATACTTTAACTCTTGTAAGTTTATTCGATTCTAAAATTTTTAAATAAAAACCAAATACTAAATAGATCACTATTTATTTAAATAAATTGCTATTGTATTTTTACCCCTTTCTATTCATTATAAACGTGTCGTTAAAAAGTTTTAAAAATAGTTAGGAAACCAGTTAACCAACAAACTGATACCCACCAAAAAATACGAATGATGATTTTTAGGAAGGATAAGTGTTTGAACCTTATTAAAAAATACTTTAAATACAATAAGGAAAAAACAGTTCTTTTAAGCATCTTTGCAGTTGCTTTTGCACTAAGGATAAGTACATCATTCCTCATAGCTACTAGTGGGGTGGATGATGCTCATACTTGGTGGATTCTTGCCGTTGAGACAAAGCATAATGACCTTATTTATACTGATCCTTGGGGAGGACATGATAAAATTTGGCCGCCTTTTTACGCAACTGTTTCTGCTTTTTTCATGATTATTTTTTTCTCTGAAAAAATCTGGGTTCCAAAACTTGTAAGCGTTTTTTGCGGCGCCTATGCTGTGGCTTTAACCTACCTTATAACGAAGAAGATAGTAACAACCGTTGATAAAGAAAGATTAAAAAATCCTAGCGGAAGTATTATGGATAAGGCGCCTTTGGCTGCTGCTCTCCTCCTTGCTTTTAATCCTTATCATATTTTTTACACTTCTATGTCGATAAATGAACCGCTTTACAGCGCTTTATTATTGTCTGCAATATATTTCCTTTTGAAGGCGGAAAAGGCGAACAATTATATTTTTTTAACTGCTGTTTTCTTATTTTTTGCCACTTTAACCCGTTATGAGATATGGGTTTTATTGCCGTTTTTTGCATGGATAGCAATAAAGCAGGAACGTGTAACTTTTACAAAGTTTTTTGCATCAGCAATAATAGTTTTATCAGGACCGTTTATTTGGATTTTGAGACAACACTATGTTTATGGGTCATGGAGAGATTTTATTGAACATTATACGAGTGGGGGAGGGGCTTCCACAAGTTCAGCCACGGGGGATCCGTTTCTTAATGCGTTGTTTGTAATTTCTACAGCAGGGGTTATGACTTTTGGTATAGCGTGGTTTGCTTTAATATATGGTTGGAAAAAACTCGCCGGATCAAAAATAATGGTAAAAGTTGCCAATGGTAATGGTACTATTAATTTTAGAGATTTTGAGGTGGTTTACGCGTTTTTTGCTGCGTATATATTGTTAATGGTAGCTTCTGCTGCTTTAGGGATTTTTCCAGCATGGGTACGTTATCATATAGCATATATTCCCACAGTATTCATTATTTTCGGTATAGCGTTTACTGAAAAAATCTTCCCACTTCTTCAAAAAATGAGCAAAAAAGCACCTATTTTTTCAAAAAGGGAGTTTTATGCAAGCCTTTTACTTGTACAGCTTTTATTTCTTCCAGCTTTCACTCTTGAAGGAAAGCACCAAGACGAAATAATAGAGGCGGGAGAGATCTTTGCAAAACAATATGAGGGAGGAACGATAATAAACGATCTGCCCTCCTTTATCTATGGAAGCGGTCTCCCCATTGAAAAATTTATTAGGAGTAGCGATATACCGGACGAAACATCCCTTTGGGGAGAATACCTCAAATCAGAAAATGTAACGTACCTAGTATGGACTGACGCAGATTACGCAAAAATCAGCGACTTCGACGAAAACCTCATCAAAAACAATGAAACAGGGGTGGAATTCATCCTTATCTACGCAACAGATCCATCTAACCCACGTACATGCGACGTATACAAAATAGTAGACTATGGGATTTAGAAACTAGTATTGGAAACATGGAATAAAAAAACGGTTGAAAAGCGTTTAATGGGCGATTTTAGAAGCGAAAAGTTTTATAGTCATAAAACATAAATGCAAAGACGGCATCAAACTACGTTTTGAAAAATCCCTTGAATTTGGTTTGAGGAGAGAATATCTCAATGGGAGTTCTTGGAACCACGTGGTCACTCATAGTCCTCATCGCCCAGATAGGGATCGTTTTTTGCAGTGTATGTCTTGCAGTTTACGGCCTTAATATTTACATTTTAGCCTATCTTTCGGGGAAGGGAAAAGATCGGCATGGAGAAAAATACAAAAAGAAGCTTGAAAGATATCCAATGGTCACAATACAGTTGCCAATTTATAACGAAAAATACGTGGTTAGTCGCTTATTAAAGTCAGTAACATCGATAGATTACCCAAGGGATAAGATGGAGATCCAGATCCTTGATGATAGCACTGATGAAACGGTGGAAATAGTTCAAGAAGAAGTGGCTTATTATAAAGAGCAAGGGTTCATGATAGAGCATATTAGGCGTGATAACAGAGAAGGATACAAGGCCGGTGCTCTACAAAATGGTCTTAAATATGCTAAAGGAGAGTTTATAGCGGTTTTTGACGCCGACTTTGTGCCCCATAAAGAGTTTTTAACCGACACCTTACCCTACTTTTTCGGTGATGAAAAAATCGGATTAGTTCAAACGAGATGGGGCTATATCAACGTGGAAAATTCCCCCATAACTAAAGCGGTCTCCATTGCTTACGACGGTCATTTTTTGATCGAGCAATTGGCTCGAAATAAAGCAAAATTTTTCATGAACTTTAATGGAACGGCTGGAATTTGGAGACGCACATGCATAGAAGATGGTGGGGGGTGGCATGGAGATACTATAGCAGAGGATTTAGATTTGAGTTATCGTGCTCAGATGCGGGGTTGGAAGTTTTTAGTGTTGCCTGATATTATTACGCCTTCTGAGATACCGCCGAACTGGGTAGCCTTCAAGAAACAGCAGTTTAGATGGGCAAAGGGAAGCATACAATGTTTCAAAAAGCATTCGAGAACCGTCATGAGATCTAATGCGCCCTTTATTAAGAAGCTTCAAAGTGAACTGCATTTAAGTTATTACATGGTGCATCCGTTAATGTTTCTCATTATGCTTTTCTTAGTGATCTTGGTTATTTCTGGAAGTAGTGTTACTCCTTTGATGTATTTTGCTCCTTTGGCTATTATAGCGGGTTTGGGGCCAAGTTATGGATATCTTGTAGCCATTAAGAGAGCAGAAGGCCTCGAGTGGTCTAAAAGGGTCCCCCATCTTTTAACACTCTTGCTTCTAGGATTTGCTCTTAGTGTTTCTAACACGGTTGCTGTGGTTCAAGGGCTTCATAAGAAGGGCGGGGAGTTTGTACGCACTCCTAAATATAATCTAACTGATCAGGAAAAAGAGTGGAAAAAGAAGGATTACAAGATAAAGGATAAGAAAATCTTCCTTGAGGGTTTATTTGGTACTTATGCTTTAATTGGTGCTATTGTTGCTTTTATGCACTTTCAAGCGTTTTGGATTGCCGGATTTTTCTTATTACTTTTCTCAGTCGCTTATTATTTCTCAGCTGTTATGACATATCTTCACGGACGCTAACGGATTTGAAGATTTAGCTTCTAGTTTTTTACTTTTTTGAGGGCGATTTTTCCTACTTATTTTTTGAGTTTCGAATGTGAAGAATTTGTTTTTTTAAGGAGGAAAAATGTAAAAAAGGGGAGGATGATAAAGGTAGGTTTTTTCAATCTATTTTCTTTACATAATCTAATCCCCTAATGTGATATCCAAAAAGATACAAATTCCAACATAAAGAGACAATAGAACTATATAACGTGATAAATATCTTCGTATCAAAAGCAAGACTATATAGAACTATTAGAACCACTAACAGGGTTATAAACGCTGTTATATGTACTGAGGTATTCTCCATTTTTACTCCCTTATATTTAAGTTTTTTTTGATTAAGAATAACTGGTTATTATCTTGTTAGACTAGATAAGGATAATTTATAATAAAAAAATTTGCTTCATTTGTACAATAAATTAAAAAGCCTTATTAATTTGGTGACTTTTACAATATTCTTTGTGGTGTTAGTACGCATTCGTCTAAGCACTTAAAGGGACAGACACTGGTTCCTGCGGTTACGGTTACCTTATCGGTAACTTCGCAATAGTCGCCTAAGATAACTACTTGTCCGTTTTCTTGGGAACCTTGAATTTTTACCCATTGACCGATAAAGACCCCTTCCCCTACTATTGAATGGGCAATTGATGAAAAGTTTGTAATCTCTACCCGTGGGAAAATGACCGTGTTTTCGAGATTAACGCCATCCCCGATAACAGTATCTTCTCCTATGGCTACATAAGGTCCAATATCGCAATTCTCCGCGATGATGCAGTTGGCTCCTATTATTGTTGGTCCTCTGATCTTTGTAGTCTTCCCTATTTTCGCCGTAGGATCTATTATCACGAAGTTGCGTGCTTTTTTACACTCTCTTTCTAGCATAGTACGGTTTGCACAAAGATAGTCTCCGGGTAAGCCGAGATCGATCCAGATGCCTTCTGATTTAAAACCGAAAAGATTTTCTTTTTCCGCGATTTTTGGAAATATTTCCCGCTCTATTGATGTCTTTTTTCCTTCAGGAACCATGTCTATGACTTCAGGATCAAGGACATAGCAACCTGCGTTTATTAAGTTGCTTGGCGCTTCATCTTTTGGGGGCTTTTCAACAAATTTTAAGATTCTATTCGAGGAATCTAATTCGACCACGCCATACCTTGAAGGATCTTCGACCTCGTGAAGGGCTATAGTGGCCATAGCTCCTTTTTCCCGGTGGAATTCTAAGAGTTTTTTATAGTCTACTTCAGCAATTATGTCGCCGTTTAACATGAAAAAAGGCTCAGAATCTCTAAGTTCATCTCCTGCATACCATAAAGGTCCAGCAGTACCTAAAGGATGCTTCTCTTTAGAATATTTAATACTGATGTTAAACTTCTCTCCTCTACCGAGTTTTGCTTCAAGTAAATCTGCCTGATAATTAACGGCAAGAATAACTTCCTCGACATCACCCTCAGCAAGAGCCCTTACTACACGTTCGAGAAGAGGGGCATTTGCCACGGGAAACAAAGCTTTCGGTCGAGTACAGGAAAGGGGGCGTAATCTTGTCCCAAAGCCCCCAACGAGAACAATCGCCTTCTGGACCAAACCACTTTAAACCTCCTAAAAAATAACACATATATCTACAAGCAAAAACCAATAGTTAATACTTATCCTTTAACTTTTTTACCTTTCCTTTTATTTTATCCATGTTGCTAACTTTTTGAACGATTTTCCTCTGTGGGATAGCATGCTTTTCTCTTCGGTACTCATTTCTGCGAAGGTTCTTCCGTCTCCTTCTTTCGGGCAAAAGATTGGATCAAAACCAAAACCTTTTTCCCCTCGTTTTTCGTGGATTATAGTGCCGTCAACCCTACCTTTAAAAATTTTCACTTCGCTTTCAGACTTACAGTAAGCGATAGCAGACATGAAATAAGCTTGACGATTTTTTACGTTTTCCATCAGTTTTAATATTCCGTCTAATCTGATTGTTTTGTAAACATAGCTTGAGTAGGGACCGGGGAAAAGGTTTAATGCTTCTATAAATAGGCCTGCATCTTCGACTATTACAGGATTTTTAACCTCTTCTAATGCGAAAAGAGCGCTTATTTTCGCTATTTCAACCAGATCGTCACTTTGGATTTCAAAACGTTTAATCTGAGCCATTTCAATCTCTAAGCCGTACTTTTCCAATACCTTTACTGCCTCTCTAAATTTCCCAATATTTGAAGTAGCAAAAAGTAACTTATTATTCCCTGTCATAAAAACCCTCAGTATGCTAGTTCAATAATTAAGTATCACTCCGTAACATGTACCGGCCTCTTAATCGTATTTTTTCAACGTTATCAAAAATTTCTTTAGTATGTTCAGAACTAACTATTTGAGCGTAACCTGCACGGATTTC
>JBHLKN010000003.1:0-44993 GCA_048886645.1 Candidatus Hodarchaeota archaeon | reverse complement strand
CCGAAAGTTTTACTCCACTCTTCTGTACCGTTTACATCAGTTTTAATCAACCAAACATCATATTCACCAGCACCATAAGAATTTGTGTAGCCTGTTATTATGTATCCTCCGTCACTGGTCTGATCAACAGAATAACCCATATCATAACCTGTTCCTCCAAAGGTATTATTCCACAGTTCGTTGCCATATGCATCAGTCTTAATCAACCAAACATCACTAGAACCAGCACCAAACGATTCTGTTTTTCCCACCAATACATACCCTCCATCATCTGTCTCATCAACACAATATGCACGATCATCAGACGCACCACCCCAATCTTTAACCCACAAAAAGTTAAAGTTACTGTCAATCTTCAACAAAAGAAACTCATAATTAAAGATAGAACTATAATAACCTGCAATTACGTAACCTCCGTCACTAGTTTTCTTAACACAGCGAGCAACCTCGTCTTTTGTTGTTCCGTAAGTGTAGGCTCCTTCTTCGTTGCCGTTTTCATCAGTCTTAACTATTAAAAAATCATATCCTCCAGAACCGAAAGATTTAGTAGCCCCTACCAATATGTATCCTCCGTCACTGGTCTGATCAACAGAATAACCCATATCATCTTCAGATCCTCCAAAGGATTTCGACCACAAACTATAGCCATTTGAACTTCTCTTGCTCAACATAGCATTCACTATATACCCTGTAAAACTATCCCCATCCGTTCTATACCCTGTAACAATATATCCTCCGTCAGAAGTCTCCTTAACACAATAACCAACATCATCGCCAAATGGAGAACCGAAGCCTGACGTCCACTCCTTTTCCCCATTTGCATCCACCTTTATCAGCCAACCATTCTGATCTCCAAGAGGATCATACCTATACCCCATTATTATGTATCCACCGTCACTGGTCTGCTCTACCCAATAACCTTTTTCGTTGGGTGAATATCCATAAGTTTGATGCCACTCGATTCCCCAATCATCACCTTTACTCTTCAACCCTGTTTCTACTACAGAAGATTTCTGGCTTAACTTGTTCGATGATGTTGTTTCTGTGATCTTTGGTGGTACGATTATAGCTAGTGAAAAAGTAAAAAACAAAAATAAACCTGCGAGAACAAGTTGTTTCGAGCTTATATTACGGTTTTTAATTGTGTGCGTGTTTTTTAAACGGTGAAAAACCTTCATAAAGCCCCCCCTAACCATTATTCGTCCCTCATAAAAATTGTTTAAATCTTTTACAGTTGTTGAAAAAAACAGTATAAAACTTTTTTGCAAGTGTCAGTATAAATTATTTCAGAAAGTGTATGCTACCAAAAGTGATTTTAAAAACTCCTAAAATTCCTCCCAATAAAAAAAAGCTGATCTAATACAAATTAAACTCTCAAAAAATCAGGATAAAAAGGCAAAAGAAGACATAGGTAAAAAGACCTAAAACAATCCCCATGAACAAACAGAAAAGCCCCTCTCCACCCCGAAAATCCTAAAACAAACAAAGAGGCGATCTTACACATTCGACAACCGTTTCAAGCATCCCACGAATAGTTTCCAAGTCTGGATGATAGTCGTATCTCTCATTAGCACTTGCAAAGCATATAGAGCAATTAAGATTACACCGGTTCGTCACTTCTATTACCGTCATACACGTATCTTGTTTATGCTCTGGTCATAAACCACAATCATACGGGCAACCTTTGTCAACATTCATGCGATAAAACTTACTTTTAACGCCAGAAATATCGAACTGGCGCAGATCTTTATAATATTTAACATCTTTCCAAACAAGAACTTTAAAACTACAGTGTTCAGGACAAGTTTTTTCCAGATAGATGTTGTTATTTTCTGCAACTTTTACAGCAGGAAGTACACCCAAGCAGTAGGGGTAGAGACTTTGAGTCTCTTCTATATTTCGCCCATAAATTTCACACCTAAAAACAATTGCAAACAAATCTTATATAAATACTAAAAAATGAAAAAAGACATGTTATATTCCAAAAATTAAAAATGTATAAAAAATTACCCTAATTAAGAGGAAGAAAAATTTTATTCGTCGTATTTTCCGAAGTCTTCTGCTGCTTTTACAAGGGCATGGATGTTAGCAGGCGGGGTTACCGTGGGAACCTCGCAAGCGCAGCCTATTATGAAGCCGCGTGCTGAATCCTTCCCTTCAAGAATCTGTTTTTTTCCCGCATTATAAACTTCTAAAGGTGTTCCTTGGTGCATTAATACGGTGTCCACGGATGCCAATATGGTGCAAATATCGCCAAAACTTTCCTTAAGAAGTCTTGCTGGAAACGGTTGTTTACCGTAATACCCAATTTGCATGGCAGTAAAAGGGTTTATTATATTATTTTGCCATATGGTATAATCTTGGCTATGATCCCCGCATAAGTGGTAGAAAATTCCGCGTCCTGCTCCCGCTTTTAATGATTTCCTAACATAATCTCTAACATAGGGGTATGCGAATTCTTCGATCTTTTTTGTTGGAAGCACCTCATTATTAGCAAGCACTGCCCCTGTAACTATCTCCGCACTACCATAGCGGTTTACCGTCGCAATACTGCCATTAGCACAAAGATCCGTAATCTTTTGAAGCAATTTATGGCAAAGTTCCCGGTCTTTCACCATCCAAATAAGAAGCCTAGCAGGATCCACTGCAGCGCCAGCAATGCTTACAGGGCAGATCATGTGTGTCAAGGGAATAGACATTTCTGCAATCTCGTCATGGGATATCACATAATCTAAGGCACGATGATGTTTTTCTAATGTGCCCATTTTCTCTAGTTCTTCGGGAGTAGGTATTTCTATTTTTTCCACATCTTGAGGCGTTTTAATAGGCGGATCCTCGACAAAGGGGGGAAGAAAATCGCTATAAACAAGCTTTCCTCCAAGTTCTTCAACCCAATAATTAGAGAAGTACCAGTGGGTTACTGGAAGGCAATCATATGCTTCATGACAATATGCTGTTAAAGTGATTCCCCACTCGGGGTTTTCCCAAAATTCACGAGTACTATGACCAAAAAATTTAGCAGCATGAGCAATTATGAAGGGGTTTGTTTCTACGTGGTCGAAAGGTATTCCTGTAAAAGGGGCAGCAAACCTTTTTATAGCCTTCTTAAGCCAATCTCTATTGATTGGGGGGAAAGTTAAAACCATTATACCCCACTTTCCATAAACAAGAAGTAAAACCTTTTTTTACTTTATTTTCATATTTTCGCTTATTAAGGATGTTTAATCATCCAAAAATCCTTAAAATATTGAAAATGGTTGAAACCGTGAATATTAGCGGTTTTAAGGGATTTAGAGTCCTTATAAGTTTTTTAAAGCATTTATGATCTATTCTCATTCTTTAAAGTAACATAAGGGAAGCTTATTTTTTAAATAAAAAGTTTGTGGTGATTTGAAGAGGCAAATGTATGTCTTGATTATCTTTTAGATTATGGATTAGTAATGATTTTGAAAATATTTTTTGAGTTTTTCAATACTGAAAAGGAAGTAAGGAGATACCTAGCAGGTTCCTAAAGCAAATAAGGGGGAATAAAAAAGGTTAAATATTAGGAATTAGTAGCGATATTATTATATTACTCTAATGAATTATAAATTTGTAAAAAATTACTGAGAATAATTATTTTTTGGTGGCTTTTTCGTGGTATACAAAGCAACAGTGGAAAAGTTCGGCGGGTCTGTTCTAAGAAACGGAGAAGGAGTTTCAAAAATCATAAACGCGATTAAAACAAGTTTCGCACAAGGCGATGTAATCGTCGTTTTATCAGCAGTTTCAGGCGTTACAGACCGATTAATATCCATGGCAAAAAAAGCCGAAAAAGGCATCAACATAGAAAAAGAGATAGATTCTTTACTTCAAGACCACTTACAATTGATCAATAACTTTATCCCCAACACAGAAGAACGAAAAAATGCCACCAAGATGTGTAAAGAGTACATCGAAATTCTTTACCCCATGCTAAACGCTATTTCTCGTTTAAAAGAACTGACACCAAGAACCCTTGACTACATCGCACCTTTTGGAGAAAAAGTAGCAATACACATACTAACACATGCATTAAAATCCGCCGGAGTCGCTGCAAAAGCAATTGACGGAGAAGAGGTAATCAAAACCAACGATAACTTTGGAAACGCGTTCCCTATATTCTACGAATGTCAAAGAGCTTTTAAAGAGAAAATTTTGCCAATAATAAAAGAAGGAATAATACCTGTAATAGCAGGTTTTTGTGGATCCACAATGAAAGGCATAACCACAACCCTTGGAAGGGGAGGAAGCGACTTCACAGCCACAATTCTCGGAGCTGTCTGGCCTGCTGACGAAGTCATCCTTTGGAAAGATGTTACAGGACTCATGTCTGCAAACCCGAAAATAATATCTAATGCAGAAATCCTTGAACAAGTCACTTACGCCGAAGCAGCAGAACTTGCCCACTTTGGAGCGGAAGTTCTTCATCCCAGATGCCTAATACCTGCAAAAAAGAAAGAAATCCCTATAACCATTAAAAGCCTTTCTTTCCCCAATAAAGGAACCACTATAAACAACAAACCCAACGAAAAAGAAGGAACTGTAAAAGCTATCGTCGCCCTAGAAGACGTGGCCCAAATAACGGTATCGGGAGAAGCAATGGCAGGAGTTCCAGGCGTAGCCTCTGAAATCTTTAAACTAATGGCAGAAAACCTAGTAAACATAATCATGATATCTATGGGTAGCAGTGAAGTTAACGTAACATTCGTAGTGAACCTAGAGGACGGAGAAAGGGCCGTCAGAGCTCTAAAAAGGTCCGCTAAATTCGGAAGGGTCTGGACCAACGTAGAAATAGAAGACGATGTAGGAGTATGCGCCGTTGTGGGAGAAGGAATGAAATTTACTCCCGGCGTCGCAGGAAAAGTCTTTTCAGCATTAGGACGCGCAGGCGTAAACATACGCACTATAGCCCAAGGAAGCAGTGAACTTAACATAAGTTTCGTGATCAGCAGAAAAGACATACCAAAAGCCTTAAAAGCAATACATGAAGCCACATACCTACGCGCTCCCGCAAAAAAAGCTAAACAGGTCTAAAGAGCAATTATAATCATTTTTAGCACATTTGAGAGTTGATTAAGAGTTGTCCATAAATAACACTCCTTTTTGGATGAGTTGTATCAAATGTAATACGGTTTTCAAAGAAAATGAAATACGATACGTATGCGATTGTGGCGGACTCTTAGATATAAAATACGATTATTATCGCCTTAATATAGATCTTAAACAGATGAAAAAGCGGCCTCTTAAAGTTTGGCGATATCGCGAATTAATGCCTCTAAAAAAAGGATCAAAAATAGTAAGTCTAAATGAAGGAGGTACAACTCTTTACCCTTGCAAAAATCTTGCTAAAATTTTAAGCTTAAAACATCTTTTTGTAAAAAATGAGGGAGAAAATCCCACTGGCAGTTTTAAAGACCGGGGAATGACTTTAGGCATATCTAAAGCCATAGAACTTGACAAAAAAGTAGTTGCATGCGCTTCTACAGGGAATACATCTGCTTCCCTCGCCGCCTACTCTGCCAAAGCTGGAATACGCTGCATAGTACTAGTGCCATCTGGAGGGATCGCATTAGGGAAATTGGGACAAGCTCT
The DNA here is from genome assembly GCA_048886645.1 of Candidatus Hodarchaeota archaeon. GTDB lineage: Archaea > Asgardarchaeota > Wukongarchaeia > Wukongarchaeales > Wukongarchaeaceae > Wukongarchaeum. Next base: position 39,380 of record JBHLKN010000003.1, on the reverse strand, counting down.
AATATTCGGCGCAAAAGTACTAGCAGTCGAAGGAAACTTTGACGATTCTATGCGTATAGTAGAAGAACTAGCAACGAGGGGAATCATATATCTGTTAAATTCTATTAACCCTTTCCGTCTTGAAGGTCAACGCACCTTAGGATTTGAAATAGTTGATCAACTGGATGTTTCTCCAGATAGAATAGTTATACCTGTTGGAAATGCTGGAAACATTTCAGCTGTATGGAAGGCAATGAACGAATATAAAATTCTAGAAGTTATCGAATCACTTCCTAAAATGTGTGGCATTCAAGCTGCTGGTGCAGCCCCTATCGTTAAAATGTATAAGGCTGGAGCAGACGAGTTAGTGCCTGTAGAAAACCCTGAAACCATTGCTACCGCCATCAGGATAGGAAATCCCGTAAGCTGGCCCAAAGCCATAAAAGCAATAAGAGAATCCGGAGGAACAGCCCTAACCGTAACCGATCAAGAAATAGTAGAAGCCCAAAAACTTTTAGCCCGAACAGAAGGCATTTTTGTAGAACCAGCAAGCGCTTCAAGCATCGCTGGGCTTAAAAAATTAGTAGAACGAGGAGAAATCGATAGCGACGAATACATAGTCTGCATAACCACAGGAACAGGACTAAAAGACCCAGACACCCCGATAAAATCCTGTAAAGACGAAATTATACAAGTCTCTTTAAACATCAAAGAAATAACACAAAAAATCCTCGGCGAAAAATATGAAGAAAAACCACAAATAGCAGTAAGTTATTAATGAGGTATGTTTTTTGTCTTCATTTTTTTCTCCTTCTGCAGTTGTGAAGGGAGTTGTCGCCGATTGTGTTTTAATTTTTGGACCAAGTACAGTAGGTGACGGGACCTTTATCGGCTCTTATTGTGTTTTAGGATTTCCTATCCGCAAGAAACTTGTTGAATTAATTAAAAAAACGGCAAAAGTATCCATGACGAATATTGATTTTGAATCTTTTGATACGAGTAGTGAAGGAGTAAAGATTGGTTCTGATTGCATAATTAGGAACAATGTCACAATTTATGAAAGAGTAGAAATAGAAGATAAAGTGGAAACAGGTCACCAAGTCTTCATAAGAGAAAATACAAAAATCGGGAGCGAAACACGCATAGGTACTGGTACAATAATTGATGGAAATGTTACTATAGGCAGAAATTGTAGCATCCAATCAATGGCCTACTTACCACCAAAAACCGTTTTAGGAGACAATGTTTTTATCGGACCTTGTGCGATAGTAACCAATGACAAGTATCCTTTTAGCGGGATTTTAGAAGGCGTCACCATAGAAGATGAAGCTATTATAGGGGCTGGCGCGATCTTAATGTCAGGCGTAACCGTAGGGAAAAGGGCAGTAATAGGTGCGGGTGCAGTAGTAGTTAAAGACGTACCTCCCGACATAGTTGTCGGAGGATTACCTGCCAAAAAAATGACGACCAGGGCATCGTATGACGAAAAACAATCAAATTATCGCAAAAAAAAATAATTTAAAAGTTTTTATACTTTTAATAAAGCATAATAATAACCTTTTATTACCCAAAGGCATTAAAAACCCTTAAAGAAATTTTATTCCCGAGGTTTTGTAATTGTCTAGTAAATCAGACCTAGTATATAAATTTTGTAGCAAAAACGTAGTAACCGCTCAAAAAACAGCCAAAATGGAAGACACTGTAAAGATAATGAGAGCCCATGATTTCAGAAGACTACCCATAACTGAAAACGATAAAATCTACGGCATCATAACTTCAACCGACATATTAAATGGAATCGCCTCCTTTAAAAGAGGAGCAACCCACGTAAAAACATTCATTGAATCACCAATAGAGGAAAAAATGTCTCACCCAGTTGTCACAGTAGACGTTCACACAACCATAGAAGAAGCTGTAAAAATAATGATAGAAAATAATATAGGCGATGTACCAGTTCTTGATGAAGAATCAAGACTCATAGGAATATTAACTGAACGAGACATCCTCCAAATCTTTGAATCTAAAGAAACAACAATAAAAGTAGAAGATTTAGCTTTTCCAGCAATTCAAACCAACCCTGACGATTCTATAGGAAACGCTGCAAAAATCATGTCAGAATCAAGGACAAGGAACGTTATAATAACTAAACCAGAAGAGGGAAAAGTCGAAGGAATTTTAACCTCGATGGACCTAATCCGTTATATAGGAAAAGATGAAATCATGAACCTCATAAAAACTGGAAAGGAAGAAAAAGCACTAGAACTTTTAGTAAAATTAATAATGACAAGAGGTGTTCTAACGATGAAAAAAGGCACTGCTGCACACACAGCTGCCCGTATGATGAAGCAATGGAATATAGGCATCCTCCCCATAACCGAAAACGGCAAACCCGTAGGCATAATAAGTGAAAGAAGCCTTCTCAAACTTTTTCTGTAAATAATTTATAGCCATTTAATAAAAAATTAAAAACCGAAAATCCCAAATATTATAGTAATCATAATTAAAATACTAATAGCTTTTAACTTCCATTTATCCGAATGAAAAGCCAGATCGGTTACTGGTCTAAAAAAATCAATATGAATAGATGAAAAATCATAACTTTTATTTCACCTATTAAAAATAAATAAAAAGATGATAAGTTGCTTTTTAAAGGGAGAAAGGAACAGTGTCTGAACCACTTCAACCTACAGGAAACGTTTTTCTAGACGCCTTTATCATAGGATTCATCTCTGTAATAGCCCTATCCGTATTTCCTTGGCCTGTATGGATAGCAGACATGGCGAACACCTATACATCAAACGCAGAACATACCGCAATCATCATCGGAATTGGTGTTGGGATGGCTTTGGGCGATCTTATAACTTTCATTTTCGCCAAAAAGTTTAGAGTATGGGTAGAAACCAATCCAACAAACCGCCTATCTAACTGGATTGTTAACCATACATCTATAAAACATACTGTCAACCCAAGGAGAAATAGTAGTGTTTTAGGCATGAATCTCGCTAATTCGGAGGAGGAAGGTTGGAGTAACGCAAGAACCTTTGTTTTTTCATTGCTCGCAGGAAGTACTCCAGTGAATGACGATGCAGTAGTGGGAGCTTTAGGTTTCCAAAAAAGGGATATAAAGGGTGTTTTCAGCGGACTTTTTATAGGTAAGATTTTCATGGCTTTTTACATTTTAACGGTAAGTTATGAGGTCTTAGAAGCAACAGAGACGGATGTTAAATTTTCTGTTTATTTCAGTTACATTCTTCTCACAGTTGCTTTCTTAGTCCTAATCGTGAAGGAAACTAAATACAGCTGGTGGCAATTAAGCCTTATACTTTTAGGACTCTTGACAGTGAGCGGTATTTGGATCTTTATAAGCTACGACTTTAACCCTATAGAGGAATATGGTTTTATCAACACGTTAACAGGAGTGGTTCTCTTCTTCTATTTCATAGCAATACTCCATATCTTCATTCAAATAATAATCGATGCGTGGGAAAAATGGCAGTTCTCCAAAAAAGTCTCCGCAGTTTCTTCTTCTAAACTAAAAGAGGAAAGACCTCCCTATAAAGAAATGTTTAAAACATATTTGAAAAGACTATCACTTCCTGCCTATTTATTCAGCTTTATCTTCGGACTCTATGTTGTCATAGCCTACTGGGATGATCATTTCATTCGAGGTTTAGGTCTCCTCATTTCCGGATTGGCAATCCTTGCCTCCTTCCAAAAAACTATCAGCATCCATAGGCAACTCAAAAAAGCTATCTCCCTATTCATTAACAATAAAACCGAAAAACCTATTTTTTCTGAGTAGGTTTCTTAAGGTGTTTTTTGATTTTTTCTGCCAATTTTTCAGATATCCCTGGAATGCTTAACAGTTCCTCAAAAGGTGCATTCTTTATCGCTTCAACGCTACCAAAACGCTCTAAAAGTGTCTTTTTCTTTTTAGGTCCAATACCTGGTATTTCATCTAATACTGAGGATACAAACTCTTTTCTTCGTAAGGTTTTATGATAACTAATAGCAAATCTATGTGCTTCGTCCCTTACCCTCCTTAAAAATAGGAGAGCATCATCATCTTCAGGCAATCTCAAAGGCTTACTTTTACCCTTAACAAAAATCTCCTCAAACTTCTTAGCCAAGGCTATAACGGGAACTCCCTCGTCAATTCCAAGGTTTTTAAGAGAATTAATAGCTGCACTAAGTTGTCCTTTACCTCCATCTATAAGTAAAAGATCAGGCAATCTGTCCCCTTCCTCCAGTAGCCTCTTATATCTCCTATAAACAACCTCGCCGATCATAGCAATATCATCTATGCCCGAAACGTTTCTAATCTTAAAACGTCTATAATCGGATTTTTTCGGTTCCCAATCTTCAAAAACCACAAGAGATCCGACAGCATTAGAACCTCTAATGTTTGAAATATCAACCGCTTCTATCCTCTTAGGCGGGGCAAGAAGTCCTAAAAGTTTTTGCAGATCCTCGCCAAAATCCTCCTCCTCGCGTATTTGAATTTCTTCGTCTTCTAAAGCCCCTTCTTTCAAGTGTATTTCCGCGTTTTTTTCAGCAAGTTCTACAAGTTCAAGCTTACGCCCCTCTGAAGGAAAAACCAGCTTCACAGGCGAACCTTTCTTTTCAGACAACCAGCAAGAAATAACCTCATCCTCCCCTAAATCCTCCGTTAAATCATCGAAATCTTCCTCACTAACGGCAAGTGAAGGTTGTAAAACCAACTCATCAGGAACATCATCTAAAACCGAGTGATAATACTGTTTTATAAACTCCCTTAAAGCCCTTTTATCAGATATTGATACCGGAACATCCTCTGATATCATTCTATCATAGTTAATAATCCTCCCATCTTTAACGCGAAAAATTTCAAAACAAACCTCTTCATTCCATCGAGCCATTCCAACAAAATCCCTCGTTATGCCATCAGCCTCAAAAACCTTTTCTCCCTCTTTTAAAAATCGTTTCAAAGAACTTATTTTATCCCTTAAAACCGCTGCATGTTCAAACTCAAGGTTTTGCGCTGCTTTCTGCATCTCCTCTGAAAGTTCTTCGACCAATTCCCCCACATTCCCCTTCAGGAAAAGACAAAACTGATCCACTAACTGCATATAATCTTTCTTGCCTACCAATCCAACACAAGGCGCGCTACAAAGACCTAAATAATACCTAAGACAAGGACGTTTTCTAACCCTCTTTTTAGTAGAAATATCATATTTACAATTCCTAATAGGAAAAAGACGATGAGCAACCTTCAAAGTCCCTCTAACAGACTTAACATTAGTATAAGGTCCAAAAAAGCCAACCTCTTCATCCCCCTCCAAAATACGCGTAATAAGCGCTGTAGGAAACTCCTCCCCCAAAGTAACCTTAACAAAAGGATAACTCTTGTCATCTATATAGCGAATATTATAAAGTGGTTTATATTGCTTAATTAAATCTATCTCTAAATTTAACGCTTCAACCTCGTTACTCGTTACAATATAATCTATATCCTTTATTTTTTCAACAAGTTTCTGTGTTTTTGGGTCAAAAATATTTTTAGAAAAATAGGAACGAACCCTTTTAGCAAGAGATGCTGCTTTACCCACGTAGATAACTTGCCTATTTTTGTCAAGGAAAAGGTAGACCCCTGGCTTATTTGGAAGTATGGAAACTTTTCTCCGGAAAGAGTCTTTACCACCATTAATAAGGTTAGAGTCCACCATCATACCCCCCAAAATACCTTTCAACATCTAATCTAAAGCACTAAATTTGAAAATAAGCATCTAATAAACCCTTAAATACCTACCTTTTTAAAAGAAATGAATCAAGCTTCCTAATTTTAGATCAACCTTCTTCAGCCTCAAAAGTAGGCGCATTCGTTTTAACTTTTACACCTGCCCGGCCATAAAGTCCATTATCCCCTAATACTAACATTTTTTGAAGGTACTGCCCAGTATGGCTTTTTTCTACCAATGCTACATCTTCAGGGGCTCCCTCAGCAATAATTCTCCCCCCATCATCTCCTCCTTCAGGGCCAAGATCAACGATCCAATCTGCAGACTTAATCACGTCAGGATGATGCTCAATTATAACCACAGTATTGCCCTTATCAACAAGCCTATTCAACACATTAAGCAGCTTTTGGGCATCAGCAAAATGCAAACCAGTAGTAGGTTCGTCTAAAATGTATAACGTTTGTCCCGTACTCCTTTTACTCAACTCTCTAGACAACTTAATTCTCTGAGCTTCCCCACCAGATAATGTGGTAGCAGGTTGCCCCAACTGAATATAACCTAAACCAACATCCATAAGCGTTTTCAATATCCGCTTAATTTTAGGAATATTCTCAAAAAACTCAAAAGCCTCATCAACAGTCAAATTAAGAACATCTGCGATGTTTTTTCTTTTATACCTAATCTCCAAAGTCTCCCGGTTGTAGCGCTTTCCTTTACACCCTTCAGAACAAACTACATAGACACTCGGAAGGAACTGCATCTCCACCTCTATAAATCCATTACCCCTACAGTTCTCACACCTACCCCCCCTAACATTAAAACTAAACCTACCCGGCCTATAACCCCTCTTCTTGGATTCAGGAAGCGAGGCAAAAAGGCTTCTAATATGATCAAAAACCTTCGTATAAGTCGCTGTGCAAGACCTCGGTGTCCTACCTATGGGACTCTGATCGACAAGAATCACCTTATCAATATATTTAGCACCTTCAATCTGGTCATGGTCGCCTGGCTTTTCAGGTGAATGATAAAATCTCCTTGCAAGACTTTTATACAATATTTCATGAACCAAAGTAGATTTTCCACTCCCACTAACACCCGTAATACACATAAAAACCCCCAAGGGTATCGATACATCGATGTTTTTCAAATTATGTTGCTTTGCTCCTCTAACAGTTAAAAACTGGCCAGTAGGCTCCCTCCGCTTTTTAGGAATAGGTATTGAAAGCTCATTGCTTAAATATTTACCCGTTATTGATTTTGGATTCTTTTTAATATCCTCAGGCGAACCTGTAGTTACAACAAATCCCCCATTAACTCCCGAACCAGGTCCTAGCTCTAAAATGAAATCTGCAGCCTCAATAGTCTCCCTATCATGCTCACAAATAATCACCGTGTTACCTTGATCCCGCAACTTCTTAAGCGTATTTATAAGCTTTATATTATCCCTCATATGAAGCCCTATACTCGGCTCATCAAGACAATAAATACACCCAACCAACGCTGAACCTATCTGCGTAGCTAACTTAATCCTCCTCGATTCACCTCCCGATAAGGTAGCAGAAGCCCTATTAAGCGTCAAATAATTCAATCCAACGCTCTCCAAAAACGTTAAACGATTATTTATCTCTTTCAAGATTTGACGCGCTATCTTCATCTCCCTCTCACTCAATCTTTCCGCTAGTTCATTAAAAAATTTTAAAGCCTCGCCAATGCTCATCTCAGAAACATCATGGATGTTCCTCTCAACAATTCTAACAGCTAACCGCTCAGGACGCAACCTTCGCCCTTTACACGTAGGACAAGGAGTCTTACTCATATACTTCATTATCTCATGTCTAATATAGTCCGACCTAGTCTCCCTAAAACGCCGCTCCAAATTCGGAATAATCCCCTCAAATTTCCGCTCAGTGTCATAACTAAAATTTTCCCCCTTAAAACTGAATCTAATCTTCTCATCAGAACCATGCAAAAGAACATTTTGATGCTTTTTTGAAAGCAATTCAAAAGGTGTATCAAGGGAAAAATCATAATGTTTCGCTAAACGCTTCAAAATTTGATAGTACCACCCAGTATCGGAGTTAAACCAAGGTCTAAAACACCCTTCAGATACGGATTTCGTTTTATCCGGCACGATAAGATCCGGATCTATTTCCATGGTAAAACCTAAACCATTACACTCAATACAGGCACCAAAAGGACTGTTAAAGCTAAAAGACCTAGGTTCAAGAGCATCATAACTTATACCACAATCAGGACAAGCATACTCCTCGCTAAAAGAAAACCTTTCTCCACCCCCTTTATCGATCAACACAAGACCATTTCCATATCTCAGCGCAATCTCAACAGAATCAGCCAAACGCTTCCGCAGTTCCTCCTCTTTTTTAACCCCTACGCGATCAACAACAACCTCAATATCATGCTTCTTATACTTCTCAAGACTAATCTCTTCTTCAAGACTAAAAATCTCTCCATCAACCTTTAACCTTGAGAATCCATCCTTTCGCAAGTTTTCAAAAAGATCTTTGTACTCTCCTTTCCTCCCCCTCACAACAGGGGCTAATACCTCAATTTTTGCTCCCTCTTCCAATCTATCAAATATCAAATCTACAATCTGGCTTACCGACTGCCTCTCTATCTTCCTCCCACACTCATAACAGAACTGAGTACCTATCCTAGCAAAAAGAAGACGCAAATAATCATAAATTTCTGTGACAGTACCAACAGTCGATCTAGGGTTTTTGCTCGCAGCTTTTTGATCTATAGAAATAGCAGGAGAAAGCCCCTCGATGTATTCCACGTCAGGCTTATCCATCTGGCCAAGAAACTGCCGTGCATAGGCTGACAAAGACTCTATGAAGCGCCTCTGCCCTTCTGCGAAGATTGTGTCAAAAACGAGAGAGCTCTTACCCGAACCAGAGAGTCCTGTAACCACTATAAGCTTATCCCTTGGAAGAGTGACATCAATATTTTTGAGATTATGAACCCTCGCACCCTTGACAAATATCTTATCCTGCCCCATAAAAAATCACACACAAAGTCCACTAATCTTTTTACCCACTTTTTCACTTAATTCCTTTTTCAATGCTTTTAATACCCTTTTATATATGCTCAAGAGGGATGACCTAAAAACCAACTAGGTTTCTAACTCCTTAAAAACCAATTTTTTAAACTTACAAAGTTTTTTTTGAAAATCTAGGCTATGATACACCCCAAAAAAACGACATTAAAGCCTTGATAAATCCTTAAAACAAGGAAAAATAAACCATCTTCACCCCCTTAGAAACTTTTTTTAAACTGAAAAATCACTAAAAGAAAGAAGAACCCCCCTATTTTTAGATGATAGGAGAAGTGTTTTAGGGTGCAAAATAATATAACAGTTTCTGAAGCACAGGGTATAGTTGACGAATTTATATCAAAAACAGGGGGATACTGGCCCCCTTTTGAAATGCTCGCAGCAATATTTGAGGAAGTAGGAGAACTCAGCAAAACACTTCAGCTCATTAAAGGTTCAAGGTCTAAAAAAGAAAGATCAAATTTTGAAAAATTAGAAGAAGAAGTAGGTGACGTTTTTTTCGCCCTCATATGTTTTGCAAACGCCTTTAAAATATCCTTAGGTGAAACTCTAATAAAAACCGTTGAAAAGTATAAGGAAAGAGTTTTGAGAAAATAATCCTCCAAATCCCCCCATGAAATATTTTAACCACGCCATCTGGATGTATGATTACACCTAACACATTTGATAAAATTCGTCATTGGTTCATCACCACGTGAGAGCTGTAATTGGTAGTATATTGCGTGTTCGCTTCCGCATTTTGGGCATTTCCATCCTTGGGGTGCTTTTGGGTAAGCTTTTGCGATATATTTTTCATCTATGACTAATCTTTCTTCAAGGTGGGGTTGGTGTTCTACTTCGCGTTTTAATTTGTAACTATCTCCAACTGTTGAATTTTCAATTGTTATGTTGCATTTTCTGCAAATTAGCTGTATTTTGCCTTCTTCGTCTTTTTTAGGAAAGAGCATGTTGCCGCATTTTTCACAAAATTGCAAAGCTGTCACCAAGTTAAAAGTTTTATAAGTTTAATATTAATAAACCAATTCTTTTTTAATTTTTTAAAAGATGTTTGGCGGGATCGCAATTAAAAACTACGAAAGATTATTTAACGATTATGACCTATTTATTATTGCAAACACGGTGGGCGTGGCGTATTTTGGCTTCAAAATCCAAAAAAAATAATCCGGAGGACTATAGGGAAAAAGAAGATTTCGAAAAAATTTTTAACAGTTTAAAAGAGATTTTAAGAGATTTTTCAGCCAAAACTCCCAGGAACGATGTTATTGGTGAAAACATCGAAAAATATGAGGAACTATGTACAGCTTTTATAGATGTAGCCTATAACTTGGGGAAAATAAGTGATGATATAGCGATTCTTATAGAAGGCTATAGGGGGCAAATAGATTTCTTAAAGTTGCTTGTTCTAGCTGAAAAAGCCGAAAGTGCTGGCGAACTACGCTTTATGCTGGGTCAAGCTTTTAACGCAGGAACATACGCTTATCATGCTTTTGAAAAAGTTTCCAAAGAGTTTAAGGAAATAATAAACAAAACTGAAAAACTTTCAGAGGCTTTAAAACTAACGTCAACCCTCCTCGCCCACCTCCTAACCTATAGCGAAGGAAAATGGTGGAAAAACATCAATAAAATAGAACAAATAATCAACAAATTGGAAAATTATTAGATTTTAGTTTGCAGGGAGCGAGATTTTAAATAAAATTGTCAATTATTCGGAGTCTTTGTAGCCTTCATTTTTCTCATAAAGCGTTTTGTAAGAACGGTGTCAATGAAGACAAACGTAAAAACAAATAAAAATAGTATTAAGCCCGCAAATGTCACGGCGCTAGCTGTGGCAAACTTTGGAATTTCTTCTACAGGAATCGAATGAACTTTAAACTTGAACGCCTCAATAGAGGGTATCAAGCCTTGTTTTATTTTCAAATCAAATTCGATCCAATAAGCATCATCCAATAATGGGTAGAATAGTGGCACTGCATACTCCATATCTAAGGGTATATGGGAAAAAGATGCTATTACTACTAGAAGAATCCAAGGTTTTAGACTTTCAAAAAATCGCGTTACCAACATATAACAGATTACCCAAAAAATTGAGAGTATAATCACGCTATGAAACCATAGTCTAGCCCCGAATAAGGGTTTATCCAAGGTATCGCTTAAAATACCAAAAATAGAACAAGCAAAGATCTTTAAACCCCAATAAGAATTTCTTTCAATTTTTACATTATCTCCATCCCGTGTTAGCTCAATTTTAGAAGGAAGTTTCTCAAAACCCAATTGGGCTACAAAAGCAAGAATAAAAAAAGAAATAGCAATGTGGGTTAATCCGTCAGCCAAAAACCAGTCGCTCCACTTTCTTCTCTTTACCTTGTTTTGTTTATCCGGGACGAGTTCCTAGAAAACCTGAATAGGCGCGCAAAACATCCCACATAGTGAAAATTGATTCTAACCGCCCACTCTCATCTTTGATAAAGAGGGCATCCACGCCTTCTTCACGCCTCTTTTTCTCCGCATCCACAATCTTTTCATCAACGTGAGTAAAAACAATTTTTTCGTTCATAATGTCTACAATTGGGGTGTTAAGAACATCATCCTGTCTTCCTGTGGCGAACTTTGATTTAGATTCGGGCATGTTAAAAAGTTTCAGCAAGCTCCTAACCGTGACAACTCCTCTGATCTTTTCATGTTCATCTACAACAGGAATCCTCCGGTAACCCTTTTCAATGATCTTACGGCATACATCACTAACACGGCTTGTGTCTTCTATAGTGGCAACAGACATGCTCATGAAATCTCTCAAAGTAAAATCAAAAGCTTCGTTTTGAACAGCCTGTGCTGTTAAATCATCTTCTGCCAACACACATACAGGGCGCAACTTTTCATCAACAATCGGCAAATAACCAATCTGTTTTTGCACAATCAAGTTCAAAGCAGAAGAAAAAGTTAAGTATTCACTAGCAACAATAGACTCCGCCTCACTCACATCTATTGCATAAGCGCTCATAGCGCTCATGATCGCACCTTTAGAAGAACTTGGAAGCACATCATACTCATCATACTGAAGATAAGTGCTTTCCAACGTTAAATGTTTTAAAACGCCTCTTTCGCTCACCACGCCAACAACTTCGCGTGTAAACTTGTGCACTATGGGCAGCATTCTCATGCCTTCTTCTGCCATAACGTTGAGCGCCTCAGTGACCGTGCCGTCATCAGGAACCGTCTTAACATCCTTAGAACAAAAATTCAAAACTCCTTCTCTGATATCTGGCTTTTCTAGACCTTTCCAAAGCTCTGCATCGGTAAGCACAAAGCCCCTTCCCATACTTTGAGCAACAAGAACCCGCGGCAAAACAAAAACACTCTCCAAAACACACACAAAAAATGGTAAAAACAAATCCAACCTTAAATCTCTAAAATATTATAGATTTAATAATTTTTCAAGATTTTGTTGTCTTTTTTTGGCTTCATCGGTCAAGCTTTTGATTAAAGGGTTCATTGAAAAAGTTAACGTTTTAAGTCGTAGTTACCTTATTTTTTTTAGTTTTTAGAGGGGGTTTTTGTTTTTGGAGTGGGAAAGGTTAGGAGAAGAAAAGGAGAAAGAAAAAGCGTTTAATGGTGAAGCTTTAGTGTTTGCTGTTAATCGTTGGGTAAGAAAAAGGGATTTTCGAAAGTTGTTAACGTTTTGTGACTATTTAGGGTATAAAGATGGCAAATCTTTTTTTAAACTTGATTTGGACTCTGTAACACGCCTTGGGTGGGAAGAAGTAGAAAAGCAGTTAAAAAAGATTATAGGGGAAATACCGGAAAAAATCTCAAGCTTAAAAACAAATTTAGATTTAGAAAGCGTGGAAACAATTAAACCAGGCTTAGAAGGCCTCAAAGTTATTTTTTCTTTGTCAGGCGGCGATCTAGTAATAAATCCCAATTTCAAATTTAACACAATTTTACCGCCTAAAAGCAAATTGCTCGATATCCTTTACTACGATGGTGAAAATAAAGTTTTTAGGACGAAACCAATCTACTTTAAAGACCTTCAGACCTTCTTATTAGATCAAGATATTGAGGTTTCGACGACCTTTAACGCAGACTTCTCCCTCCCTTTTAAGCTCAAAAAAAACTATAAACTAAGACGTTACCAATTTGAAGCTGTATCCGAATGGTTTTTAACAGGAGAGAAAGGCGTTATTGTGCTACCCACGGGGGCAGGTAAAACTCTCTGTGGCATACATACAATATATGAAACTTCACAACGAACATTGATTGTTGTGCCTACAATCGACCTGCTTTTCCAATGGAATGAAAAAATCTCTACTCGTCTAAATGTAAACCCTGAAAATATAGGAATTTTTGGAGGAGGAGAGAAGGAAATAAAGCCGATAACCGTGATAACCTATGATAGCGCCCACATGATCACAGATGTTTTAGCGGACAAATTTGGCCTCATCATATTTGATGAAGTCCATCACCTACCCTCTCCCTCCTATCGACGGATTGCAGAATTTTTGATAGCTCCAAAAAGATTAGGTCTTAGTGCGACTCCCACGCGGGTGGATGAAAAACATAAAGATCTCCCTTTTCTTGTAGGTCCAACTGTTCATTATCAAAAACCGGAAGAACTCTCAGAAAGAGGTTTTCTTGCAGACTATAAAGTTGAACGAATCGAGGTAAAATTGTCTCCAGAAGATCAGGAAAGGTATGAGGCTGCAAGGGCGCGTTATGCCCGATACTCTTATAGGTTCAAGGGGGGAGGAAAAGCTAAGTTTCTCGCAGTTTTAAGTAGGGCAGGAAGCGTAAAAGAGGCAAAAGAGGCACTTTTAGCCCTTAATGAAGCAAGAAGAATAGCTTTTGATGCCGAGGAGAAGCTTCAAAAACTCGACGAGTTACTGGAAAAGTTCCGCGATCAAAAAGTGTTAATCTTCACACGATTCAACGAAATTGTCGATAGGATAGCCAAAGAGTTCCTCATACCTAAAATAACACACAAAACGAAGAAAGCTGAAAGAAAAAAGATTCTTGAAGGTTTTAAAAAAGGAACCTTGACAAAAATTGTTACGGGAGAGGTTCTTGATGAAGGTGTGGACGTACCTGAAGCAAGTGTGGCCATTGTCATCAGCGGAACCGGTTCAGTAAGACAATACATTCAACGTCTTGGCAGGATATTACGGCCGAAAAAAGAAGAAGCTGCTCTAGTCGAAATAGTCACTGCGAAAAGCCTTGAAGAAAATGTCTCAAAAAGACGTAAAAAGAACTTAAATGTGTAAAAAGAGAAGCAATTAGTAAAATATGAATAAAATCCCTCTCTTCCTTCATAAAAGTATGAAATAAAGATAGAAGATAATTGATAGATGTTTGGTTGGGGTTGTTTTTGGTCAGAGAACGATTTAAGATGCTTAAAGTCGATGGTACTTGTTTTCGAGATCATGATTTAAACCTGTTCATCGTTTTGGGCTATATCCATCCCCAAGAAGAATCTCATGCTGTCTTGAAGTATACTACAGAAGAAGAAAGGGACTCCAAGAGGTTTCTACAAGCCCAAGGAATTTATGACTATGTAAACGCTTTGAACTTTTTGAAAAGTAAAAAGCCCCATTTAATTAAATATAGTGATTTTTACGATGTAGACCTTTTAACGATTCCATATTCAGATGTGGAAATCGTTTATGATGGTGTTGAAAAACTTAAAAAGATAGTTGAAAACCCCTCCTCCAGAATAGAGGAACTTTGCGCTTCTTTTAGTGAAATAGCGGTTGAAAATCTTGGATTTAAACTCGAAGATATGGGAGTTAGAGGATCCATCCTTTACGGCAGCCCACGACCCGATTCAGATATAGACATAACCATTTTTGGAAAGGATAAAATGCACTATTTTAGAGAGCATATCGATGAATGCCCTGGCATTACAGTAATGTCCCCTTTAGAGGTTGAACGAGTTTCAGAGTTTCTGAAAAACATTTCCCCCCTCTCCATGGAAGAAATCGTATCACAAGTGTCTAAAAGAAAAACAAAACTGAATATTGAAGGCATACCAATCTCTATCAAATGTGTGCGTTCAGAAAAAGAGATAGAGGAAGATATTCCTGTTTTTAAAACAGTTTCATGCAAAACTCTAGGGCCTGCAATTGTTAAGGGAACTGTTACCGATTCTTCTGCAAGTTTATGTTATCCCGTTGAATACCGTATTAAGGACGAATCTCCCGAAAGGAATGTAGAGGAAATTCTTTGTTTTGAAAGCCTTTTTGCAGAGTTTGTAGAAGAAGGCGACATCATAGAAGCTAAAGGAGTTTTACAAGAAGTGGAATTAGACGGAAGAAAAAGATACCGAAGAGTTGTTCTAAGCACAGTAGAACTTGCCGGGCAAGAATATATTAAAAAATAAGTTAAAATACATTGCTGGTTTTCTTTTTCAATACTTAAGGTTTATAAAAAATTTAAGCTATCTGTTCCTAATTTCTATATTTAAGATCTTATCATATAAAGGATAAGTAAAATTTTTTAAGTGTTTACAACTTCAATTATTAATAAATAATAGTTATTTTTTGATAGAATAAAAAGTGGCACCAAGGTAAAGTTAGAGATTTATAAGATTCTTTTTTTAATTACTAAAATATTGAAAAAGTTTCCATAAGAAGAATCAGATAAATATTTGTTGAATTGCGAATGGAAATGAAAAAAGATCTAAGGGAGTTTGTCTTAAATTCCCGAGGCGGTAGGTCGTAAAAATGAAAGATAAACTTAAGATCTGTATCAACTGGGCGGGAGCATGTGGGGGATGTGATGTCGCCATACTCGACATAGAAGAGAAAATATTCGATGTCGTAGAGATTGCAGACATTGTTTACTGGCCTGTTGCCATGGACTTCAAACGAGAAGATTTGAAATCATGGGAAGAAAAAAGCCTAGATATTGGTATATTCAACGGCGTAGTAAGGACATCAGAACAGGAAGAAGATGCGGAAATACTAAGAGAAAAATGTAAAGTATTGATAGCTTTTGGTGCTTGTGCATGTTTTGGAGGAATACCTGGCCTTGCAAACACGTCAGATAGAGAAGGAGTATTCGAAGTTTGTTACAAAGAAACCCCTTCTACAGATAATCCTCAATACGTTACCCCGAAAACCGAGTTTAAAATGGATGCATACACTCTAGAGCTGCCTGAATTCTTTGATACGGTGAAAGCCCTCCACCAAGTAGTCGACGTTGACTATTACATACCCGGATGCCCGCCGACCTATGAACGAATAATGGACGCTGTAAACTTATTAAAAAATTTCGTAGAGACAGGAGAACTCCCTCCAAAAGGAACAGTAATAGCCTCAGAAAAAGCGCTTTGTGATGAGTGTGATCGGGCGAAAACAAAGGAAGGCAACAGAATTGAAAAAGTGTATCGGCCTCACCAAATACTTATAAATCCTGAAAAATGCTTCCTCGACCAAGGGATCATATGCATGGGCCCAGCAACCCGAGGAGGCTGCGGTCAAAAATGCATAAAAGTCAACATGCCATGCCGCGGATGCTTCGGACCAACAGCAGCAATGCTTGACCCAGGAGCAGAAGCCATGTCCGCTATAGGCTCCATCGTAGGAACAGGAGAAGACTATATGCCAGTTACGAAAATAATCGAGATACTTAATGGTATAAAAGATCCGGTAGGCACCTTCTACAGATTTACGCTCCCTTCGGCGATAATAAACAGGTCCGTAAAAGATGCAAAAAAGGAGGAAAGATAAGGGAGTGAAAAAATGGCTGAAAAACCAAAACAAGTAACAATTTCACCGATAACAAGACTTGAAGGTCACGGTAAAATAGACATATTCCTTGATGAAAATGGCAACGTAAAAGACGCCTACTTCCAAGTGGTTGAGCTTAGAGGTTTTGAGAAGTTCTGTGAAGGTCGACCCGTTGAAGAGCTTCCGAGAATCACTCCAAAAATTTGCGGTGTCTGTCCAGGCGCCCACCACATGGCATCTTCTAAGGCAACAGACGCAGTATACAACGTAGAAATACCTGAGGCCGCAAGAAAACTTAGGGAGCTATATTATAACGCCCACATGGCTCATAGCCACATCCTGCACTTTTATGCTCTAGGAGCTCCAGATTTTGTCCCAGGAGCAGGGGCAGATCCTGCAAAGCGAAACGTTCTCGGCTTAATAGAAGTCGTGGGTAAAGAGACAGGCCTAGCAGTATTAAAGAACAGAGGTTATGCGCAAAAAATTCAAGGAATGCTTGCAGGACACCCAATACACCCGGTAGGCTCGTTACCAGGCGGTATGGCAAAACCGTTAACAGAAGAAGAAAGAAGAGAGATAGAAGAGATGGGTAAATCCCTCGTAGAATTGGGTAAGACTAGCTTAGAAATCTTCGACGATTTGGTGTTAAAGAATCAGGAGTATGCCGACTTAATAACGGGTGATACATACTATCATGAGACATATTATGCTGGTCTTGTGGATGACAATCTAAAGGTAAACTTCTATGATGGCAGAATACGAATGATGAGTCCTTCAGGCAACGAAGTTTGTATTTTTGAACCGAAAGATTACCTAAACTACGTAGCAGAACATGTAGAAGAATGGTCCTATCTGAAATTCCCATTTGTCAAAACGGTAGGATGGAAAGGTTTGGTTGATGGGGAGGATAGCGGTGTTTACAGGGTTAACGCCCTGGCAAGGCTTAACGTAGCAGAAGGAATGGCTACTCCCTTAGCTCAAGAAGCTTACAAAAAAATATATGGCTTTTTCGAGAAAAAACCTGTGCATAACACCCTTGCATTTCACTGGGCAAGGTTAATAGAGCTTATGTACGCATGTGAAAGAGTCCTAGAACTGGCCCAAGACCCTGAAATCACAAACAAAGATGTGCGAACAATACCCACCGAAAAACCTTCAGAAGGCGTAGGCGTAGTCGAAGCGCCTCGTGGAACCCTATACCACCACTACATAACAGACGAAGAAGGAATCACTCAAAAAGTGAACCTAATCGTTGCAACCGTTCAAAACAACGCTGGCATGAACATATCCGTTAAAAAAGCTGCTCAAAACCTGATAAAAGAAGGAAAAGTAGACAATAAGATCCTTAACATGGTAGAAATGGCTTTCAGAGCATATGATCCATGTTTGGCTTGCGCTACCCATACACTACCTGGAAGAATGCCTTTAGAAGTCAAAATATACTGGGAAGACAAACTCTATAAACGCCTAACAAGAAACATAGCTGATCAAAAATGCATACTCTAATCCTTGGTATAGGAAACCCCATACTTTCCGATGATGGCGTAGGAATACACGTAGTCAAAGCACTAAAAAAAGAAAAATTACCAGAAAACGTTAAGGTTAAAGAAGCAGGTTTAGCCGGTCTCTCCATCATCGATATGATCATAGGCTATGATCAATTAATACTCGTTGACGCAATAAAGGCCAACGGAGAACCTGGAACAATTTACGAGCTTTCCGTTGAAGACCTACCCTCCCTCCCTTTTTTACATTTTTCCTCAACCCATGAGGCAGATTTTCTCACAGCTTTAGAAGTTGGAAAAAAGCTTTTCCCTGAAAAAATGCCCAAAGATATAACAATTTTTGCCATAGAGGTCGAAGATATAACAACTTTCAGCGAAGAATGCACCCCAAAAGTAAAGGAAGCAATACCTAAAATAGTAGAAATTATTAAAACAAGAATCCTAAGAAGAGAAAAATAATAATCTATTTTTTTTTATAATGGGCGGTGGAATTCATGGGCGATTACAGTTTAGAATGTCTTTATTGTGGTTCGGTTTATAATGATGATTATCAGCTTGCTTGCGATAGAAACCATGAACCTGCCTTTTTAAGAACGCGATATTCAACAAAACAGCTTAAACACCTTAATGTCTCTGGGATCTTTAAGTTTTGCGAATGGTTGCCCTGTAATAAGATTTTAAACTTAGGAGGCCTACCTGCAACTTATAAAAGTGAGACCTTGGGACGGGAATTAGGGTTAAAAAATCTTTACGTATCCTTTTCAGGTTATTGGCCTGAAAAAAACGCTTATATGGAAACTTGTTCCTTTAAAGAGCTTGAAGCCCCTCCAACCATTGCTAGGGCTTCTGAAATTAAAAATGAAATTCTTGTAGTAGCTTCTGCTGGTAATACTGGCAGAGCTTTTGCCCAATTTTTATCAAAAACAGGCTATCCTGGCTATATAGTTGTTCCAGAAAGTGGTTTGGAAATGATGTGGCTCTTAGAAGAGCCAGCAGAAAACGTCAAACTGATTGCCGTGAAAGGAGACTATTCTGACGCTATAAGCATTTCAAACAAAATAGCCAGTTTTAAAGGTTTTATCAAGGAGGGGGGTGCGAAAAATGTTGCTAGAAGAGATGGAATGGGAACTGTCATGCTCGAATTTGTAGCAATCACTAAAAGAATTCCTGATAGTTATTTTCAAGTGATTGGGAGTGGTACTGGGGCTATAGCTACGTGGGAGGCTGTTTTACGCCTTATCGAAGATAGAAGATTTGGATATAAAAAGCCTGAACTACATCTTTCTCAAAATCACCCTTTTAAGCCTATTTATACCTCTTGGAAACAAGGTTCAAGGAAACTTGTAAAAATCGATGAATCAACAGCTAGAAAACAGATAGAGGAAAATTTTGCTAAGGTTCTTACCAATAGAAACCCCCCCTATTCCATAATAGGCGGAGTTTACGACGCTTTAAAAGACACAAATGGAGAGATGTATTCTGTAACAAATGAAGAAGCAATAGCTGCTAAAAAACTGTTTAAAGAAATAGAAGAAATAGATATTTTACCAGCGGCTTCAGTATGCTTTGCCTCGCTAATCCAAGCTATGGAAAAAGGAAACGTCGAAAAGGAAGACTTGATCCTCTTAAATATAACCGGGGGAGGATTCGAAAGGCTAAAAGAAGATTACTCGGTAAAGTATATGCAACCCGACATAATAGTAGATAAGAATACTGATCTTGGAGAGATCCTTGAGCTTGGGAGTTAGGCGATAACAGTGCTAATCGAAGAAGAGTTTTGGAAAATAATGCAAAAGGAAGGAATAGATCAAGTAGGAATACTTCCATGTGATAAATTAAAAACAGTTTTAGCATTGTTGCCTGAAGGATTTAAATGTTATAACCTCACAAGGGAGGAGGAAGGTGTAGGGATTTCTGCTGGAGCTTTTCTTGGCGGTGGAAAACCCGCTCTTCTAATCCAGAGTACAGGAATAGGCAATTCGATCAACGCTTTAATGTCCCTCCATAAGACCTATGAGATCCCTCTACCCATAATTGCCAGCTGGCGTGGAGTATATAAAGAAGCAATAGAGGCTCAAAAACCCTTAGGAAAGGCATTAACATCCCTTTTAAAAGCTTTGGAAATACCGTATATAATAATAGAAAATAAAGATGAAATCAGTTTATTAGCTGGCGCTATAAGATCTAGCTTCAAAGAAAATATTCCTTATGTAGTCCTAATTTC
The DNA here is from genome assembly GCA_048886645.1 of Candidatus Hodarchaeota archaeon. Classification (GTDB taxonomy): domain Archaea; phylum Asgardarchaeota; class Wukongarchaeia; order Wukongarchaeales; family Wukongarchaeaceae; genus Wukongarchaeum. The sequence goes on along the minus strand of JBHLKN010000003.1, from coordinate 19,161 downwards.
TCCAAAAGTTTGGGAAGATTCAACTTCATTGAAAGAACCCCAATCCTTTGAAAAGCGGATATCAATTTTTGATTTTGAATTCCATTCTAAACTCAACCCCCCAAAAATTACGAGATATGAAGCTATAAAAGCCATAGCTGATATGTGTGGAGAAGATGATATTATCGTTTGCAACATGGGATACCCTTCCCGGGAACTTTTCCACGCAAAAGATCGTGCTTTAAACTTTTACATGACCGGAAGTTTAGGTCTCGTCTCTGCCATAGGTTTAGGAATAGCGGAGAACACTGAAAAGGATGTCTGGGTTTTCGACGGCGACGGAAGCCTTCTCATGAACCTGAATATTTTAACGACTATAGGCGTTTTAATGCCTAAAAATCTAAGAATTTTCTGTTTAGATAACGGAACATACGGTTCAACCGGGGATCAGCCAACACCCGCTTACAAGAATATTTCTTTAAGCGCCATTGCCCTTGCCCATGGAATTAAAAAAGTCCAACTTTACCACGAAATAGAAGAGAACCGGGAAGCCATAGAAGGGTTTGGAAGGGGTCCTGATTTCATCCATGTAATAGTTAGACCAGGAAACGCACAACTTGCTCCAATACCCTTAAAGAATAGGGAGATCAAAGAACGTTTTATGAGGGCTTTAAAGTGACTTCCTCCACACAACTTAAACGTAAAAAAAGTTTTGAAGAAATTAACAAGAAAATAGGGCAAGGAGAAGCGAAAGTTTTTACCGCTGAAGAGTTTAAAAAAATGGTAAGAAATGGGGAAAACTTAACCGTTGAAGATGTAGACGTTGTCACTACAGGAACCTGTGGCCTAATGTCGGGTACTGCGATTATTTTAACGATTACCATAGCCGAAAGAGGTGTTTTTGAAAGGGCAGAAAAAGTTTGGTTAAACGGGGTTCCCGCCTACCCTGGCCCCTGCCCGAACGAGCGTTTAGGAATCATAGACGTTATAGTTTACGGAACATCTCATGCCGATGAAAAATATGGTGGGGGCCATCTATTCAGAGACATCGTAGAAAACAAAAACATAGAAGCACGGATCAAAACAAAGAATGGAAAATTTTTAGAACCAGAGATCAAGTTTGAAGATATTCCCTTTGCTAGGATGTTCACTACAAGAAGTGTGTATCGAAATTATGTCGGCTTAGTTAACCCCAAAAATAGTATTGTAAAAACAATATTCTCCCTTTTAGGCTTGAAAGGACCTTTGGAAGAAGTTTCTGTATGCGGTTGTGGAGAAATCAATCCCTTAGAGAATGACTCATCTCTTAAAACTATTGGCATAAACAGTAAAGTTCTTTTAAATGGCTCCATAGGGTATGTGATGGGTGAGGGTACAAGAAGCACTAAAGAGAAACCAAACCTTTCAGTTTTCGCTGAAATGCGGGGAATGGAACCAAAATATATGGGTGGATTCAACACTTCCGCCGGTCCAGAATGCATAACATCAATCGCGATACCTGTACCAGTCCTTGATGAAGAAATCCTTTCAAACCTCAAAATATTAGACGAAAACATCAAACTACCAATACTTGACATAAACAAAAGAACTCCCTTCAGCGAAAGCGATTACGGAAAAGTTTGGCAGAATACAGACAAAGAAATATCTTTCAACCGTTCCAAGTTTAATAAAGAGGAAAAAAGCCCTGTGGAAATATATTGCCCCACAAACGCCTTTCAAAAAACAAAAGGCATCGATAAAAGACGTTGCTTTAATTGCGGTGCCTGCACATACTTATCCCCACAAAAAGCGTTTAAAGGGAAACTTGGAGCCATCAACATAAAAGGAAAAGAGGTTCCAATAACCCTCAGACAATCAAACAGATCAAGGGCAAACGACCTATGCTACAAATTAAAAAAATTAATAAAGAACGAAAGCTTTAAACTAACCCCTCCTACCCCCCTTCACCTTTAAACTTAAACATTTAAACCCATGATACTTTTCTTCCAATTTTGAAACGTATAACAGCATCAATAACTGCTATCGACAATATTATCATATAGAGTACATACCAAGGAACCATGCGGTAGCCTTGTTTAAACATTTTAGAAAGCACGCTCGTTTTCAAAAACCAAGAAAAAAGCAAAATTACAGGTATTAAAACAAACCTCAGATCAAAGAACACTAAAAAGAATGAAAAGAGCAGAAAAAGGTCTAAAAAAGGTAAGTAAATGTGAAAATCAAGGCGTTGATTATTCATCTTATAGGTCTGAAGCATCCCATAAACCCATCTCCTCTTCCTCAGATACATATGTTTAAAAGTCACAGGTTCATCTGCAAAAACAACTTTTTCCGGAGATATCTTCAACTTTCCAGCAGTAAGTAAACGCTGATCAATATCAAGTTGAGGCGATAAACAATCACGGAATTTAAAATCGTTAAAAACCTCCCTTTTAATTACAAATAAAGCCCCAAAATTATCAGGCTTAAAAGTAAGTATCTCCCGTTCAAAAGCAGCAATCCTAGTCCAAACACTATCCCCCGGATTTGCTACTTGCTGCACAAAGTCTATGGCATCAACTTCCTCATTAAGCTCAGAAAGCGAAACTTCAATAAAGTCAGGTCTAACGTGACTGTCAGCATCAAGGAAAAAAATAACACCCCCTTTTCCCTTTTCAGCCCCAAAATTTACCGTTTTCGCCTTGCCTCCATGAGGCAAATGAACCAATAAATCAACCCTATCTTTAAAACCGTCCAAAATCTGGGGCGTTTTCCCATCATCAGACCCATCATCCACAACAAACACACGCTTATTTTTAAACCCAGATCGCTCAACAGAACCCAAGGTTCTAGCAAAAGTATCCCCCATATTATACACAGGGATAACTATATCCACCATCAATTTTTCAAAATCATAAAAAGATCCCTTCCTTCCCTCCCTTTTTGAAAGTTTTCCCTCCCTTTCTTGTTGCACCTTGAAACTATGAATTTTTACCAAATCATAAACATCATAAAACAAAACAATGAGTAAAAGCACTACCAAAACCAAAAACAAAACATCCTTCCACTCAAAAGAAAAGTCAAACAAAGAAGAACCAACTTCCTCAAAAAAAGAAAACTTAAACAAACAACAACAACTCATCTGTTCAATAATCGCTTTCACAAACATTTTAACTAAAAACTTTAAAGATCTTATTTAAAAAAATTGAATCGTTGATCTAATATGAAACCTTTCATCTGCTTGGGCTCAGGTTATCTACCCGAATTAAAATTAGAACGTATATGTTCTATAGCTTCTGATACCGGTTTTAAAGGCGTAGAGCTTTGGGTAGAACTTCCTGACATATGGGAAAAACTTTGCAAAAATTTCAACCAGGGCGTAAAATATGTTAGAGAAACGCTTGAAAAATTTGACCTCATTGTCACGATTCATGGCGCGGTAAACGACCTAAACCTGTCAAGCTATAACCCGAAGATTCGAAAAATCACCGTTGAAGAATTGAAAGAAAACATTAAGTTCTGCGGTCAGATAGGAGCGGAAATTTTAACCATCCACAGCTCAACTACCTTCAAAGATGCTCCTACAGAATGGGATATTGAATATTTCACGGAAGGAATAAGAGAACTATTGCCTTTTTGCGAAGATTACGATGTGAAATTAAGCATAGAAACTCCAAAAATCGAAGATACACTAGCTGTAGTAACCCCTGAAATAATCGCCCAATGTATGAAGATGCATGAAAAAGTGTGGGTCACTTACGATACCAGCCACGTCATAGGGCATCAACACAACTATTCAGAAGGCTTAAAAATCGCAGAAAAACTAAAAGAAAAAATTCTCGAAATGCACCTAGGGTGGAACAATTCAAAAGGGCAAAACACACACGCCCCCCTACAAACATGTCAAGACTCCCAATTTTTTGATATGTTAAAAACCGTTTATTCTTACTGTAATAACTTAAAATTCGTAGTTTTAGAAATAGATAATATGAACGAACAAAAAGACAAAATATCTATCTTGGAACGTGAGCTAAAAATAGCAAGAGAACTTTTCAGTCCCTAAATTAAGTGGAAGAAGGAGATCGGGTTTTTGGGTAAGATTGGCGTCAGTATAATCACTTTCCCCTTCCTCTCCTTTTTCGAAGCCCTCCAGAAAATTGAGAGTCTTGGGTTTAAAGCCGTGGAGCTTTGGACAGAATTTCCAGAAGTATGGAAACTTGATCTCAACGGAAGAATCAATCTCTTTAAAGAAATTCTCCCTTCCTTTAACTTTGATTTATCAATTCACACTCCCATTACAGACCTTAACATTTCAAGTTACAACCCGAAAATTCAAGAAATCTCGTTAAAAGAGATAGAAGAAACACTAATACTTGCAAATAAAACCGGAATCAAAAAAGCCGTTGTTCATGGAGGTTTTAAACCCAAAGAAAAACCGTTTAACAAGTTAAGCAAAACCGCCCTCCATCCCTACATAAATCAAACCTTAAACGGAATTAAGCAAATTTTAAAACAAGGAGAAGAACTCGGAGTTGAAATATTAGTAGAAAATGCAGAATACGATGAACAACACAAAATCCTTAGAACATATGACGATTTTCAAACCATAACAAAAAAAATAAACAAAGAATTCTCGATAGTCTACGATATTTCCCACAGTCTCCCTGCAGGAATCAAAAAAAACAAGGAATTCATCACAAAAATGAAACAAAGAATAAAAGAAGTTCATTTAAGCTTTTACGATAAAAAAAATAAAAAACATCACTTACCTCTCACCCCCCAAAGCAAAGAAACTCTAGAAATTCTAAGCCACATAAAAAAACAGCTACCTTCCTTCCCTAACCTAATTTTTGAAATATACAACCTCCCTCCAGACGTTTCAATACGAAGCAACGCACTTAAACGTTCATTAAACCTAATAAAACCGTCAATAAGAGTGTGAAAAAACCATGTTTTTAAGAGACGACTACCTTTTTGACGACTCCGAAAGAATATGGCTTGTAATCATGAATTCACACCCAAAAGACCTAGTTTTCGCCGTTTTAAAATATGTTCCTTCCTCAGACAGTTCAGTGACTTTATGGCGAGGAAAATACCGAAGACTAATGGACGGTTACTTCCCAAGTCAAATAATAGACATAATAGGGAGTAACGAAGTCTCAGAGTTCCGATTCTACAGCGATGTTTATGAAACACACCTCACCGCTGTCCCCAAAAAAAGGATAAATAAACATCTAAAACCTGAAAAAAAAACTCAAACCCTCATAAAAAGAAGGAATGAAACAAAAGATCCCTTGGAGTTAACATGCATCCAATTAATCGACCTTTTCAAACACGAACTATCAATCCCCACAGCACACATAGGAATCGGAGGATCAATACTTTGCGACATACATATGCCTTTCAGCAACATTTCAGCCGTAATCTACGGCGAAAAAAACACGAAAAAATATTATGAAAACATAACAAACCTCGTAGAAAACTATGAAAATTCAAGTTTCCGTCCCCTAAAATTTCCTACCTATACCCCTATCCCAGAAGAAACTCTTAACAAAAGGGTTAACAATTGGCTATATTTTAATGAAAAAAAACTCGTAGTACATTTTAACGTCGAAAGAAACACCCCCCTCCCAAAATACGGCTCAGAACGCTACAAAAACATAAAACCAATAACCATCAAAGGACGAATATTTAACGTATGTAAAGGTTTAACCACAAGAATCTACGAATTTGAACCCGAAAATCATAAACTACCAATTGAACGCATAATCATCTACGGTGGCCCGTGGAAAAGCATTCTATTCAAGGAAGGAGAAATCATTCAAGTAAAAGGACTACTACAAGAAATAATAACCCAAGAAAAAAAAGAGAAACGTTACCAAATCATCCTAGGCACACAAGAAACCGCACAAGAATACCTAGTACCCACAGAATAACCTAAAAAAACTGAGAACCGAACCCTAAGACAGCTCTCCTGAAAGAAGATTACCTAGCTTTTGAATACCCTCATAAATCTCTTCCTCAGTATTAAAGGAATAACCAAACCTCATTGTATTCGTTTTCGCCTTCGACTCAACGATACTCCCTGTTTCTTCGTCAAAAGTCCAACCCTTAACCGGATAAAAAGCAGCGCCAGGAACAAAAAGAATATCATTCGGTATAGCTATTTCCTGCAAGAAAACCTTCGAATCGAAATCTTTCTCCGATTCATACCAGAGAAAGAACCCTCCCGTCGGAGTAGTATGTTTCCCTGCGGGGAAGGTTTTATCCATCCCCTTTACCATCGCTGCAGCCCGTTTCTGATACTCCATAAGACAATCAGGCAAAACCTTATCCAAATATTTCTCATAATACAACGCCATAACCTTCTGCAGAATTGTCGGCGTACACAGATCCAAATACCCTTTATTCTTTATAACTTGATCTTTCAACGGTTGCGGAAGAACCGAATAACCTATCCGCAAAACTGCAGCCTCTTTAGAAGTAGTCCTCAAATAAGCAACACGAGTATTATCCTTATCCAAAGCCTTTATAGACTTAATAGGCTCACCGGAAAACTGGATCTCCCTATAAGCCTGATCCTCAATGATTAAAAGATCATGCTGCTCAGCAATCCCAAAAAGCGCTTTCCTACGATCAAAAGGCAGGGTAGTACCTTTCGGATTATCAGAATCCGGAACCACATAGAGAATTTCCGGGTTTTTACCAAACTTTGCCCGACACTTTAGAATCGCTTTCTCAACATATTCAGGAATAATACCTTCTAAATCCGTTGGCACAGTAACAATTTCAGCACCCAGCTTAAATGCAGGAGCCAAAAAACCAAGATAAGTAGGCCTCGCTGCAAGAATAACATCCCCCGGATCAATCAAAGTATCAATAATCGCATACAAAGCCTGCTGAGAACCAGTAGTAATAATGACATCCTGCCAACCATTCTCCTTATCCAGATTAATCGACTCCTTAACCCTCAACCGATCTGCAAGAACCCGAAGCAAAAACTCATGACCGCACGTAGGGCCGTACGACCAAAGAGAAATAGCCTTATTATGACAGCCTTCATTATAATCGTTCATACACTCTTGAGCAACGGATATTAAGATCTCACAAAGAGCCTTAATGGGAAGAGCACCTGGGAGCCCTCCGCCGAAGTTATACTTTACTTTGTATTTTAGAAGTTCTCGGATTTCAGAAGGAGGAAGGATCTTTGTCCAGGAAGCAAAATCAAAACATTCTTTATCACTATTTGACATGATCATGCATCCTTAGTTATCTATTTCTTAATCTCATTTAGTATATTCCCAACCTCATAATAAAATAATATGTGGTGAAAAATAAAGTTAGCGTTTGTAAAGCCTTTTATATCTCGATTTTTCTTAAAAGTTAACTCTTTTCAAAATTTTAAAATTAAAAAAGTGGAGGAAAGATGTGAATGCAAGCTATAACGATAGTTAAGGATGTGTTTTGGACGGGAGCAATAAACTGGATCTTCGATTTTTACGGCCTTTCTATTCAAAGAGGAACAACCTATAACGCTTATGTCGTAAAAAGCGGGGATAAAGCTGCTGTGATTGATACATCACACCCCTACCACTATGAAGAATTCCTGATCAGGGTTAAATCTATAGTCAACCCCGAAAAAATTGACTATGTTATCTGCAATCACGCTGAACCTGACCACTCCTTTGCCTTACCAATCTTGATGAAAGAAGCCGTAAACGCAAAAGTAGTAGCCACACCAAAATGCGTCGAAATGCTACGCAGACTATACCCTCCAGCAGATTATGATTACATTGAAGTTAAGGAAGGAGACACTCTCAAACTAGGAGAAAAAACATTCCGTTTCATTGAAGCACCATTCATGCATTGGCCGGAAGTTATGTTTACCTATCTTGAAGAAGAGAAAATACTTTTCCCTTGTGATGGATTTGCAGCCCACGTAGCCCCTACAAATCTCTTTGCGGATAAAGCTAAAGACATAATGGACGATGCTGCTAGGTATTATGCCTTTATTTTCCGGCCTTTTGCCAGAAAAGTATTGCAAGCTATTGAAAAAGTCAGAAAACTTGACTTGAAAATAATTGCTCCAAGTCATGGACCAATAATAAGGGAAAATCCTACTGAAGTCCTCGATTTATGGGAAAAGTGGAGCAGCGAAGATTGGATCGGTGAAAATAAGGTTTTAGTCGCCTATAATACGATGTGGGGGGCTGATAAGCTTATGGCTGAAACAATAGCAAACAGCATAATGGAAGAAGATATTGAAGTAAATGTCTTCGACCTAAAGACAGCACCGATGGCTGACGTTCTCAAAGAATGTTTTTTATCAAAAGCAATAGTGTTAGGATCGTTAACGGTCTTTGGACACCCATACCCCCATGTTTACGCTGTTTTACCCTTACTTAAGCTCATGCGACCTGAAGGAAAAATAGGGGCAGCATTTGGAGTTTCTGGTTGGATGAAAGGGGCGAGCGCTAGAAAGATAGAAGAAGCTTTGAAAGAACTTAATATGGACGTTATAGAACCCGCGATAGGGGTTATATTGAGACCTGATGAAGAAGAGCTTCAAAAATGCGTGGAACTAGGAAAAGAGATCGCAAAACGCGTTAAGGCTACTTAAAAAAGAATAAAAAAACAAAAAATGGACTTAAAAAATCTTAAATGGAAAGGAGAAACCGTTCAAAAATCTAATTTACTATCGCAGCTTCTTCACTCATCATCCTTTTTTTTGTCTTAAAAATTTCAAGGATCATCTCGTTTCTACATTTAACTTTTTCAATATCTGTTAAGCTCCCTGTTCCTCCTTTGATTTTTTTTATGGTTAAGACATCACTTTTTATCGTCATGCTTATCCCTCTAATAATATCTTATGTTTTAAAAATAAAAAGTAAAATGGCAAAAATCTCCGCGAGTCTCTGAAAAATCTCCGCAAAAAATGATTAAACTTTTTAAAAAATAAGTTTGAAAAGGTTTTTGAGGCGTTTTGTTTTGGGTGTTGGTCTAAAAAACCTAATTTTTGAAGGAAAAGATGTAAAAATACCTGTATTTTTATCCGAAGACTATTTACCGAAAATTGAGCTCATAATTGAGTGGTTTGAGGAGGCTAGAGGTAAGAAAAAAAGCGAAATCAACCCTGAAAAATTCATCATTGAAATTTTTAATGGAGAAGAAAAGCTTGCAAAAAGCCTTTTAAGAGGAATCTCATGGTTCTATAATTACAGAGAAAAAAAGCTTTCAGAAGTCCTTGAAAAAGAAGAAATTCGAGCACTTGCAGAAAACGGTATCAAAACAGTTGAAGACCTCAGATTTTATGTTTTCAACATTATTAACGAGAAATATGGCGGTTTTTTGCCCAAGAAAAAGCGCGAAAATATACTCAAACAACTCGGAAAAGAACTAGGAGTAGAGAGCTATCCATTAGACACACTTGTCTGGTTAGACAATGAAGACGAAAAAGTCTTGTTTAGAGAAGACGAAAACAAGCTAACAGCTCTAGACATTATATCCTCCACTAATTTTGAGATCTTGGAAACTTTGCTTAATAATTCAAGCTTTTGTAGGCTAGAGTTCTTAGGAGAAAGATCAGTCGGAACCCTTGCTAAAATCGCTATTAGAACCGCGAAAATGGTGGGAGTTCAAGCAGATCTATCCATCTCGGATCAAAACTCCCTGATATGCGGGCTTTCCGGGCCTTTCAGCCTTTTTGGAAAACCCACAAAATTCGGAAGAAATGTATCCTATGTCGCAACAAAATTAGTAGATATTGCAAGCAAAAACGATATTGAGTGCCGTATAGAAACAGTTTTTCACATCCGTAGAAGAGAATTCATCGTGGTTATACCAAAAATCCCCCTCCTCCTAACCCCTAAAAATTTCAAGTTAGAACCTATTTTTGACTCTATTGTAGAAAGAAGGTTTGAGGCCTCCTTTAATGGTCTAAGGGGGTGGAGAGTTGTAAGAGAGCCAACACCGGTAATTTTGGAAGATTTAGTGTTTGTCCCAGACTTCAAAATAACTCGCGATGATACAGAAGTAATGGTTGAAATAATCGGATTTTGGAGGGAAGAATACTCAAAAAAGAAGCTTGAAAAGCTCAAAAAACTCCAACAAAAAAAGGTAAAAAACTTAGTATTTCTTGTAAACGAAAAACTCAAAAAAATGTTTGAAAAACCCGGTTTTTTCCTCTTTTATCCCCTTTTTTACTACAAACAAAAGGGAAAAAAACTAGAAATGCCTTACAAACAGTTACTAGACTATTTAGATGAAAATTTCCCCAAAAACTCCCCCTAACAAAAAAAAACAGAACAATAATAAGAAAAATAAAAATCAAGCCCTTAAAAGCAAAAATACCACAACTAGGGGCTGGGGGGGGAGTGTCATGTGTACATAAACTCTATTGGTTTTCTTCTTTCTTTGAATTCAATTTTTGGGGTGATATCTGTCCAAAAATATTTTATTGCGAAGGGAACTGCGTAAAACTCTTCCTCGAAGACATCAAAAAGGCATGCGTCTATCTCTACCTGCTGACTTGTACCTATGTTGCCTTCTTCGTCCAAATCGTATCGAACTTCGGGCAGGTCGTGGTTTGCACGGAGGAGTAATCGACAAAGCATCTCTATCCGATTTCTGGGAACTTCGATTGCAGGTAATATTTCCGCGCGTATAACTATCCAATTTTTGGTCCAATCAATTATTACTGTATATTTTCGGCCCTCAATTCTATAATTGAGCAGAAAAGCTTTTAGTTCGGGGTTCCAGTCGAACTTTAGGTTCATCAAGGTGAGGTATTTTTCGATCTTTTCCTTGATATGATCCTCTTTTTCTTGGTTCATTATAAATTCCTCTACCTTTTCACTTCAACTGGCTTTTTTTTATTTCCTATTTTTTATTTTATTCTTTTTAGTGAAAAAATCTTTTGGAAAAGATTTAAGCAAAAAACGTAAAAGTCATATTTTCTTTTTATAAACTCATTGGAAGGATTGTTTTTGACTGTGATACCGCCTTTTCTACTTGATAAAAAAACTTTAGAAAACATGCTGGATCAACGGATCCAAATCCAGCCTGCAGGGTTTGATCTCACCCTAAGTGAAGTCGAAAAGATTGAAAATGATGAAGGAGTAATAGATTTTTCGAACGAACAACGAAAAATCCCCAAAGGGAAGAAAATAGAACATAAAAACGGTTTTTACGCTCTTGAACCCGGAGGCTATAGGGTACGATATAACGAAATCGTAAACGTTCCAGAAGATTGTATTGCTATTCTCCTAGCCCGTTCCTCCTTACTCAGATGCGGGGCCACTGTATGTTCTGCTGTCTGGGATCCTGGATACAAAGGTAGAGGGCAAGGACTTCTAATAGTAACCAACAAGATACGCTTAAGCACAAACGCTCGAATAGCCCAAATAATTTTCCTAAAATTAGCAGAAAAACCAGAAAAAAAGTATGAAGGAAAATATCTAGAAGAAGGATTATAACACCATAAAAAGCAAAAAGAAAAAATATTGGGATCTATATTACTGTTTTAGAGGCAATAATTCTTTCAAGAAAGTCGCCATAATCCGTAATCTGATTATATCATGGAGGGTTTGAAAAACTATAATGTGGGGATTTATATAACTTTTACCAGCTTTCCTTGGATAATGCCTTACCGGTACCTCAACGATCTTATACCCTGAAAGAGCAGCTAACGTTAAAAGAACCCTATGCATGCCATAAAATCCCGTAGGATCCAATGTGTACAGTTTGAGAGCAACGTCTTTTTTGAAAGCCTTCAAACCGGAATTATTATCTGTAACACCTGTCTTAAAAAGAAGATGCTGTATCCTGTTAAAAACCTTTGACATGAGTTTTCTATAAGGCTTATCCGCCCTTCCCACCCGCTTTCCATTAACTATATCCACATTTTCCTCCCTTAACTTTTTGACCATGGTAGGAATATCTTGAGCATCGTACTGCCAGTCTGTTTCAAAAAGCACTACTATGTCTCCTTTTGCTCTTTTAAATCCTGTTTGCATAGCTGCAGTTTTCCCTAGGTTTTTAGGATGGTGTAATGGTCGTAATTCCTCGTATTTTTCTGCCATTTGATCTATCAGTTTTCCTGTTTCATCCTTACTTCCATCGTTGATAACTACAGCTTCAAATTCCATTTTTTTTGTTCTGAGAGCGTTAACTGTTGCTGGTATAAGAGTTTTCAAATTATGATACTCGTTATAGGCTGGCATGATGACCGAATATAACCCTAAACTCTCTTCATGTAGTGCTTTATCTTTATTTTCTGCTTCCAAGTTCGTCATTTTACTTTGCTCCACTAAGATATGTCTCTTTATACCATTTTACCATCCGTTTAACTCCTTCTTTAACCCCTATTTTAGGCGAGTAGCCAAGTTTCTCTCGAGCTTTACTTATGTTTGCTTGAGTATGTTTCACGTCTCCTAGAGCTTTCTCAGTGTGTTTAGGTTCTATTATCCCTGTTTTATCACACTCTTCTATTAATAGTTTCACGAGGTCGTTAACTGTTATGTTGTTTCCACCGCCGATATTAACTACTTCTCCTAAAGATTCTTTAGAAATCCAAGCCAGGATTGTTCCTTGGACAGCATCATCCACGTAAGTGAAGTCCCTGCTCTGGTTTCCATCTCCAAAAATTATGGGGGATTCGTTTCTTAAAACTTTAGAAATTGCTTTATGCATCAACATGTCAGGTCTCTGCCTTGGACCATAAACAGTAAAATATCTCAACATCGTTACCGGTGTATTGTAAAGCCTATAATATGTCTCACAATAAATTTCACTAGCAACTTTACTAACCCCATAAGGGCTTATAGGGTTTAAAGGACAAGCTTCATCTGTTGGTCTGTATTTCGCATTTCCATAAACACTAGAAGAGGAAGCTACCACGAGTTTTTTAACATCAAGTTTTCTCGCATTTTCAAGGACTTGCAAAGTCCCATTAATGTTAATATTAGCGGTAAGAAAAGGGTTTTCAACACTAGCCCTCACACCCGGCCTAGCTGCTAAATGAAAGACAACATCAACATCCCTCATCACAGAAGTTAAGGCTTCAGGGTCAAGAATCGACCCTTTTAAAAAAGAAAATTTGGAAAAATTTCTAATTTTTTCAATGTTTTTCCGCTTAATTTCAGGGTCGTAATAATGGTCAAAATTATCGATCACAGTAACTTTGCAGTCTTGACTTAACAATGTTTCAGCAAGGTGGGATCCTATAAATCCCGCACCACCCGTTATGAGTAATTTAGAATCCGCGATCTTTTCCAAGGAATAATCACCCACAAACATCAACAAAAGCATCTTAAGAAAAAACAGAACTCTTTAAAAAACATGATCCTCAAAAAAGAAAATGATAAAAACTATTACAAAAATTTATCATCCTCTAAAAAACTTGTTTATTTGCTAAACTGTAAACTTTAATAATACGCGTGAAGACTATTAAATTCAGACGCAAAAAATCAATTAAAAACGGAAGTAACTGAATTGGAAGCGGGTAGCCCATCATCTAAAACGTTGCAAAAACTTTCCTCTATAATTCCTTTACTTGTCCTTATAGCTGGAATAATTAACATAGGTTTAGGAATCACTTTAATCGTTGAACCAGATCTCTACCCTGAAAATTTAGGCGATGAAGCCGGTGAAGATCTCATTGTTTTACTAGGTTATTTCTCCATAGGTGTTGGATCTTTTTTGATCTTTGCCTCGATGTTAATATTCGCAGCTTCTTACAGGGTAGGCGGTTTTTTCGCCCTTATAGGAGGAATTATTTCTCTTGTTTTTATTAACATTATTAGCGGTCTTTTGGGATCTTTGGGAGGTTGGTGGACCTTAAAAGCTTCGAAAAAATCAATCGGAGTAACATGCCAAAAATGCGACACATTAAACCCTATAGCGGCAACCGTTTGCTATGGCTGCGGTGCCCCCCTCTTAATTCCAAAAGAGGCAGAAGTTTCAGAACAAAAAGTCGAGGAAGCCCCTCCTAAAATCATAACCCCCCCAGAAATTTCTTTAGAGGAAGGCGTAAAATGCCCTGTATGTGGAGAACTTTCCCCTCACAGTTCTCGCTTCTGCGGATTCTGTGGAAATCCCTTCGAAAAGCCAGAAACCTCTCTTTTTCCTTTTCCTATACAGAAGAAAAAATGTCAAACATGTTCCACAAAAAACCCAATTAACGCATTATTCTGCTTAAAATGTGGCAAGAAATTTATGGAACCATCCGAAGAAAAAGAAGAGAAAGGTTTTATTCCCATGGGAAAAACAGGCTGGCTTTCGTGCTCTTTTTGTAACGAAAAAACTCCTCCAAAATCAAGTTTCTGCATCAACTGTGGAGCAAAACTCTGAAAAACCTCTTATCAAAACTTTCATTTTTAGACTATAAACACTTAAACTATTTTTCAAGTTCTTAAGCGAGAGCCGCAGTTTGAGCAGAATAACGCATCAGGAGGATTTGTCAAGCCACAATTTGAACAAATTTTCCCTTTTCCCTCTTCAATTTTTGGGAGTTTACGCCCGCATTGTATACAGAAGACTGCTTCGATAGGAACACTAGCTCCGCAAAATTGACAAGTTTTTATTTTCTCCTTAGGTCTCTTTTCTTCCTCTTTTATTATTTTTGTTCCACAATTGGGACAGAATTGTGCTTCTAATGGTAATCGAATACTGCATTGAGGGCATAAATCTGCTATTCTGGGAGAAATTATTGGTCTTTTCACTACTTGGGGTGTTAAAGTTTGTCTTATACGAAGATCTATAAACAGTAAGGTTAAAGCTATTGCGTATAATGGTATGAGAAAAGCTAGAAAAACAAAGGAAAAAACAAAGTAGATCGTCATCGCTGTAAAATCGCTATAATCTTCTTTTACTTGATCGTATAAATAATACCCAATAATGCTTCCGATCATATTTATCATATATATAATTATCATTATAACAACGATAACTCCAAAAGTCCTCCACCAGTTTCCCTTAACCAGTTCTTTTGATCTACTCAAAGAAGCTTTTGCAGACTTATTTTCCAATATGATAGCCTGGGCTGACAAACTAAACCAAACATAAAAAAGTATGCCAGGAATTATCAATAAAGATCCTATTAACGTGATAATTCCCACTAATAAAGCTGCACCAATTAGGCTAAATATTTTTGAAGAAGCCACCCTAAAACTTTTACCTAAATCTATTTCCTTTCCTTCATGCGCATCGGCAGCCATTTGAATCACAATTCCTGTACCAATGAACAAAAAAAAGATTAAAGCAAGAAATGCAACACTAAATACCAAAAAGGCTAGAAATATTTCCTCCTCCTGTAGTTCTAAAGCCTCCTCCAGTAGTTCTAAAAGCTCATCGTAAGTAAGATCAAAAAGACCATAATAAATCGAGGAAAGAATAAGACCCAAAATGCTGTATAATATGAGAAAAGGTAATAAAAACCTGCTAAAA
This sequence comes from Candidatus Hodarchaeota archaeon, assembly GCA_048886645.1. Classification (GTDB taxonomy): domain Archaea; phylum Asgardarchaeota; class Wukongarchaeia; order Wukongarchaeales; family Wukongarchaeaceae; genus Wukongarchaeum. Next base: position 3,759 of record JBHLKN010000003.1, on the reverse strand, counting down.
TTGGATTTAAAAATATTAAAGGTCCTTTTAACGATATCTCCGACACTTATTTTCCCGTAAAATACAGGTCTTTCTCCGCTTTCCATAAAACATCTCCAGCCTTTTCTTTTGTAATTCAAAATTTCGTACAGCTTAAATTTGGTACAAAATATTTAGTTTTTTACGATTTTATAATTACTTGAAGCTTCTTTTAGGTTTTACTTCATTAAAATTTATGCATTTATACGGGGGGAACGAAAGATTAAATATTTTTTAAATTTATATATAAACATGGTTAGTTAAGGAGGTTTGTTCTAGGTGAGTATGACTGGAATTGGAATCTCTTCTGATGCCCTTGGAAAATTTAACAAGCAAAAAATGGAACGAAGCATAAAAGGCCTAATTTTCCGAATAGATGAGACCGCTGGAGAAGTAGTTGTCGAAACAGAAATCAATGACTCTTTTGAAGAATTAGTTGAAAGATTCCCGATAAATGAACCAAGATTTGCTACTTATGATTTTCCTTTCGTAAACCGTGCAGGATTAGAGGATACTAGGCTACTGTTTATCTTCTGGAGCCCCGATGACGCTCCGATTAAATTAAAAATGCTTTTTGCCGGTACTAAAAACTTCTTCAGATCACAACTTGACACAGTAATGATTAATATTGAAGGTACAGCCCTTAAAGACTTTTCAAAAGAGAAAATAGTTAAAAGGATAGAAGAAAGAGTGGGAATAAACCGCTAAAAAGCAAAAATTGATAAAAACAAAATTTTGCCCAGAAAAAATCTTTTGCCTAGTATTTTTGAAGAAAAAAGGGAACAGTTTAAATGGGACTCGGGGATGGAGGGAGAGCCTTTATAAAGTATCAATTGCCATCCTTGCTTCAACACGCTTTAACCGTTCATCTATCGAATCTATTTTTTGCTCTAAACTATCTATTTTTTGCTCTAAACTATTTATACTCTCATCTAACTCCGTCATCGCCTTATCTATGGCTGGAACAGCTTCCTCAGCTTCTATAAACGCAATCGTAGACATCTTATCCATGAGATTTTTAACCGATCGTTCAAGCTGCCAATCCATAGCAGGCGCAGCCATATTACTAAAACAAGATTTTAAACTTTTTAACAAGTTAGTTTCATTAACCTTCTGGATAGCTAGACTATCTTCAATCCTGTTACCTAAAAGGATCTCCATCCGCCACCCGCTATTCGCACGTCTCATCCTGATAACGTATTGAACACCAGGAATCTTTTCCTCGACAAAATCTTCACTTTTATGACCATAGCTCAAACCAAATCTCCTCCATAAAAACCCTTAGTATCAAAACTTTCTAAAAAAGAACTATTTCTTAAAATATTAAACGCATAAAAAACTTTAAACTTGTTGGCTACAAATAGAATAAGGGGTGGAATATTTTTGAGCGGAGTAAAAGACTTTGATGTTTTAATAATTGGAGCAGGGCCTGCAGGATTAACTGCTGCAATTTATACAAGTAGGGCCAATTTAAAAGTGTGTGTCATAGGCCAATCTTTTGATTCACAACTTGCAAAATCGGGGCTTGTTGAAAATTATCCTGGTTTTCCTGAAGGTATACAAGGTCTGGATCTTTCAACAAGAATGGTTGATCAAGCTCAGAAATATGGAGCAATTATAGAGGAAGAATTAGCAGAAAAAATAACAAAAGAAGATGGCGGTTTCTTAGTGGAAGCAGGCGGTAAGTCATATAAAGGGAAAGTTCTAATCCTTGCCTTAGGCGCCAAATATCGGGAGCTAGGATTTCCAGGGGAGAAAGAGTTTTATCAACGAGGAGTGTCGTATTGTGAAGTCTGTGATGGTCCCTTATTTCGACGTAAAAAGGTAGCCGTTGTAGGTCATGGTAACAACCTCGCTAAAGCAGCAGTTTACTTATCGTCCATTGTGAAACAATTATACCTCGTAATCATCAAAGAGGAACTAATCTGTGAAGCTGTTTACAAGGATCGTTTAGCAAAAATGGACAACATAGAATTTTTCTATGGTGCTGAACCTCTAGAAGTTAGTGGGGGAGATACCGTAGAAAAACTCAAAATAAAAATAAAAACAGGCGAAGAAAAAACCTTAGAAATATCAGGTCTCTTCGTCACTGCAGGAACAGTGCCTAACTCAGATCTGGCAAAATCTTTAGGTTTAGAACTTACAAAAAACGGCTTCATCAAGGTGAAAAATAAAACAACCCTTGAAACAGAAATCCCGGGATGTTTCGTAGCAGGTGACCTCACAGGAGGAAGAAGACAAATAGCTACAGCGGTCGGAGAAGGTACCTCTGCAGGCATAAGCGCTACAAGATACATCCAATCCCTCCAAAAATAAATAAAAAAGCTATAAAACGCTAAAACAAGGGAAAGTATCTTCACAAATTTTTTATATTCCTAATTATATTCCTGATTAGCTTAAAAGACTTTAATTTGAATAAGAAAGGAGTTTAACCCAATGGCTAGCGAGTTATGGATAATTATCGACATCGCGTTAATGACCCTAGCAATAGCGGCATCTGTAAAGGTATTAAATGACCCTGCAAGCCTTCCATGGTTACAAATCCTTATAAGCGCGCTTATAACATTAGCTGTATTGTGGTTCGTTGGTTTATATCCCCTCAATGTAATTTTAGCTTTCGTCGCTTTGATATTGTGTTGGCATCTATTCTTCCTAAGGGGTAGAGAAGGATGGGATAGGTGCATAATAGGTGCACTAATCGCCTTCGTAATATTCATAATACTTGAAATAATCGTCGGCGACATTTTCGAAGCTATCGATGAAGCTGTAGACTCTGCGTGGGAAACCGCATCAGAGGATTAAAAATCAACTAAAACACAAAACACAAGCAAAAACATCGATCCACCCCTCTCCATTCTTTTTATTACTTTTTCTATCCAAAACCTACAGATCACTATTCTTTTATTTAAGAAAATATGTTTATAGGAATAAAAAACACGCAGGATCTCGGTCTGCCTTTAAACATTGAGCCCTTGCCGGACACCCACCACAAACCCTACTATAAGAACATGCCTTACACTTTTCCACTTCAAATAGTTTAAGTTTCATTTTTACCTCCTCACAAAGACTTTTCAAGCTTTTATATCGAACATTTCCCAAAGAAAAATCGATAAAAGGACAACCCCTAACCTCTCCATCCTCCATCACATGAAAAGTTTCACCCAAAGAGCATAACCCCTTCTTAGGGGATACAATTTTTTCTTGCTCAGCTATCACTCCATACAAAGGCTCATAGACCGAAACATGTGTTATCCCAAATCTTCCTTCTCCATCCTGTTTTTCCATTATTTCCCCCATTGGAACTGCTTTCCATTTCCTTGCAAGAGCCCTTAAAAGCTTCTCATAAGCAAAAGAATCCGGAAGCAAAAAGGTCGAACCCCCCCTCCCGACAGGTATCAAAGCTAAAACATCACAATAAACCCCAAACTCCTCACACTTTTCAACAATCTTTTCTACTTCTCCAATATTTATACTCGTAACTACAACACCCACGCTACAAGTTAACCCTTCCTCAAGAGCTTTTTTTAAGTTTTCAATAACATCCTCCACTCTATTACTATTCCCGGTAAAAACCTTGTAAATATCATTTTTTAGTGCAGGGAGGTTGATAGATAAGCTTACTTCAAACTTTTTCAAACAACTTAGCGTCCAATCATTAAGTAAAAGCCCGTTGGTGGCAATAAGTAGCTTTAATCCAAAATCTTTTGCATCCTCCATCAGCTCATAAAGATCTTTTCTCAT
>JBHLKN010000002.1:0-49177 GCA_048886645.1 Candidatus Hodarchaeota archaeon | reverse complement strand
CGTATTTTTTCAACGTTATCAAAAATTTCTTTAGTATGTTCAGAACTAACTATTTGAGCGTAACCTGCACGGATTTCGGAAAAACACTCTTCTGCTATTTTAAAATGAGTGCTTTCCAAAGCTCGTTTTAAAAGATGTAGGTCGACAGATGCGTCCTCTAAACTGTCTGAAAAAACCCCTAAACCGAAATCTACAAAAAAAATCTTTCCATGGGCGTATATGAAATTACTTGTGGTAGGATCACCATGGATAATGCCGTTTTTATGAAGCTTCCCTAAAGAGTCGCCTATTTTTCTACAAATGACTTTTTTATCCTCATTTAACTCGTTATTCAACAACTCTTTCACCCTATCACCCTCGATATATTCCATGATGATAGTGGTTTTTTTCATATCAATTTCATAAATTGTAGGCGTGCTTACTCCACACTTTTTTGCCGCCGATAACAACTTTGATTCAGCGGCGGTTCTTTGCTGGCGCAACCATAAATCAAGGTCAGGCAAACGATAATTTTTCCTGACTCGCTCCTTAAAAATAACATTTCTGCCAAACCACTCACCCCTATAGAGATTTGCCTCAGCACCCTTTGCTATCAAATCAAGAGGGATCACCAAAAAATTCACCAAAAATGATAATATGCTTATCTTAACCTGTTATTCCATGGGCCATGGGATTTCTACTGCGTCAAGTCTCCATTTTGGATCCACTAAACTTTTTTCCACAGGGATAGTTTTTCCATATTTGTATAGGAGGATTCCAGTCCACGCAATCTTTGCGCCATTGTCTCCTGCCACTTCTTTAGGTACTGTATAAAAAGCTGCTTCCTGTTCTTTTGCTACTTCTTGCAACATTTCTTGTAATCTTTTGTTTTGAGCTACACCTCCTGTGAGGAGGAGCTCTTTCTTTTGAGTGTGAGCTATTGCACGCTCGGTTACTTCTACAAGCATTGAAAAAGCATATTCTTGTAAGCTAAAACACACATCCTCAAGTTGTTCTTTTTCCTCCTTCAATTTTCTTATAGCCGCGGTAACCAAGCCAGAAAAAGAAAGATCCATACCCTTAACTATGTATGGAAGCTCTACAAGCTTCTTACCCCTTCTCGCCAAAGCCTCTACTTTTGGACCTCCTGGATGTTGCAATCCTGCCTCCCGACCAAACATATCCAAAGCATTTCCTACTGGTATATCGATCGTTTCTCCAAAAACCCTATACCTTTTATCAGCAAAAGCAGAAACAATGGTGTTTCCCCCAGAAACATAAAGAGTTATAGGATCCTTTGCCCCAGTTAAGAGTCTTCCGATTTCAATATGGGCAAGACAGTGATTTACTCCCACTAAGGGTATGTCAAATAAGGTAGAAAGAGCCCGAGCTACTACAGCAGTAGTTCTTAAACAGGGACCAAGACCTGGGCCCTGGGAAAAGGCTATAATGTCCAAATCTTCGCCGGATATTCCAGCTTTAAGGAGGGCAGATTGTAGAACTTGACTGGCTACAGCACTATGATGTTGAGCAGCCTCCCTAGGATGAATCCCGCCGGTTACGGGGACATAAGTTGAAATTTCGTTGGCTAAAATATCGCCCTCTGATGTTACTATGCCCGCTCCGAAAGTGTGAGCAGTTCCTTCCAATCCTAAACATATTAGTGACAACTTCATCCATTCCCCCCAGAAACAAAAATTAGCCTACTAATAGGGATTTAGATTTATTTACTACTCTCCTTTTTTAGCTTCTTTCCCTTTTTTCTTAAACTCTGTGAAGCCACACCTACCACAACTAAGCCGGTCTTTGTGCTCTGCAAGAAAAGATCCTTTACAACGAGGACATTCCTTTTTTAACCGGGTAAGCTTACCCTCTGAAGCATCATAATATTTCCAAACCATTTTAGAACGAACCTCTCACTTCATTTTTATTAACTTGCTTCTTCAGTTTCTTTTGATTGATTTCTTTTTCTAATATGCTCTTCTTCTATTTTTTCTGCAAGCTCATTACTATCGTAGATAGCTGCTTCGCCCTTTGAAGTAGCAGAACCATACTCGCTTAGAATAGAACGTATAAATGTGCGTTCTACGTCCGCATTAAATTTTGCTGCTATCTTTTTTCTTACATCATACCTTGAAGGCGTTGCCTCCTCCGGATGATGGATTATAAAACTGATTTCCTGCCTGTAAAGTAAGGGATTCTTTTTATCTTCGATTACCTCAATTTCCATAGGGAGCGCGTTCTCCTTTTCATTTTTTTAAGTTAAAAATTATCTTACCTTCCTCTTTCTCTTTTCTTAATGAAAGAGCCGTAGATTTAAACTTAAATCATTTGTTTATAAAATTTTTTAATTTAGTTTATTCTGTTTGCATCTGGTTGAGGATTTTTTGAAACTTATCTTTAACACTTTCAGTCACTCTTATTAATACTACTCCTTCATCAGGTTGCCCGTAGCATATTAAGGTGTTAATAGGCGCTTCGATCACCGCAGGGATCACAAGAAGGTCTTCTTCGCCTTTGATCACTACTTTTACTGGCTGATTCTTGCTTTCTAAAGCGTTTTTTATGGCTTTCCATGCTTCTTCAGTTATCGTAGCGGCGGGGTTTTGCGCATCAATCGTTATAGACCCTGGTACTTCAACCTCCTTATTCCTCGGTATTCTTCCCACTTTATTATCAACAATAGCTACGTGAGGTATAATATTTGCTTTTACGAGGGTTTCTGTAGAAACATCGCCTACAGTTATAAGTCTTGAATTTTTTTCCTTTGATAGTTCTTCGCGAATAGATTGATAAATACCAGCTTTAATAAGACGCCCTAAGGGAGCTTTAAGTTCAGAGCGGAGGGATTTTGGAAGTTTATAAAGAATTTTAAAGTTTTTTTCAGCAACCAACTTTAACTTTCCCCTTAAAAATAGAGTTAGAAAGGGCTTTTCAATTCATCTTACTCTGAGGGCATATTTTCCAGCTTTGGTTATTCCTAGGAGTTTGGCTATGTAGGAGTTTTCAGGATCAGCTATTATAATTAACCCGTCCCAATCTTCACTCAAAGAATGGGTTTTACAATGAGGACATCGGTTGCCTGTTTCCACTATTCTCCTACAAGTCCTACAAGATTTAGCCAAAATCAACCAACTCTATTGATTCAATTCTAGGTTTAAGCTTTCTTTTCTTCTTTTTTCCTCCGCTTTCTCTTCTTTTTCTTTGTCTCTTTCTCTACTTTCTTTGCTTTTTCCGGTTTTTTCTTTGTTTCTACAGTTATTCCTTTCTCCCTTAGTTCCTGCATCTCTTCTACCCACTTTTTAAGCCACTCATAGCTTCCTAGACCTGGTTGCCTTGCCGTCACGGCTACCTTGATGATTCCCCTGTCCAAACTTAAGGTGATTATTCTTGCTCTAACACGGTCTTCTCTCATTATTGATTGACCGCTTTCTTGGCCTATAAGCGCGCTTTGTTTAGGGTTAAAAGAGAAAAAATCATTGTGTATTTGGGATATATGGCAAAGAGCGTCTGTACACCCGATCCTTATAAATAAACCGAAATCTGTTACCTCAACAACTTCTCCCTCAACGAGTTCCCCTATTTCAGGCTTAAAACTCAACACTTTAAAAGTGCATTGATGATAAACGCCACCATCTCCTGGTATTATGCGTCCTACACCGATCTCCTCAACAGATAAAACAGCGATAAGCATTCCAATGTCCGAGTCTACGCGTTCTTCAAACTCTTCCCTCGCAATTTCCAGGATTACCTCGTCGATAGGCTCCCCAAAACGATGCGGTGGAACCCTGACAACATCCTTTATAGTTATAAGATTATAAACCAAACCCCTTCACGCTCTCCTTAATCTTTTCATGATCTAAAAAAACGAAGTAATGATAGATAATTAGAATAAACGATAAACTATTAAAAGAGTTATTTTTAAAGATCTTTCGGACAACGAACTTAATAAGGTTTTAGAAAACCCAAAAATGTTAAAAATGTTATGTTATAAAGTAAGCGATAATTAAATTCCTATTATTTCATAACCATAAAATAAAACAAAAAAAGACGAAAAGCTCAAATTAACAAATTCAAAAACAAAAAAATACTGGCAATATGGAGGATTTACTTTGGTTACATCAAATTGGTTCTACATCGCTCCCATCGGCGGAGTAGCTGCTGTAATATTCGCATTCTACCTAGCTTATGACGTAAACAAATACGACATGGGAACACCTACAATGAGGGGAATAGCAGACGCCATCCGCGAAGGATCAAAAGCATACCTAAAAAGACAATACACAACAATAGCGATAATATCGGCAATACTAACTGTATTACTATATCTTGCTTTTGACTTTGGTGATAGACCCTATACGTCATTCGCTTTCCTTTTGGGTGCCGGATGCTCACTCCTAGCAGGATACGTAGGAATGGACGTCGCAACGAGGGCAAATGTTCGTACCGCACAAGCTACTAAGACAGGATTAAACCCCGCGATCCAAGTAGCCTTCAGAGGAGGCATGGTCATGGGATTACTTGTCGTTGGGTTAAGCCTCCTCGGAGTAACAGGCCTATTTGTACTCTACGACGAAGATCCAATTTTACTTGTCGGCTATGCGTTTGGAGCCAGTCTTGCAGCGCTCTTCGCTCAGCTTGGTGGTGGCATATATACAAAAGCAGCCGATATCGGCGCAGACCTTGTAGGGAAGATCGAGGCCGGTATACCTGAAGACGATCCGAGAAACCCGGCGGTAATCGCAGACAATGTAGGGGATAACGTAGGTGATGTTGCTGGCAGGGGAGCAGATCTTTTTGAATCAACTGCAGGGGAAAACATTGGAGCCATGATATTAGGCATCGCAATTTATGTAAAAACAGGTGATATCAACTGGGTATACTTTCCGCTCGTGGCAAGGGGTGGCGGAATATTTGCAACAATCGTGTCAACATACTTTGTCACAGCGAAAGAGGGAGAGAACCCGATGGCACCCTTGAGAAGAGGGCTTTATGCCACGACCATAATGTGTGTCGTAATATTTTATATTCTGTGTAAATACATGCTTGAAAATATTAACATGTTTTACGCAGCCCTTGCTGGACTTGCAGCAGCTTTAGTTATCGCGTGGATAACAGAGTATTATACAAGTAAATCCTTCAGGCCGGTTAAAGAGATCGCAAGATCCTCAGAAACAGGACCGGCAACAAACATAATGACCGGTTTTTCTGTAGGTCTGGAGTCGACGGCTCTACCGGCTATCGTTTTAAGTGTAGCCATACTTGTCTCATTCGTGGCAGGAAACGGTTGGAAAGTATCTCCTGTGACTGATGAAGGGGTTTATGGTACGGCTGTAGCTACAATGGCGATGCTTGCAACCGCTGGAATAATCCTCGCCATGGATGGTTTTGGCCCAATAGCAGATAATGCTGGAGGGATAGCCGAGATGAGCGACTTAGAACCTGAGTACAGAAAAACTACGGATGAGTTAGATGCTGTGGGAAATACGACAAAAGCAATAACGAAAGGCTATGCTATGGGATCAGCAGCCCTTGCAGCCTTGCTACTCTTTGAAGCCTACTTAGAAACCGCTGACATACATGTGGTGGATTTAAGCGCTCCAGAAATAGTTATAGGGTTGTTCATAGGTGCTATGTTACCCTTCATATTTTCAAGCTTAGCCATTCGCGCCGTAGGAAACGCTTCCTATGACATGATAAACGAGGTTAGAAGACAGTTTAGAGAGATTCCGGGAATCATGGAAGGTAAAACCAAACCAGACTATGCTAAATGTGTCGACATAAGTACGAGGTCAGCTCAGAAAAACATGGTTTTCCCAGGTATGATTTGTGTAATAGGACCTGTATCAGTAGGATTCTTACTGGGGGCAGAAGCTGTCGGAGCCCTGCTTATGGGAGGCACTGTTGCTGGCATTCTTCTCGCTATGTCTTTTAATACGGGGGGCGGAGCCTGGGATAATGCGAAGAAGTTGATTGAAGATGGAGCTTATGGTGGGAAAGGCACTCCAGCCCACGCTGCGGGGGTTGTGGGGGATACTGTTGGAGATCCTTTTAAAGATACGGCAGGTCCGTCTCTTCACGTATTAGTAAAACTCTTGAGTACTTTGAGTCTTACCTTTGCAACACTTTTCGTAGAATACTCCCTTTTCTTCTAAGAATATTTTAGCGGCTTAGAAAGCAGGATAAAAAATTGGTTTTTTTCTTCTTTTTCTTTCTTTTCTACTTCTAAAGTGAAAAAGCCATTTTTTTATTCTATGTCAGGGTATTATGCCGTCAATTTCAAGGCGTTTTTTCTGTCTTAAGAATATTACTGGTATTCCTTTATCTTTAAGCCTTTTTTTAAGGTTATTGTCAGCCGTTGCAACAGCACAGGGATAATGTTTTTCAGCTACTCGGATTACATAGTCGTCAATGTTTTCTTTTTCTAGCAATTCTTCCTCCAAGACAGCACATTTTTCGGCGAATTTTAATGCTAATTTTACCGCCATTTTTTGCTTTCTTCCTCCCTCTAAGTGGAGTTTTTCTAGCTCTCCCAATATCCCGCTTAAAACTACAGGTTTATACGCCCTTTGGACGATATGGTCAAGGGCATTAAATATGTCTAAGCCTAAATTTGCAGGCAACATTAAAAAATTTGTATCAAGAATTACTAAAAGATCATTTTTACAGGTCATTAAAAACACGCCATATCAAAAATTTAATTAATAATTAAAAATATTATTTGTTCTTGTTAATATTTTAACTAGATTCCAGCTTAAAATAGTAGGGCGGGTAAAAAAATTGACAACTAAAACTAAAGAAGAAGAAGTTCAAGCTAAAGGAGAAAGAGAGGAACTTATTGCCATGGGTGATAAGTTTCTCAAGGAAGGATTGCTACGTAAGGCTGTTGAAGCATGCAAAGCTGCAGGAGCAAAAGACAAACTTATTGCTTTACTTATTGCCATAGGTGATGAGTACCTGAAGAAAGGGTTGGTCTCTGTTGCCTTAGAAGCATACAAAGCTGCAGGAGAAAGGGACAGACTTCTTGCCTTAGGTAATAAGTTTGTCGAGAAACGATTGCTACATAAGGCCTTTAAAGCCTACAAGGCTGCAGCGGAAACGGAACTTCCCAGCAAAGGACAAGAGCAAGGGTAATGGAGAGTCTTACCCACCTTCTTTTTTATTTACTCTTTAAAACAAGATTTCTTCTCTTTTGTATATTTTTGGAGAACAAATTTGTCTAGGGTTGTAGGGGTTAGGGTTTAGGAAGCTACTAAATATGTTTGACTTATAAACAATCTTGGCAAATTCATTTTGTTAGATTAAAGGATGTTTCCATATCCTACAAGGCGCCAGCGTCTTTTTAAAAGTCTGCTTATGGCGGCTCTCATTCCTTTTTCAGCGACTATAGGTCTTGAAAGTTTGATTTGGGCTTCTCCATCGTGTGCGCTAGTTACCGTGCCTACGGTAGCAGCAGTTCCGACGTTTAACATCAGCTTTTCGCCAGTTTTTATTTTCTGAACCTCTATTTCTTCTGCGGTTCCTACAGCTCTTTCCATCAAATTTGCCTCGAGGGTTAATTCATCGACGGTTGGAGGTAAAGTGTCTGGTTTTCCTATAACAGATCCTACCATGCTGTCGCTTTTGGTTAGAAAAGGATCAAGTTTAGTTCCAACACCTATTAGGCCTCCGGGTTTTGCTTTTTCTAAGGGTACGTTGGGTCCGGCGCTGAGGGATGTTATTTCAGTTATTAGAGGAACATATTCGAATTTTCCGCTTCTTATTTCTTTTCTGAATCCTGGCTTGATCTCAATCTCCTCCCCTACTTGCAACTCACCTTGGACTATTGATCCTCCCAACACTCCTCCCATCAAATCTTCAGGTCTGGTACCCGGCTTATTGACCTCAAAGGATCGGGCAACATACATTCTTGCAGGCAAAGTTGGATCCCTTTCAGGGGTAGGCATCTTTTCTTCGATTGCCTGTATTAAAACGTCAAGGTTTGCTTTATGCATGGCTGAAATAGGGATTATAGGCGCATCTTCAGCCGAAGAACCTTTGACAAAGGATTTAATATCTTTATAATTCTGTAAATCTTCCTCTTCTGAAACCAGCTCTATCTTGTTTTGCACTATAACTAGCTGATTAACTTTCACCACTTCAGCCGCTGCAAGATGTTCTTTGGTTTGGGGCTGAGGGCAGGCTTCGTTAGTTGCAATCACGAGGATTGCCCCGTCCATGATGGCGGCTCCGGAAAGCATTGTAGCCATTAGAATCTCATGGCCTGGACAGTCAACAAAACTTATTCGCCTGAGAAGTTCACTCTCAGATTCGCAATTGGGGCATGTTTTTGAAGTGGTATAACATTCGGGGGGATCGCAATTAGGGCACTTTCTAAAATCTGCTATAGCATAACCTAGACGAATTGAAATCCCTCTTCGTAACTCTTCGCTATGAGTGTCTGGAAACTTTCCACTCAGAGCTTTTACTAGTGTGGATTTTCCGTGATCAACATGACCAATGAGCCCTAAATCAAACTCTGCTTGGATAGGCACTTCTTCCTCATTTTTTTCCTTCTTGGGATTTTTAGTATCTTGTTTAGTTTGTTTAGCCAAGAAATTAACACTTCCTAAAAACTGAAATGGTTAACATTTAGAAACAATTAGTAATGATTTTGTTTACTTGATTACTTGCTTGTTTATGCTGTAGTGGAAACTTTTTCAACACTGGTCATTATTTCTTCAAGGCTTTTCTTTCCTCGTTTTACTATTTTCATGTTGATCTGGGCGATGTCTTCTGTTATCATGCTGCCTCTCACTCTTTTTCTCCTTCGCTCGCCTTTTCTTTTAGGCTTAAACCCTGGGCCGCTGGATAAGAGCACCAGTTTTCGTGCTCCACCATGTACGTCAGGACGCATTGGTGTTCCATCGTTGTCGCTACCCCCGGTAATAACGAACTCGTAGCCTGCGAATCCTAAAAGTTTTCCATCTACGGTTTCGCCAATCTTTACTCCTACAAGGCTTTTTGCCTTTGCCTCCGTTATTTCCGCTTTAAAGGTTTTACCTGTTTCAGGATCATTAAAGTTCACTTGGAACTTAACCAAGGTACACCATCTCCTTTTAGAACCAAAATATAAAGAAATTATAACGAAACTTAAACATTGTTATATTAAAATGTATTAAACGAAGTTACATCCTTTTTTATTGTTTGTTGTTATTTTTAAGTTGCCCAGAACCGATTTACTTGTTGTCTTTTTATTTCTATTAGTTCTTCTAAAATGTTTATTTCATCGTCTGTCATGTATGAGAAGTATTCTTTTTTTAACTTTCTTGCGTGTTTTTCTAGGATGTCGATGAAAAGAATATCTCCTTCTTTTACTTGTCGACCTATGGTGATGCCTTTTAGTGAGATCGCTATCTGCTGGCCTTTGGCTGCCTCGGGTATAGTTTCTCCTTTGTCCTGAATTTGTTGAATTACGCCAGCGGGCTTATTATCTTGGCGAATTAGTCGTTTTTTAGCCTTAATTTTTCCCCCTAAAACTTCCACGCCAAACACTGCTGGTTTGCTTTTTCTAAAAACAAATCCTGGTAAAACCTTAATTTTCCCGGGGGTTGTAATGGTTTCAAAGGTTTCTTTTTTAGACCTCTCATCCTCTTCTTTAACCCAATCCTTATATTCGTCTACTAAACGATATATTACGTCGTTTGAGAAAACTGTCATATCAGATTGCTCGATCTCTTCTTGTGCTTCAGGTAAAATTCCCACGTTGAAACAAAGAACTGCCCCTAAAAGGGGGTCGTGTTCCCGCACAACTTCTGCTTCAACAACCTCTCTTCGGGAAACTGGGCCGACACCTGCCACGCTTACAGGTATGTTCTCATCTTTGAGCATTTTAGCTAAAGCTTCTAAACTACCTAAAGTATCTGCTTTCGCCACCACCCCTACAGCGCTGGATTCAAACTGCGCTATAGAAACTTCTTCGGAAATTTGTGAAACATAATTTTCAGCACTTTCACCTTCAGGAACAACAAAAACAGGGGCTCCAGCGATAACTCCTTCAAGATTTGGAGCAGAGATCTTTATCCCTGTTGAAGCAGTAACCTCCTCAACAGATGTAAACTTATCGCGGGGATCACGGATCTCGTCCAAAGGCTTTGGAAGTAACAAGGACCGTATACGGGTTGTGATAGGGCCAGATAATCCGCCTGTTACTATTGTGTCTTCCTTCCTCATGATTCCATCATAAATGATGGTGTCTATAGTTAATCCTATCCCTGTTTCTTCTTTAACCTCTAAAATAACTCCTTTAGCAGGGCCTTCAGCAAGGAACAAACGTTTCTTTAAAAACTGTTGAGTAAGCCCCGCTAAAACCACGAGGAGGTCAGGGATACCTTCCCCTGTCTTTGCGCTTGTAGGAACTATTGCTACAGATTTTGTGAAATCTTGTACACGATCATATCTTTCCGATTCAAAACCTTCTTGGGCAAGCTCCCCTATAAGCTCGTATAACCGTTGATCTAGCTCATTCTGAACAGCTTGGTCTTGTGAATTTACAGAGCTTAAAAAGGATCCAAAACCTTCGCTCCTCCATCCTGGAACGAGGTCAAGCTTATTAGCAGCCACTAAAAAGGGGGTTTTCCTTTCCTTTAGTAGGCGCATAGATTCATAAGTTTGAGCTTGAAATCCCGACCTTACATCAATAACCAATATGGCAATGTCCGCCACTGAAGAACCGCGAGCTCTTAAATTTAAGAAAGCAGCGTGACCCGGCGTATCCACACACAAAATGCCCGGTATAGTGAGCTTGATTTTAAAACTTTCAAGAAGATCTTTAGCGATTGTTTCTATCGTCTCTTTAGGAAGAAATGAAGCGCCTATATGTTGCGTGATACCGCCACTTTCCCGTGCTGCTACTGACCGCTCCACCTCGCGGCCAACATTCCTAATACGGTCAAGCAAAGTAGTCTTACCAGTATCAATATGCCCAAGAACCACTGAAATAGGCGACCTTAAACGTTTTTCCAAAGCCGTAGACGAAGACATAAAACCCACACCTCTTCAATAAAAACTGGAAATAATAGATTCTCTAGTGAAAATTAAGCTTTAAAACGAGCTTTCTCCAAAAAAACTCCTATATTTTTACAATAGTTTAACAAAGTTTTAAAAGCTTTTTAAAAACCTATGCTTTACAATAATTTAATAATTCTATTAGACATTAATACTGGAGGGTGAAGAAAAACTTATATGATTTTTTTAAAACAATTTTTTAAAATTTTAGGAGGGAAATGTGCCTATCAAAAACAGAATGTGCCTTTATTCTGAAAAATGAATCAGATTATCTTTTTACAGATAATTATAAAAGATTTCCAACGTGATTTGATTGTTATGGTAGATATAAAATTGCTTGAAAAGATTAGGAAACTTGCAAACGATGAGGATTGGAAAGTAAGAGAAGATGCTGCCAGTGAAATAAAAAAAATTAACGACAAACATTTTGAAGAATATTATCCGGTTTGGAAAGATTGGGTGAGAGATCCAGAACCGAATATAAGAAGATCTGCTGAAGTAGGATTGCTAAGAATAAATAAAAAATATGTAAATGAATCATTAGAACTTCTTGAACCTCTCTTATATGATAGTGATAATTATGTTCGAAAAAATTGTGGTCCTTTTGCTTTAAGTGCTGTTTGTAGTAAAGATCCTGATTTAGCATTTAAGCAACTAAAAAAATGGATGGAAATCGATGATGTTAATGTTCGATGGAACGTTGCTATGTGTTTGGGTGTTAGGTTTGGTTTGTCTTTTCCTGAAGAATCTTTGAAATTGTTGAAAATTCTCGCTAAAGATAAAAGAAAGTTTGTTTGGAGAGCAGCAGCATCTTCTTTAATTAAAATGTTAAGAAAACATTCTGAATATAAAAACGATGTTTATTCTTGGAAAAATATAGATCAAGTTCTTGAAGTGGTCAAGAAATATGTTGAAAAATAGTTAGTTGGTTATCGAAGAGGAGACTAGGGATGAAATATCGAAAGCACAATGACTTCAACGTGTCTGAAGTTGGTGTGGGTTTTTATGCTTTAAGTGGTGTATACGGGGTAAAAGATGTAGAAGAGTTTAAGCGGATGCTTAATCGTGCTTATGAGTTAGGTGTCAACTTTTTTGATACTGCTGATATTTACGGGAATGCTGAGCAGATTCTCGGTGAAGTTGTTAAGCCTTATCGTCATGATGTTTATATCGCTACAAAAGTAGGGATGACAGGAGATGTTAAGCCAAATCTTTCAGGCAAATATGTAAAATCTGCATGTGAGAAAAGTCTTGAGAGGTTACAGACAGACTACATTGATCTGTATCAAGTGCATTTCGATGACCCGAACACGCCTGTAGAAGAAACTGTCGGAGCACTTGAAGAACTTGTGAGCAAAGGAAAGATACGGCATTATGGAGTGGGACACCTTCCCGTGGAGAGAATAGATACTTATTGTAAATTTGGAAATGTCTTTTCGGTTCTAATGGAATTTAGTGCAGTTGCCCGCAAATCACGGGAAAAATTTCTGCCACTGTGCGAGAAATACGGGGTGGCAGCAATAGGTTTTAGCGTTACGGGACGGGGGCTACTTACAGGAAAATTTCAGAAAGGAAAAAAGTTTGAACCTGGAGATATTCGGAATTTGGATCCATTGTTTCAGCGCGAGAGTTTTCAATCTGGCCTCAGGGTAGCGGAAAAGCTAGCAAAATTGGGGAGAAGTTATGGAAAGACGCCAGTACAGACAGCTATTGCATGAGTTTTATCCCAACCAGGAATAATCTGCGCGCTTACAGGACCATCAACTGTTGCCCATCTCGAAGAAAATGTTAGAGGGAGCGGATGGTTTCTTTCTTCAGAAGATCTTGAAGAACTGGAAATATTCTTCAAACAGGAGGAAGCATGGTTGAGAGAGAGCAAAAATCCTCCATAAGACGAATTTTATCAGAACCATTGCCACAAGAATCTTCCAAGGCTTTTGTAGATCTTGTTTATGTTATCGAAACTGCCATATTGCTTGGCTTAACCTCTGAAAAAGAAGTCCTCCCAATTTTTCAAGAACTTTACGGGATGCGAAAAACACTAGACAAAGAGGCTGACCCGAAGTTAGAAAGCATTCGGAACCAATTGCGTGATTTAATCCATATGGACAATATCTTATAAACAGGAAACGTTAAACCGACAATAAATTGACAAAATCAAATTAATGAACTTTTAAATATTTGTTAAAGTAATTATAATTTAGGATGATGGGAGTTCAACTACGTAAAGTAAAAAAAGACGAAATATTCGTACATTTTACTACGAAGGTAACGTCTTCAAGGATAATAGAGCAGAAATTCCTAGTGGTTTTTACTGCAGAAAAGTCTATTTTGGATAATTTTATAGATCAACCGTTCTCTTTGAGGACGAAGACAAAAACCTTTTGGTGTGTCCATGAGGGAGAAGTTGACGAAAATATCCTGGATGAAACCACTATAGGATTTCCTTTTCGCGTGATGCACGAAAACAAAATAAAGGAAGGATCTATTGGGATTATTGAACGGATAGGGTTAAAATTAAATCGGGCAGACGCTTTTCACATGAGCATGATAGGGCCATCGCTAAATCTGTTTCGAAACTAAATAAAGCTGTTTTTTGGTGTTTTAAGCTCAGAGCTTGGGCTTTTGATCATTCCAAAGGGTAAGATTAAAATAAGCACATGCGTTTTATTTATTGCGTCTTTTAAAACGTTATTAGCGCAAAGAATTTTTTATTTTCGTTCAATATGCTTCTTTTAGTGGTGTTTTATAGTTTTTAAGAGTGGTGTTTCTTGATGGCAGGAAAAACTATGGCTGAGAAGATTCTGTCCCATGTGGCGGGAAAGGATGTCGAAGCTGGGGATATCATTATCGTGGATGTGGAAACGGTTTTTGCTCACGATGGCACGGCTCCTTTGGCAATCGAAGAGATGGGAAGGATGGGAGTAGAAACGTTCTTTGATCCAAATAAAGTGGTTATCGTAACGGATCATACTACTCCAAGTCCCAGTGAGAAGATTAGTAACATACACGCTTTTCTTAGAAATTATTGCAGGGAAAATGGGTGTAATTTTCGAGGAGTAGGTAGGGGGATAGGTCATCAGTTGCTCATTGAAGAGTTTGTAAAGCCTTGGACCGTTGTTTTAGGAGCAGACAGTCACACTTGTACTCATGGGGCCTTAGGCGCTTTTGCTACCGGTATGGGGTCCACAGATATTGCCGGTGCTATGGCCTTTGGAAAAACATGGTTAAAGGTTCCAGAATCCTTTAAAATTTTAGTAGAAGGAGAACTGAAACCTCCTGTTTCTTCAAAAGACGTTATACTTAAAATTATAGGGGATATAGGGGCGGATGGAGCAACTTACATGGCTATGGAGTTCTTCGGTGAAACTGTTAATAATATGGGGATGAGTGAAAGGTTGACACTTTCAAACATGGCGGTTGAAGCAGGAGGAAAAACTGGTCTATGCCCTGTAGACGAAAAAACCATTGGATTTTTGGCAGAACACGGAAGAAAAGGATCCTTTAAAAATTTAAAACCCGATCAAGATGCTTATTTCTCCAAAGAAATAGAGATAAACACTGCAGAATTAGAGCCGATGATCGCGTTACCGCACACGGTAGATAACGTTAAACCGGTAAGCGAAGTTGGAGAAGTCGATGTAGACCAAGTCTTTATCGGAACCTGTACTAATGGAAGATTTGAAGATTTTGAGATAGCTGCAAAGATACTTAAAGGTAAAAAAGTGGCAAACGGCACAAGACTACTCGTGCAACCAGCGTCATGGCGTGTTTACTTAAAAATTATAGAATATGGAATCGCTGCAACCCTTATTGAGACAGGAGCGAGCATAAATCCGCCGGGATGTGGTCCTTGTATAGGTCGACATTTGGGCATTCTCGGAGATGGCGAAGTATGTCTTTCAACACAAAACAGGAACTTCAAAGGCAGGATGGGCAATGAAAAAGCTTACATATACCTCTCGTCGCCAGCCACCGCAGCCGCATCAGCTATAACTGGAAAAATAACCGATCCTCGAGATCTCTATCATTAAAGAGGTGTTAGAGCTTTGTTAAAAACAGTTTTTAAAGGTAAGGTTTGGAAATTTGGACGGGATATAAACACCGATATAATAATTGCTGGAAAGCGAAAATATGACACCTTAGACATAAAAGAGATTGCAAAATATGCTTTTGAAGCCATAGAACCAGATTTCTCAAAAAAAGCTAAAGATGGCGATGTCATAGTAGCTGGTGCCAATTTCGGGTGTGGTTCAAGCAGGGAACACGCACCACTAGTCATTAAAGCGTTAGGTATAAGCGCGATAATAGCTGAAAGTTTTGCCAGAATATTCTACAGAAACGCGATAAATATAGGACTACCAATAGTTGAATGTAGAGAAGCTGCTGAAAAAATTGAGGAGGGCGATGAAGTCGAGATAAACCTAGAAAAAGGAACGATAAAAATTTTGACAAAAAATGAAAAGTACCACTTTAAACCACTCCCACTAATAATGACCCAAATATTAAACGCTGGCGGACTAGTCCCGTTTCTACGTGAAAATAAAGGATATCAAATAAAACAATAATCTAAAAATAAAAAAAGGGCTTTACGGGATAGAGTGCTCATCAACCGTCAAAACTGGACACGATAGTTTTTTTGATATTTTTAAATTTTTTCTAGTGCTTCTACAAGTATTTCTAAAGCGGTCCTGGATCTGGCTTTATAGTTGCATCCTCGAAATATATCAAAAGTTTGGTTGTTGATTTTAAAAACGCAATTTTTAGGAATAGAATAGTATTCTGAATTAGCGTTTCTTAGATAGTTTTCCTCATATGACGCTGATCTTACGCCTTTTTTTGCTGGTTTTAAAAACTTTCCACAGGCTAAGCAAAGTAATGGATAATTTAATAAAAAGTTCATGGTTGGTTGGAGACCTTTTGTGAGACGTCCACAACACTTTGGAAGGTCAGTGCATAGGCTCTTTTTTCCTAAATAGGAACTATTTGTCTGGAAAAGACGCTTGATGAAAGACCTTGCTTCTCTTTGTTCTTTTAAAAGCTTTTTCAAAAGATGATCAGAATCCTCAGGAGCCTCATCTTTATTAGTTTTTAAACGTTGGTAAGCTCTAATAATCCGCCAAAGTCGACACCTTATAATTTCTGCATAATCAAAAGATTTAATCCCACACTCTACCCCTTCAGCCTTACATATATAGATTATTTTCTTTTTTTTATCCCTCGAACTTTTTCGAATACTTCTCCTTAAGGCTTGATTACATGCATGCCCCCTCAAATACCCTTACACCACCTTTATCGATAAAACCGTTGCTTGATAAAGATTTGATTCGGGGAATAAGTAGATCTTTCAAGATTTAAAACAATTGTTAATACGCCAATTTGATATTTTAAAATCCTTTTAAAAATAACACATATAAAAAATAATAACATAAAATATAAATAATAAAACGAAAAAAATTAAAAACCGTTTAAATAAGTTACTTTATCTCATTTTAATAAACAAAATAAGAAGGATGGTCTGGAGAGAATGAGGGGTTTAGAAATTCAGCGATGAAAATGTGACCTCAGTCTACTTTATGGAAATGGCAGACCATCCCCCCGCAAGGAGGCTTTTGCAGTGACTGTTTTTGAAGAAGTTAATCCTAACGTAAAGTTTCCTGAAGTAGAAGAAGACGTCTTAAAGTTCTGGGAAAAAGAAAAGGTTTTCGAAAGAGTTCAAGACTTGAGAAAAAACTCAGGTCGTAATTTCGTGTTCTTAGAAGGCCCCCCATCAGCTAACGGATTACCCCACCCAGGACACATTCTAACACGAGTAATCAAGGATATCATTCTACGGTTTAAAACTATGCAAGGCTATTATGTACCACGAAAAGGGGGCTGGGATACGCACGGTTTGCCTATAGAAATTGAAGTGGAAAAGGAGCTTGATCTAAAGACTAAAAGGGATATAGAAGCTTACGGAATCGAGAAATTTAATGAGAAATGTAGGGAAAGCGTTCTTCGTTATGAGGGTGAATGGAAAAAGATGACGGAAAGAGTTGGTTTTTGGCTTGATATGGAGAGGGATGGCGATGGTTATCATGGTGGCCCGTATATAACGATGGATGATGAGTATATAGAAAGTGTTTGGTGGAGTTTGAAACAGTCATGGGATAAGGACTTGCTTGTAAAGAGCCACTATGTGGTGCCTTGGTGTACCCGATGTGGAACCTCTCTGAGTAGTCATGAAGTTGCTTTGGGTAGTGCTGAAACTGAGGATCCGAGCATCTTTGTAAAGTTCAAAATTGAGGGGGAAGAAAATACCTACTTTTTGGCGTGGACAACGACGCCTTGGACGCTTATAAGCAACGTTGCTTTAGCAGTACATCCTGATTTCTTATATGCCGTTGTTGAATCAGATGGAGAGCGTTTCATACTTGCTGATGCTTTAGTAGACCGAGTAATAGAGGAAGAATACAAAGTTGTTCAAAGACTTTATGGTGCAGAGTTAGAAGGAAAGAGTTACGAGCCTCTCTTCACCTTTAAAGAGCTAGAAAAAAGTGCCTACTATGTATGTCTTGCCGATTTTGTCGAGTTAGAAGAGGGAACAGGGATAGTGCATACTGCCCCTGCTTTCGGTCCTGAAGACTATGAACTAGCTCAAGAATATGATTTGCCTGTACTTCAGCTTGTAGACGAAAAAGGCAATTTCGTAGAAGAAGTTGAATCCCTTGCAGGTATGTATGTAAAAGATACAGACAAGAAAATAATAGAGATGCTTAAAGAAAAGAACCTCCTCTACAAAAGCGAAATCTACAAACACGATTATCCTTTCTGCTGGAGGTGTAACACCCCCCTCCTCTACATAGCGAGGGAGACATGGTTTTTGAAAATGAGTAAAATCAAAGAAGATTTGATTAACAACAATGAGCAAATAGACTGGTTTCCAGAATACTACAAGCATGGAAGATTTGGCAACTTCTTAGAAAATTTAAGGGACTGGGCCCTTTCAAGGGAAAGATACTGGGGAACACCTCTTCCGATATGGGTATGTGAAAAATGCGGTGAAAAAAATTGTTTCGGCAGTATAGCAGAACTCAAGAGTTCTGCGAAAAAACTTCCAGATCATTTTGAGCTTCATAAACCATGGATAGATGAGGTAATTGTCGACTGTCAAAAATGCGGAGGAGACATGATAAGAGAGAACTATCTCATCGATTGCTGGTATGATAGTGGTTCTGCTCCTTTTGCTCAACACCATTATCCCTTTGAAAACAAAGAGCTTTTTGAAAGCCAGTTTCCTGCAAGTTTTATAACAGAAGCAGTGGACCAAACGAGGGGGTGGTTCTACACACTATTAGCAATAGCTACTTTAGTTTTTAACAAGCCAGCCTATACATCCGTTTTAACCCTCGGCCTCGTAACTGATGAAAAAGGGGTTAAGATGAGCAAAAGCAAGGGCAACGTCGTTGATCCTTGGATCCTTTTAAACAACACAGGAGCGGATGCTATGCGGTGGTATCTTTTCGCTTCCAATGCACCTTGGCTGGATAAGCGTTTCTACTTAAAAGCTTCAGAAGACGCGTTAAAACGATTCCTTTTAACATTTTGGAATGTGTATCATTTCTTTGTCTTAAACGCTAACGTGGACAACTTTAACCCTGTAAAATTAAAGGAAAATCAATACGTACCTGTGGAGAAAAGAGATGTTCTTGACCGGTGGCTCGTCTCAAGTTTAAACACTCTTATAAAAGATGTTACAAGCAATCTTGATGCCTTCGATGTTCACAAAGCTGCAAGATCTCTTGATGAATTTGTTGTGGATGATCTGAGTAATTGGTATGTTCGGCGATCTAGGCGAAGATTTTGGAAGTCAGAGGTTACTGAGGATAAACTTTCAGCTTTCTGGACTCTTTATGAAGTTTTGGTTACTTTGATAAAGCTTCTTGCACCTTTCGCCTCCTTTATCACTGAAAACATGTATCAAAACCTTGTTAGGCGTGTTGAGGAGAATGTGCCTTTGAGCGTGCATATGACGGATTATCCGACGCCTGTTGAGGAGTATATCGATGAAGATCTTGAGGAAAGTATGAGGTTGGTGATTGGTGTAAATAGTTCGGGAAGATCTTTGCGTGCTAGTAAAAGGATAAAGATACGACAACCGTTAAAAGAGCTTATAATAGGGTGTACAGAGAAGCAAGCTTCGAGAATAAAACCTTTTGAAGCGCTATTACTGGAAGAAATAAACGTAAAAGAGGTTAGATATATCGATCCTAAAGAGCATAAAAACTATTGTCAAATAAACTTAAAGCCAAATTATGAACGCTTAGGACCAAAATATAAAGAGAAAATGCCTAAGATAGGTAAAACTTTACAGAAACAAGACGCCCTAGAGTTGCTAAGAAGAATAGAGAAAAAAGGAAGCGCTAAACTGAAAATAGACGGTGAAGAATTAGAACTGACACGAGGAGACTTGGATACTGAAAAAAAAGAAAAACCACCATATGTTATCTCATTAATAGGAAGCCTGCTAGTTATTCTTAATACAGAAATAACTCCAGAACTCAGAGAAGAAGGACTTGTACTTGAGTTTGTAAGAAGGGTACAAGTTATGCGGAAAGAATTAGACCTAGAATACACCCAAAACATAAGCCTTTTCTACGAAACAGAAGACCAAGAACTCTTAAAATCCATAAAAAAACATGAAAAATATGTCGCCAACGAAACCCTTTCAACCAGCATACAAATAGGAATACCAACTGAAACAACATACGCAAAAAACTGGAAAATCGAAGATAAAACCATTAAAATAGCGATAAAAACTTAAAAAACCACTATTTCAACTTTTATTATTTTCAATTAAGAAAAATTCTTACGAAACTTCCGTTAAAATTAATAATAATCGTGATAATTTTAATATAGATACATCCTTTTTCCCAACCGACCTATAAAAAGAAAAGGAGAATGATGGATTGAAGATCTTGATAATGGGGCCCTTCAACTCAGGGAAATCAACCTTTGTAAGCAAGGTAAGTGAAGGATCAAGTATATCAATAGACCGTGCAGGAACCACAGTCGCTTTAGATTATGCAGTCGCAGAAGTTTTCAGCATGTCTGTTTTTCTTTTCGGGACCCCTGGTTTAAAACGATTCGATATTGTTCGAAGAGTGTTATCTACAGGAGCAGATGGTGTTTTATTCCTAATAGACTCTACAAAACCCGACGCAAATGAGTCTCAAGCGTTGTTTTCAGAGATAAAAAACATGCTACCTCACGTGCCAATAATAATCGCAGCAAACAAACAAGATATCCCTTCAGCTCTACCACCCGAGGAAGCAGCTCACCTCGCAGGTTTCTCCCAAGAAGATTACTTCATTATAGGTACAAGCGCAACCACAGGTGAGGGTATAGAACGTGCACTCAAAGTGTTAACTCTTGCCATCTTGAGAAGAATGCTTCCTATCTTACGTGTAATCTTAGAGGAAGGGAGTAATCCAAACTCTCTTGAAAAGATAGCTCAACGGTTAAACGTTACCCTTCAAAAAGCAAGGTTGATGCTTAGATGGTTAGAGTGGCGGAGGGTTTTATCTGCAGACTGGTATGCTCAAACTTTTGAACTAACACCTTTTGCAAAGCAAGCAACAGAAATCCTTCTCGAAATAGAACGTTTAAGAGCGGAAAGAACTCCCCCTGCTATAACTTTTTAAAACTAAACTTCAAACAAACCTAAAACGAAACAATTAAAATCATTTTATTATATTATTACTTTGGAGGAGATGAAAAGGCCGCTCCAGTTTAAGCCCTTCTTGAAGGGCGATGCTAACTTCGCGACAAAATGATCCTCCACTTATAAAACTCCACTTCCTTTGTTTAATAGAGGGATATAAGGGTTTTTTTTGAAGCTTTTTAAGCTTCCTTCTTTCTGTTGTTTTTTTCTCTTTCTCTTTTCTCTATGAATTTTTTTCTTGCTCGTTTTAGTGTTCCTGAGACGCCTTTTACATGGAGACTTACTGGTTCTTTTTTAAGGGAGGTTATTGTGGCGATTACTGCCCTGGTTTCCGTTACTGTTTTGTGTCCGCATTTAAGAATGCCTTCGAGGTTAGAAGGATTAAATTCTATTAGTTGAAGGTCAAGTTTTACCATACTTACCTCGCCAAAAAGTGTTCTTGCTGTGTTGAAAAGCGTTTGTTTGATATCTTCTCCATCTAACTCCAGTTTTTTTTCCGTGTAAACCTTGAAAACCAAGTAACGGTTCCTAACAACTTTAACCATTTCTACCTCAAATCCCTTTATGTTCTAGACCCTCTCTTTTTGAACAATTTTTACGCCTTCAGGAATACCAGCCAGCATTTTTCTTTGAAAGACTTTTAAAACTATGTTTTCGGGGGTAATAGACACGCCTTTCACGCCCTCTTCTAAAGGTAATCCTACTAATGTTGCTAGGGCTGCCATGTCTTGTGGTGTTCGCATCTCAAAAACATTATTTGCACCACTACTAACTACTATAGGAGTTTTTGCGCTTAATAAGCGTCTAACTATAACATGAAAACTTTTCAACAATTTAGACCTAACTGCCCCCCTAACCCTCAGCATAGGGGCTATTTGGAGTTCAAAAGCCTTATTATTACTCGCTAACAATCTCGCCACAGACCAATCAATAACCTTGTTAAAAGAGTAGTCAGGCACACGAATAATATCAATCCACCGATTACGAGCAGCCCACATAACCACTCTTTTACTCTCCGCGAAAACAGAAAATACAGCCGAACGCCGTAAATTACCTCGCTTAAGCGCTTGTTTTTTTACCACGTTAACAGTACTACCACCCACCTCCAATCGCGGTATTACTTCAACCCCTAACCCCTCAAACACTTTAAAATTAAAACCTTTAAAACTCTTTAAAACCAAACAAACCTTCTTATAACCCAGTTTACGAGCATGCATAACAACTTTTTCAACTTCTTCCTTTTCCATCCCACCAAGATAAATCCCAAGATCGATAAAAGTCTTCCCCATGAAAAAAGACCGCCTTATAAACTACATGCCCAAAAAATTAATCAAAACTTATTTTATGGCATTTCAATATCAATTGTTGAAATCATTTCTTTTAAATATCTTATAGCTTCTGACTTTTTCTCACCTACACTGGTTTTAAATTTAAAAATACATCGTATAATTCCTCCCTCTTGATCTAGGGAAAATCTTTGCAAGCAAGCATTTTGCTTGCTTATACGTAAATAAAAACAACCTTTTCTGTCTACTTGTTTAAAAAGGCTCGATAGGATATCCTCCCTTTCTACCTTGCTTAAATTGGAAAAAATGCGAAAAAGTGTCTCCTTTACAAGGTTTTCGCCTTTACTTTTCAATTTCAGAACAATGATCTTGTTACCCCAAGTTCCAACTAATAATTCGTTTTTAATAGAAACTCTTTCCCTGTACTCTTCAGGCAAAATAAAGAGAAGAGCTTCTCTCACCTTCTCTAAATCTTCAGTGGCATGGACGAAAACTTCGAAAAACAAACTATAATACTTTGATTTTTCTTGCATTTTCTAAACGCTCGCTCAAACAAAAGATTCGGCCACATTTAAAAATTTAATAAATGCTTATAAAAAAGCCACTAAAAAACTATTTGATAAGGTAAAGCAAAAACCAATAAAACAAAAAAACATCATAATAATATAGAAAAATAAAAAGAACTTAAAGCTAATTTAAACACAGAAAGCTTTCTATGTTTAATTATGAAAATGATGAAAAACAAAGTTATTGCTAAAAAACATGTTTTATACTGTTTTGCATGGGGTAAAAAGATGAGCGCTGAGAAGAAAACCCTTAGAAAACACGGTGAAGCCATATGGAACTTCCTAGGAAAAATAACGGGTAAAATCCTCCATTTTCTAGGTTTAGAAGTGAAGGTTAAGCCACGTTTTTTTCGAACTTTCGCCATGTTTATATTGCTTATAGCTTTTAGTACTATAAGTATTCACTTTGTCGAAGAAAGATCGTGGTTTGACTCTTTATATTTCACGGTCTCAACCATTTCAACTGTAGGTTTTGGAGACATAACCCCTCAATCTACTGTCGGTAAAATCATAGTTATACTCTTAATAATTTTTGGCATCGCTATTTTCTTCTTAATAATAGAAAGCTTGATGCAGATAGCTGTAAAAAAACGCGTAGCAGAGGTATTAAAATTGGAAGAAGAAGAGATACACCTTGAAAACCATGTAATAGTGGCTGGTTTTGGGCGTTATGGGGAAGTAGTAGCAAAGGAATTGAAAACCTTGGGCGAAACAGTTGTGGTCATAGATGCTGAAGAAGAGAAGATAGAAGAAGCAAAAGAAGACGGATTCGTCGCCATAAAAGGATCTGCTATGGAAGAAGACGTATTAATAAAAGCAGAAATAGAAAAAGCTAAAGCCTTAGTAATCACGCAAGAAGATGCGGGAACAGTGGCTTTTATAGCCATAACAGCTCAACAAATAAATCCAGAAATAAGGCTTATAGCGAGGGCAAGTAAACTAGAATACTTGGACCAGTTCCTAAAAGTTGGTATTGACAGAGTGATCTCCCCAGAAGCCGTGGGAGGAAGAATGATGGCAAGAGCAGCAACAGCACCCCAATATTTTGATTTCCTAAACCGGCTAACGGTAGTGCCTGGATTAGAACTTGCAGAAATGAACATTGAAAAAGGAAGCGACGCTGCAGGAAAAAGCATTGGGGAGATGACAAAACAGTGCAGGGCTTACTGCCTGGTATTATACAAAGAAAGTGGGGAAATAGTCCCAAGCCCTCCCCCCGAAAACATCCTAGATGCAGGAGATCACGTAATCATGTTCGGTACATCAGAACAACTACTAAAAACCAAAAAATACCTCTCAAAGCCTCCAGAAGAAGAAATACCTCCCCTAAAAAAATAACACTGTGATACTGATTTTTTTTATTTTGCTCGCCCTTTATGAGCTCTTATAGAAGGACGAGCTTTTTCAGCTCCTTTACCTTTCCGCTTCAAGCCTCTTGACTTCTTCCCAGCACTAGTGAGACCGCGGAAAACCCGTCCTTTATGGGGTTTTTCACAGACCCAATTCATACTAGGATCACTTTTAATCACCGAATGATGCGGATCCACAAGTATTACTTCGAACCATTTCCATATTCCATCCTGAACAACAAGATAACTGTTTAAAACCTCCAAGTTAGGATACTTCCTAGCAACGCGTTCCTCTGCAATCCACTGAATAGATTTTCCACGAGCACCTTTTATGCTCAACTTTCTACTCTTACGGCCAGCCCTTGGTCTCGACTTCCTAGCACCGCCACGGCGAACTCGCACTCTAACAACAACAAAGCCTTGCTTCGCCCTATAGCCTAAACGTCTAGCCTTATCCAAATGAGTAGGCCTTTCAACCCCTGTTATGACAGGTTCGCGCCGAAAAATTTGCAACCTTTCCCATAAAAGTTTATTCCGATACTCTTCCATCTCAGGATTTTCACGGAACTTTTTAAGATATGTATACACTGCTATTCACCGACATTCTACAAGCACATAATTTGAATATTAAAACATTGAAACAAAAGAAAATTAAGAGATAAAAGTTGATAAATCTTTTCTTTAAAATATTTTAAAAAGTGGGTAAAAAAAGATCTCCACTTGTAAAATTGAGGGGATAAAGAATGGTGAAAGTGGAAATTATCTATTATTCTAGGACGGGAAACACAAAATCTATGGCTATTGCTGTAGCTGAAGGGGTTAAGGTCGAAGGGGTTGAAGTGGAGGTCAAACGTGTTGACTGGGCTTCTGTCTTCGACATGCTTCAAGCTGATGCTATTGCCTTTGGCTCTCCATGCTATTATGGTTATATGAATGGGATGTTAAAAGATTTGTTTGACCGTATGCCCATAGCAAACGCTAACTTCATTGAGGAAATCAACGGAAAACCCGTGGCAGCCTTCGTAGCTAATGGAGAAAGTAATGAAGCCAAAGACGCACTAATAGCAATAGAAAGGATCTTGTTTTTCTACTGTGGCTTCAAACGTGTAGCTGAAGGAATTGTAAGTAAAGGAAAAGCGTCAGAACAAAAGATAAAGGAATGTCGAGAGCTGGGACGGGAATTAGTCCAAGCAGCATTAAAAAGAACCGTTTCACTAGCGGATTAGGTGCATTCATAGTTGCTTTATTGTTAAAATGGTTTGTTTTAAATAGGGAGTTTACTGGTTTTTTCTGAGGGGAGTTTGAAGATGTTTGATGAGTTTTCAAGTTTGATAAGTGAAAGGCAGCATATTGACGCTGCTAGAACATTTTTGCAACTGGTTAAGGATAGAGCTTCTTTGTCAAGTTTGGTCAAAGTTGCTCTGGAAGCTGCCGCTCCTTTTCTTAATAAGCCTTATTATGGCGAAGGCCGCGCAGGATTTGTTAATCACGGGGCTTTAGGCTTAGGCGCCTCGATTAATCTAGCCAAATATCTGTCTTCAAATCAAGCTCTTTTGCCTGTAACCCAAGCTATCTGGTACTTAGCATTTGATTCCAATCATCCTAAAGTAGATATTGAAAAGTATAAGCCAATAACAGAAGGATCCTTCAAGGATCAGCTTGATCGTTTCTTGGATAACATAAAAAAGGGAAACACTGCTGAAAGTTATGGGCTTTTTCTAGGTCTAAAGTCGAACAGTCCTTTCAGAAACCTTCTAAAGGATAAAATTTTCTTTGCTGCCCTAACCAATCTCAAAGGAATAGGTCACAAAGCAATCTACATCCTTAAAACTTTTGAACTTGCAGACTTCATCGGATGGGAAATCCTTCAAACAGGATTCTATCCTGGCATAGCATACATTTCAACAGGAAAACAAGATTACACTTTCTACGACCAAATAACTCAAGAATTAAGCGATAAAAACAATGGAGTGAATAGCGGTGGAACTTCGCCCCTAAATAAGGAAGAAATCGATCAAACAATAGACTTTATTCTAAACGACGACAGATCCTCAACTATCAAACAAATAACTCGTCTGTTAAAAAAAGGGAAATCAGTTATAAGCATCGCAGATACCATAACCCTTGCCGCTGCAAACCTCGTATTCAAAACACACGTTTCAGACTGGATTGTACCCGTCCACTCCTTTAATTACTGCAATGCTGTTAACTACTGGCTCAGGAACTTCGAAAACAAGGACAAACACATAGTAGTTTACCTAGAAGCTATGTTTGTAAATCAAGTGTCGTCAAGCAGGAAAAAAGTAAGCTATGAAGACTTAGAAAAAGCTTCAAATGTCCCAGAACAAAAGCTAGTAAAAAGGATTTCAGAAGAAATAGAAGGATCAAAAGTTGAAGAAACTGTGAGCCTAACTAAGAGTTACCTTGACTTTAATAATTCATATGACGAGCTGATATCGTCTTTAGTATGGGCTACCTCAAAAAACACCCAGACGACAAGCGCTATTCACGACCTAAAGTATTGCAGAGCCTCCATAGAAGAATATGAAAACAGTATAATACCGCAAAAAAAGGAAATATTACTTTCTTTAGCAAAATTCTTAGCCGGTTCGAAGAAAAAAAGAGGCTGCTATAACTTGTACAAAGAATATTTTCCAGATATTAGATGAGATAATCAATAATAAATGAGATGAAAATGGAAAAAGTTGGAAATACGAAATTTTAGAGTGTAAACAAAAAAGCTATAAGAGAGGTATAATGGGCTTAATTTCATTTTAGTATTATATTAAAAAAAGAAGAATGAAATTAAAGAGTTCAGGATATCAAAGAATTTCTTTCTCTTATTTTTCCATTAAGTCAGTTTCAAACTTTTATTATCTCATCCGTGCAATTTTTTAGCTGTTTCTGCAATTCTTTTTCCTAAAGTTCGAGCTATTCCTAGATCGTTTTCTGTAGGAACCCTGTCTGCTTTCGGTCCGGAGACAGATGAAGGACCATAAGGACTGCCTCCGCCTACTTCCAGACTAAACAGCCGTTTTTCCGAGTATGGTACTCCAAGAATTATCATACCAAAATGAAATAAAGGAACCATCATCGTTAATATAGTCGATTCTTGACCCCCGTGAAGAGTACCTGTGCTTGTGAATACTCCTGCCACTTTATTTTCTAACGCTCCCTTCGCCCACAATTCGCCAGTTCCGTCGATAAATTCTTTCATTTTGTGGTGCATGTTTCCATACCGCGTGGGGCTACCGAAAGCGATTCCATCCGCTTCAGCTAGATCTTGATTTGTTGCAATTGGGATGCCTGATATTTCGCTTCCCGGAACTTGTTTTAAAGAAACTTCTACATCTTCTACGCTTTTTGCTCCCTCAGCGACCGCTTCTGCAAGTTTAGCTACGTTACCCGTCTTACTATAAAAAAGTACTAATACTTTCACCAATTTTTTACTACCCCCTAAAAAACAGTTGTTTTGGCATTTTAGCCTTAAAACTTACCCTTATTAACCTTTTCATTTACCGCTGTATTGCAACTGTGGTATAGCATTTCTATTTTTTCTAAAAAGGTGTGAAGAAAGCAAGAAAAAAAAGTAATAGTAAAGCAAAATCTTAATTGATAACTTCTATAGTAAAAAATCGGCGAATATAGGTATTAAAAAAAAGATATTGGGGGGACGAGGCAAGTTTTTAAGATGTTTTTCTAGAAGTGGGTTATTCTCTTTTTACCCAAGCCAGCAGGTTCCAGATTGAACACAATTGTTTTTATTGATGTAACTTCGTCTATGCTGTATCCAAGACCTTCACGTCCAAGACCTGAGTCCTTGATACCGCCAAATGGAAAGTTGCCTATACCGTGAGTTGGGGCATCATTGATCGTAACTTCCCCATTTTCGAGAGCTTTTGCCGCTTTCCATGCGTTATAGAAGGAGTTTGTGAAGACTGCAGCATCTAGTCCGTATTCTGATTTATTTGATATTTCTATGGCTTCGTCAAGGTTTTTTACACGAATTATTGTTATAACAGGTCCGAAGGTTTCTTCCCAAGCTATTCTGGCCTCGAGGGGCACATTGTTTAGGACTGTTGGTTCGTAGTATAATCCTTCATATTTTCCGCCTTTTAGGAGGCTTGCGCCTTTGTCTATCGCGTCTTTTACCAGTTCATCGACTTTTTTCAAGGCTTTTTCGTTGATAAGGGGTCCAACTTTTGTTTCTGGATCTCTTGGGTCAGCTAGTTTCCATTTTTCAACCTCTTCTAGCACTTTTTTTACGAAGGTTTCGGCTACTTTTTCTTGGACCAGTATTCTGCTTATGGCATCGCATCTTTGACCTGCATGTTTTAAAGCGCCTTCAACGCATTTTTTAGCCGCTAAATCTAGGTCAGCGTCATCAAGAACGACAGCCGGGGCTTTTCCTCCGAGTTCTAGGTGTAGGTCTTTTAGAACGGCTATGGTTGATATTTGTTTGCCTACGCTTGTGCTTCCTGTGAAACTTATCATGCTGATTTTTTCGCTTTTAACAAGGGTTTCTCCGACTTCTTTCCCGCTTCCGGGTATTATGCTTAAAGCTCCTTTTGGAATACCTGCGGCTTCTAATATTCTTCCAAACATGAGGAGTACTATTGGGGGGTCGCTTGAGGGTTTTGCTATTACAGAGTTTCCTGCGAGTAAAGCTGGGATTATTTTTGCACCTGGTATGAATAATGGGTAGTTAAAGGTGCCTATTGCGCCTATTACTCCTTTGGGTTCTCTTATTACCAATGCTATTTTTCCCACGGTGTCGCCTACCCAGTCCCCTGGCAAGTATTCACCATATATTTTTCTTGTTTCTTCCATGGTTAGTTTGAGTCTTTCAGCGATGCCTTTGACTTCGCTTTCCGCGCCTTTTAACGTTTTACTCATTTCTGTAACTATTATGTTTATGAAGTCGTTTTCATATTTTAATATGAGTTCTCGAGCTTTTTCGAAAATCTCTAACCTGTCAATTGCAGGTATTGTCCTAATCTTGCCTTTATTCTTGTATGCTATGTCGATAGCTTTTTCAGTGTCTTCAACGGTTGCTTTAGCAACTCTAGCTATAAGAGAGCCGTCTATTGGACTATAAACATCAAAAGTTACGCCGTTACTTGAGAAAACCCATTTGCCTCCAAGAAGCATCTTAAAAACCGGCAACCCATCAGGACTGGTCTCATACATGGGGTCGAAAAAGTTATCTAAAACTATTCTAGGTTTCTCGCCAAGACTCACTAAAATACTCATATTATTCACTCCCTTTCAAAAAGCAAGAATTCGACTTACACGAGTTTATAATTCCCATAAAACTTTGGGGATAACAAGAACGATAATTAATAAACCTTGTTTATCTAAAAATAGTCTAATGCTAAACCTTCTTTTTTCTTTCTCGGATTTCTATATATCTACGTTAAATATTATCCGTATAAGGTAGCCTATACAAAATGATAAAGCTGCTATTCCAAGACTAATTGACGCCATCTCAGAAAATCGCTTCTTGAAAGAAAGTTCTTTCGTGACGGAGATATAGAACGTGAAGATGAAAATTATGAGAATTACATTAAAAATCGTGAAGGCCAGAGCGAAATAGATGTTTGTAAATAGGAAAAAAGGAAAGATCAGCAACAAGACGGTAAGAACATAAGCAGAGCCTGTATAAACTGATGCCCTTAAGGGACTTCTATCACCATCCTCTGTCTTTGTTGAAAGATATTCCGAGGAAGCCATTGACAAGGAAGCTGCAATACCGGTAATTAATCCCACTAACGCAATAATCTGCGTGTCTTGGAGAGCTAACGTTCATCCTGCAAGCATTCCAGTAAGCTTTACAAGGGCATCATTTAAGCCTAGTACCATAGAATCAACGTAACGAAGCCGTTCTTCATCTATTATATCGATGAGCAACTTTTCGTGTTCTTCTTCCTCTTTTAGAATAGCTTCGGCCTCAGGTATAGCTTTAGAAATCTTGCCGTACGAAATAGGAGCTTCTTCTTCACCCCGCTCCATGAGTTTTATTGCAAACGTAATCCCGAAAATTTTTGAAAGAAAAAGATACAACCATATCTTCAGCTTAGAGGGTTTTACATCTTTTCCAGTGTATTTTTTCAAAATGTGATAATGGTTCAACTCTTGCTCTGCTATGTCCTTTAGAACCTTTTTATTATGAGGATCTTTTGTTGACTGAGAAAGCCTATCATAGAAACGATACCCCTGTTATTTCATCTTTTTGTGCAGCTAAACCATGCTTTTTTGTTTCTTTGTCTAACATTTCATACTTTTCAGAATTCTTTTGCATTTTGTCGACCATCAGTAAAATCCTATCCTACTCTTTAGTTTAATTCGGTAGCATTTTTGAATTTTCAGTTTTACTCTCCTTTATATATTCCGAAAAGAACCGTTTCCCAAGAACTTTTTAAAATTATCAACGGTTTTTTCCTAAAAAACTAAAAAGTCTTAAAAAGCTTTGAAGTTATTATGGGGGGAGGCTGATTAAAATGTGTGAACTGTTTGATTTAACAGGAAAAGTGGCAATAGTTACCGGGGCAAGTAGAGGTCTAGGAAGGGGCATGGCGATAGGATTGGTAAAAGTAGGAGCAAATGTCGTTGTCACAGATGTTTTAGACACAAAAGAAGCTGTTGAAGAGATAAAGAAGTTAGGAAGAGAAGCTTTGGGAATAAAGGTTGATGTAACCAAAAAATCAGATGTTGAAGTAGCAGTTCAGCAAACATTAGAAAAATTTGGCAAGATTGATATTTTGGTTAATAACGCAGGCATCCTTAGAATGGAGCCAACAGAAGATATGAAAGAAGAAGATTGGGACAAAGTTTTAGCTGTTAATCTAAAAGGACAGTTTCTATGCGCCCAAGAAGTTGGTAAGCATATGATAAAGCAAAAATCAGGAAAAATAATTAATATAGCAAGTATCGCCGGTAAATTTGCTTCTGCTGAATCTGCCGCCTATAATGCGAGTAAAGCAGGAGTAATTTTGCTAACAAAAACTTTAGCTACAGACTGGGGAAAACACAACATCCAAGTCAATGCTATTTGTCCAGGCGCGTTTCTTACACCAATGACAGAAGATCTTCTCAAAGAAGAAAGTTTTGCTCAAATGATAAAGATGAATGTACCGTTAGGGAGATACGGAGTTCCAGAAGATTTGGTTGGAACAGTGATTTATCTTGCTTCTGAAGCTTCAAATTATGTTACAGGGCACGCTTTAGTAGTCGATGGAGGATGGACAGCAAAAATATAATAACCAAAAAATATTACTTCCTCAGCCAATTAACAAGGTTTTCAATCCATCATTCTCCTTTTCTTTTTATACTTGATTAGAAACCCAGAGGGATAATTTACACGTGAAATTTATATTTTTCGAAGCGTTATAAGAAAATAAGCACGTTTTTTTGAGGGGTTGAAGGTTTTTTGGAAAAAATGTCGGATGTTTTTATGGAAATTTTTCCAAAACATAAATCTTTGGAAAAAGCTAAAAATAGCTGGTGGATCGAAAAAATCTTACCAGACCACAGTAAGACTTTTGTCCTGTTCATTGTTTCGTTTTGCCTTGGTATATGGTTAATCGGTTATGCTATCGCTCTTTCCAGCGATGTTATTGAGGGTGTAGAATTCGAATATACTAATCCTGGTAGTGACTATTTGCATGATCGTGAGTGGCAATATCAACCGTTCTATCTTGCAGTTCATTTCGTGATTTTAAGAATGTTCGGAGTTGTATACACTCGTAATTTCGAAAGCACCATCTGTCTTCTCAAAGCTAAGCCTGAGGAGATAAGCCGGCATACGCGATGGGTGTTTGGCCATGTATCAAACATTGGAGCATTTTTAGCAGCAGCAGGATTCATCTACTACGATTACAGCGCAATGCTTGATGAAGGATTTGGCGCGTTAACCTCCCTTGACATTTTAATCATGTTCGTATGGGGCCTTGAACGGATTATTCTCGGCTACGTGATCTGTCTAATGTTAGGCACAGTATTTCTTATATGGAAACTTTTGAGAAGTTACCACTATTCAGCTCCAGCCGATGTTGTCCTCATGGAAAAACGGTGGAGGCCGTTTACACAATTTGCCATGGAAGCCTCCTCGCTGGTACTCGTGTTTGCTTTGGTAGATGTTGCATATCTTTATTACGCGGGCTTTTGGTTAGCAGATTTTCTCGCGTTCATGGTGCTAATTTTCCTGGTAACTGCCAGTTTTTTGGTAAGTACTTGGATAATAAAGAGCGACTTGAGGGAAGAAGTAGAAGAGCAGCTTATGAGGTTCTATGAGGAGCTTGAAGCTGCAAAAAAAGGAGTAAGCTCTTTAGATCCAAAAATACCGAAAACAGATGCAAGATGGCTTGCAGCAAACATGGACCTCATCCTAGCATTCCTTAAAATAGACTATCTTGAAGACCAATTTCACACCATGGCAGCAAGCGACGCAAAAGTATTGGTTATAAGGATGCTAATACCGATCCTTGGTATAATACCGAAACTGTTGCAAGAAGGCGACTTCGAAATATTTTAAATCCTCTATTTTAAGCTTTTTTTCTCTTTGTTTTTCGGATTTTTTGTTTGCTTGGAATAAAAATACTTATTTTTCTTTTACTTACCATGGTATGGTGAATTTTTTGGTCAGAAATGATTCCTTCTATGATGTTGTAATTATTGGAGCTGGACCTGCCGGAGCAGCTATAGCTTTTACTACAGCGAAATTCGGTTTAAGAACTGTGATTATTGAGCAAATGCCCGAACCTGAGTATAGAGTTCGCTGTGGAGAGTTCATGCCAGGTTTAGAAGAAATTTTTAAGATAATTCCCGAAAAAGGAGACTTCTTTTCTCTCCTTTTAGAGAGTGAAAAGTTTTCAACAAACATTACGAAAGAGATCTCCCTTGTCTCTCCTTTTGGATATGAACGGCGGGTTAGTTTTGATGCTTATGTTATCGATCGAAGGAGATATGTTCAATGGATGGTAGGGGAGGCTGTCAATTCGGGAGCAGAACTTCTCCTAAACACAAGATGCGTTCAACTTGAAACGGGGGAAGAAGGAGTTAAGGGAGTAATGGTGAAGAAGAAGGAAGAGAAAGGTGAACGAAAAATTTTGAGGGGTAGTGTTATTGTAGGAGCTGATGGAGCTGATTCCACCGTCGCGAAACAAGGGAACATGTTTCAAAGTTACAGAGACCTTGATTTGGTTACAGCACGCCAATATGTTATGGATAATTTTTCGGGGGAAGAGGATGTTTGCAGGATGTATATAGGGCAAGATTATAGCCCAGGGGCTTATGCCTGGATTATTCCTAAAGGAAACGGGATGGTCAACGTAGGTACAGGGATTCGTAAACCCTATATGCGGTCAGAGGACACTTTGAGAGGCTGTTTACAGCGTTTTATAAAAGAGCATCCTCAAGCTTCAAACCTTTTAAAAGACACTACTGTTAAAAGCGTTATAGCTGCCCATGTCCCCGTAGGAGGAACTTTGGAGAAAACCTTTTACAAAAACGTTTTGCTCGTGGGGGATGCTGCAGGACAAGTCATCGTCCATGTTGGAGCAGGCATGCCTCCCGCCATAATAGCAGGAGAAATAGCAGGACAAACAATAGCCAAACATTTAGAAGGAAACACACCGCTTTCCAACTACGAAAAAACTTGGAAAAGCATTTTACAGAAACCGATAAAAAACGGACTATATGTAAGAAAACTTTGGGATAAAATAGCTCATAATGATAAAAAAGTTGAGAAGTTTTTAAAATTTATAAGACAAGGGATGCTTGAAAAAATGATCCGCGCAAAAATACCAATAACCATTAGACTCCTCGCGCCAATAATCACAAAAATCCTATAAAAGAAATAAAAAAAGGGTGAGGTCTAAAAAATCGACCGCTTTACCGCCTAAAAAGGAATTATTTCGTTCTTTGTACCTTCTTATCCTAAGAGTTCTTTAAATTTCGGTGGCTCATCTTCGCCTTCATGTATAACGATCACTTGAGGTGTAAATTTTCTCTCAGAATCAAGCTTCCGCCCGATACGACCTGCTTCAAACTTTTCAAGCGCAGAAGCACCACGACCAAGCCAAACATAGATGTTAAGACCGTCGTCTAAAACAAAAGCGTCATCACCGACTAAACTTGACCTTGCAAGAGGCACTTCCTCGAAGTTTTCAGGACCTATCGCCTTGTAAAGCTTTGGTTTAAACACTTCTTTCTCCACTTCTACGTGTGCTAGGAGTCCTGGAGTCCCTCCAGGCTTCACTTTTGGAGCACCGCCAAGCAAATCTATCAAATCTTGCGGTTCGTCTCCTTGAGTACACGAGACAACCTTGGGGTACCCACGTCTGTCCATATCTAGCTTGTTACTGAGCCATGCTCCGACGAACTTTTCATCAACAGTGCAATCTTTGCCTCGCCATATGAAAATTCGCATTCCATCGTCTACTACGTATACATCGCCTTCGTAAAATTCTGCTTCGTTAATTTCTTCTAAATCGTCTTTAACTACATGGAATAGTTTCATAAAAACCCACTCCTTAGAAAGAACACGTTAAAAACAGCATCGTTTTCAGATGGTTCTTAACATGTTAAGAGGTTTCCTAATAATATAATTAGTAAAAAAGAATATTTATGTTTCTCCCGAAAACAAGAAAAATCGTTAAAAATCTATTAATTCTTTATAAAAATCACATCTTTTTTTAGATTCTTGTTAAAAAGAACCATTCGTTTTAAAAGAAGTAAAAGGAAGCGAAAGAGGATGGCGGGCCAGAGGGGATTTGAACCCCCGACCAACAGGTTACTTTCCTTTTGAAGGTTAAGAGCTTCGACGGGTTTTTGTTCTTTTCTGTCGCTCTACCTAGCTGAGCTACTGGCCCTTGTGGCTTTTTATTGTGTTATTATTAACTAATATGTTTTTTAATATATTTTTCCTATAAGGATTTCTTGTGTTTGGTACGTCATTGGATTAATTTGGATTTAAAGCAGATATTATTCGACAAAATAGGAAAAATGATTATATCGTTTGTTGAGAATATTTAATTAATAATATCTTATTCTTTTAGAGAAGTATCATTCTTTATTGGGGGATATTTGTTTGATATACCAAATGGGTATGGTTTATCAAACCCAAAAAAAGTCGTTTCTAACTGGATTTTTATTAGTCTTATTTGTCACTTCAACGTTATTATCCGTATATTTTGACCCTTTTAATCTGTATGAAGAGGCTTACGATACG
The DNA here is from genome assembly GCA_048886645.1 of Candidatus Hodarchaeota archaeon. Lineage (GTDB taxonomy): Archaea > Asgardarchaeota > Wukongarchaeia > Wukongarchaeales > Wukongarchaeaceae > Wukongarchaeum. The sequence continues at coordinate 14,015 of JBHLKN010000002.1, read as the reverse complement.
TCTGAAAGCCTGCAATCACCTGATCTACCTAGCCGTTCAACTTACGTGACGGATGGCGAAGAAAATTGGCTCATCAACGGTACCTTTGAAGACACATACAAACCATGGAACAACGGTACCTACGACGCACCCTCTCATCAGAATAACATGACAACTTATTGGACCGGAGATCCAACTCATCAGAACGAAACTGGGCCTGGAGAAGTCAACATACTTCTGAGAATTGATGGGGATCTTGAAGGATCATATTACGACTACGATGAAGACGATAAAGTTTGGTGGAGTCAAACTGTTATGGTTGATAGGCACACTCCAATTCCAGAAACTGAAGAGGGTGCTAGGCTTGTTTTCGATTACTATGTTATGGCAGCAGATAACGAGACATGGCAGATAAGGTATAGGATCAACCTTCGGTTTTGGATCAACGACACGTTGATGTGGGAAGGCAGACTCAGAGACCTCACCGGGCCGGGTAGTGGATGGACCTACGTTAAAATTACCTCTGCTGAAGGAATGAAGCTCTCAGAATGGTTAAACGAGCGTTTGCCGAGCTATTTAGAGTTTAAAGTCGAGTTGGTTGTTACAAATGACGCTTATGGCAGTGAACCTTACTCCAATACAACCCAAATTTATGTAGATAATATTGGTTTAATTATAGAATCAGAGAGCACGTATTATATTCTGCCCCCAGAAGTCAAGGCTACATACGGCGACTATGTAAATTTCAGCGTTTACTACGCTTACTTCAACATTTCTGAGAGTAAACTGAAACTTGTCGAAAACGCTCAAATAGAGATAACCTACAATGGAACACCTTGGATGGGAGGATTCGGTTTTGAAAAACACAATGATCCCGTTTTGAGCAGCTATACAGTAACCCTCCAAGCACCTCAAACAATTGATTCGGGGCTATATTACCCTGTCTGGGTTAACGCCATTGCTCCAGGGTTCGAACGCCAACGCTTTCCGATAAAGGTTAACGTGGTTAACATTTCAACGGCTTTAAACGCGCCTTACACCATCCTGGTGAGGGAGTCTGGTGTAGCAGCAGCTTTAGAAGTCGCCTTCAGAGACACCTATAACGATGCCCCCATAACAGGTGCAAAAGTTGTATACGAATGGAGCTACGGATCGGAGCCATTAAACGAAATAGGCAACGGCGTCTACAACTTAACAATAGATACTGGTTACTTGGACTTGGGAACCTACTGCATCAACGTGACTGCTTCCAAGGAGAACTATGACAGCCAGTCTCTGCAACTTACTCTTGAAATAATCCCCATATCAACCACTTTAAGCGCTGACAAAATTACCCTTACTAGGGAAATTGGAGAAACAGCCGTGTTCGAAGTCACTTTCAGCGACAGTCAGGGTTCCTTGCTCACTGGCGCTAACCTTACCTATGAGTGGGATTATGGTTCGGGCCAGTTAGAGGAGGTAGGTGAAGGCGTATACAAGCTAAATATAAAAACCAATTCCTTGGATGAAGGGACATATTATATCAATATAAAAGCTTGCCTAAAGAATTACATGCCCCAATCGTTACAACTTTTATTGGTTATAAAGGCAACTTTCATGGATCAGTTTTTAGATTATTCACCGTACTTAATTTTAATGGCAATGGGTACTTTTTCTTCGGTTGTTTTATCGAGGTTTTACTCAACTCGTAAACAGGAGCGTCTTGATAGGGAGAAGATTCGCAGGATTATGGTTATTTTGCAGAGTTTTGCTTTATATGATCAGACCCCTTCTGGGGTTATTACTGAGGAGAGAAGTGTCGTAGATAGGAATTTGGTGAGCGGTTTCTTCACAGCTATTAAAGATATTACAAAAGAAGTTGTAAGAACTAGTTTAGAAACGATGAAAGTTTATCCTACTCATCCTTACTATTTTGTTTATACTGGCACTTTTTATTGTGTGTTGATTTTGAGTGATAAGCCAAGTAAACGTTTGGAAGAAAAAGTACTTTGTTTTGCGGAGTGTGTTGAGGAAAAGTATGGGAATATCTATTCTTCTGATACATTTGGTGTCCTTGATATACAGCTTAATCTAGATAAAGAAGTTATTCAGATTTTCGGTATAACCCCCACGTCAGTGCTTCAAGATAAAGTCACGATTTCTTTGAGCTATGAAGAGATTGAAGAAGCTGAGGTAGGGGATGATGTTAAAAAGATTTTGAGGACTGCCCGTATTTTAGCAGATCAGAAGAAAGAATTCTTCTTGGAAGAGTTAATTCAAGCGTCAAAGGTTGAATTTGACGACAATACTAGAAAGGCACACGAAGCATTTATTGAAGCCATAAGGCAAGATTTCCTTACCTTAGCAAAAATTGAAATCAAAGAAGAGAAAAAATAGACAATACAGGAAGAAGAACCAAGAACCGAAAACTCCTATCAAACTTTAACATATTTTCAAAGGGGATTTGAATCCCCGACCAACAGGTTACTTTCCCTTTGGAGGCTAAGAGCTTCGACGAGTTTTTCTCTTTTCTGTCGCTCTACCTAGCTGAGCCACTGGCCCCGCATTTTTTTAAGGTATTATTATAACTAATATATTTTTCTTTTTCCTATGAGGATTGCTCGGGTTCTTTTTCCTGCTGTTAGTTTTATGAGGATTGTTTTGAGTTTTAGGTTTTTCATTTGGTTTTCAAGTTTTTTTATTCTTTCTTGGTGTTTTGCGCTTAAAAGTAACGCTATTATTCCTTCTTTTTTTAGGAATTCTACTCCCTCTTTTATGATTTGGGATGATAGGGTTTGATCGCTGAGTTCGTGGGTTTTTCCTGAGAATGCTTTCCCTCTTGTTTCTTTTTCTTTATACCATGGAGGGTTTGAAAGGATGGCATCAAATTTAACGTCTTCCCCTATTATTCCTTTTATAACGTTGTTTTTTTCTGCTGGGATTATTTTTACGCGGTCTTCTAACCTGTTTTTCTTAACGTTTAGTCTAGCGTATTCGTACAGTTGAGGGTCTTTTTCTGTGGCGAAGACTTTTGCATTGAAATGTTTTGCTGCAAGGAGTGCTATGATGGCGCTTGCTCCTGTTCCTATTTCTAAAACATCGTTTTTCGGCTTGATGGTTTCTTTGAGGAAAGCGAAGCGTAGGGGAGAAGTTGGGGTTAAAGCGTTTTTAGGTAGTTCTAGGTCGAGGTCATATTTTTCTCGTGCTATTAGGAGGTTGTAAAGGCGGAGGGCTTCTTTAGATTTGAAATCGATTCCTTTTTTTACTAGGTATTTTTTGAGGATTGGTTCTAGCTTGATCGCTTCTTCTATTTTTAGGGCTTGAGGGACCCAAACACTCCTATCAAATTTCAACTTATTTTTTTGGTGGGAGTAATCGCGGTGTTTCATGGTCCTATATGGCCTCCTTTTGTTTGGCACATAGCGTTTTTTAGGCCGGTTTCGTCTAAGGTTTGTTTTACTTTCATCATTTCGGCGATTGTTGGCCATATGAGGTGTTTTGCTCGAAATTCTGGGCGGTAGTCTAAAGCACATACTTGTATGTTTGGTTCCCATTTAACGATTTTTTCCCCGATTTTTCTAACCTCTTCTAGGGAAATTAGGACTGGGTTATAGGGTATTCCTAAACCTAAAAACACATCTTGCCAGTAGTTGTCTATTATGTATTTTACTGCGTTCCATTCTGTTTCGAAATATTTTTGGGCGAGTTCTTTATCATGGAGGTTTGTGATTTTCATAAAGGTTTCAAGTTCTAGACCTTTTACGTCGATGCCTATGTCGGTCATTCCTTCTTCTAGGAGGGCGTCTATGTAGTCCGGGGTGAGTATTGCTCCGTTGGTGTCGACGTGGACCCGGGCTTTTTCATCTTTGTTGAGGTTTTTTGCCTCTTTTATGTACTGGAGGAGCCATGGTTTATTTAGGGTGCTTTCTCCGCCGCTTATCGCCATGCGGTCTACTTGGTGGATTTTTCTATACTCTGTGATTTTTATCGCAGCTTCTTTAGGTGTTAGAAGTTCGCCTTTAGAAGAATAGGTTATGTGCCAGTTTTGGCAGGAAGGACATCGAAAACAGCAACCTTGGGCAAAAAAAGCGACTTCAATGTATCCTCGGATTCTTTTAAGTTCAGCTGGTGTGCCTACCCCGCCTACGGGATGTCCGGAAAAACCCCTAACAAGACGTATAGGAGTAAAGTTTTCCAGTTCTGTTATTTTGATATTCATGTTTTCTTTAACCGGTGTGATGCAGGAAGGCTTTAGCATCCCATTGATTTCCACAGCGCAGCTCCAGCAACCTCCAGTTCTGCAAGGGGCGAAAATTGTGTCTTTTTCGGGGAAGGAGGAGAAGCGGTAACCTATCGTCTCTAAAGCTTTTAATACTGTGATTCTTTCAGGCAGAAAATAGGTTTCTCCCTCAACCTTGATCTTTACCTGTCCTCTTTCTCTTTTATCAGGCACTAATATTCTTGCTTCATGGGGGCATGCGACCGTACAACTTCCACAACCGGTACAGTTTTCAAGACCAGGGCAATTGATCCAATTATCGCAATATCCGCACTTTTTACAAAGATCGTTTAATTTGAAAGCTATTTGAAACGGAGATTCTTCTCGTTTTTTTTGCATTAAAGTTACTCCTTTATTTACATGCATGGAATACTGGATACATCGGACATAAAAAGATTTATTATTTGGTTTATATTCAGATTTTAAAGCTTTAAACTAATTTAATAAGGTAAAAATGGAAAAAGTAAAAGTTTTTTGAAAAAATAAGGTTTTTTAAGTAAGATTTGATAATCAAACTTATCATAGGCTATTATTTATATTATTAAACTGGGAAATTTTGTCTTGTTAGCAATAAAAGGCTGAATATGCCTGTGATGGTTGCCGCGGTTATTCCAAGAGCTGTTGCGGCTATGGAGTATTCTAATTGATCGTAAGCGGCAAGAAAGGCCATTTCTATGCCTGCAATAATTAATCCTAAAAATATAGCGAAGATGAGTATTCGGGCAGTGGCTTCTTTTTCTTTTTGAATGTAATCTTTCTGCGTTACTGTTCCTTGTACCACGGCTAGAGGGTTTATTCCTTGTAGGAGAGTCAGGAAGAATAGGAAAATTAAACCGGCAAATATTCCTAAGCCCGTTATGAAGCTTATTGGTCGAGCGCCTTTGTAGAAGTAGCCAAAAGTTAGAATTTCTGCGATTATGAAACAAAAAAATAAATAGTTGCCGATCAGTTTATCTTCAGGATGTACGAAGCCTTCGGTGTTGATGTAAACCTCACTAAAAGTATTCCAAACGGCTATAATTCCCACGATCATTAAAAATAAAAGTGAGATAAAAAAGGTTGGTAAACTATCATTTATTAAGGCAAAAGCGAGGATTGTTGCGCCGATGCCAGCAAATATTCCGTTAAACATGGCAAGACGCATTTTTGATCTCTCCACATTTCAATAAGATTCAAAAACAATGACCTTATTTATCTTTGTTTGTTGTGAACAGTTTAGCTTTTTTCCATGTAAATATAGTAGTGAAAACTTTTAGATATTTTATGTTATGTCAACAATATGTGTATTCTTTGATGGTTTAACTATGGGGTTGTTAATTTACGGTTGGGTGTATATATGGGTTTTCGGGTTATGGTTTTTGGTACTTTTGACATTATTCATCCGGCTCATGTTATTTTTCTTGAGGAGGCACGGAAACTTGGTGAGGAAGGAGGAGAGCTTATTGTGGTTGTTGCCCTTGATTCAAGTGTTGTAGAAGAAAAGGGGAAACCGCCTATTTTTTCGGCTGAAGAAAGGCGGTTTTTGGTTCAGTCTTTAAAGCCAGTAAATCAGGTTCACTTGGGTTATGAGGATGATAGATTGAGAATAATTGAGGAGTTGAAGCCTGACTTAATTGCTTTGGGTTATGATCAGGAAGTTGATGAAAACGTTTTAAAAGAAGAACTTGCTCGGCGGGGAGTTGATGTAGAGATTGTTCGTTTAAAACGGTATGGGGACATAAAGTCGAGTAAGATAAAGAGGATGGTAATTGAACGTTTCAAAAAATAGGTAGGTAAAGGCGGGAAAGTAGGGGGATAGGGTAGAATAGTTAGTTATGTTTTCCTGTTTTTGGGTGTTATTTTCCGTAGAGAAGCGTTGCTTCTTCGGCTTCTATTTCTTTTAGTTGGGTTCTTATTTCATCGAGTTCTTTTGGCGTTATTTTTAGATATTTATCTGCGGAATAGAGTTGGGTTTCTAATCGTTTTTTTAATCTGCGTAAAATTATTAGTTTAGAGCGTTTTATGGGGCTTAGTTCTGGTAAAATTTCTTCGTCTTCTTTTATGATGGGTTTTTCGGTTTCTGCAGTTATAGGTGAGGGGTATTCTATTTTTGTTTCGAAGGGTTTTTCTTCAAGAGGGATAGTTTCAGGAATAATAAAGGGTTTTTCTTCGATTATTTCTACTTTTTTAGGTTCTTCTTCTTTTTTTAATGTTTTTTTCATCATCATTTTGAAGGCTTCAAAAACGCCTAAACCCATTGTTGCAGATACTTCGTATACGTCTGGACCGTATATGCCAAGGTCGCCTAAATTTTGGATAAATTCAAAACGGGTTATAGGCTCTACAACGTCTCCTCTTTGGTTGAGTAGGAAGAGGATTTTCGGGTTTATTTTTAGTTGGTGTAAGTAGGCTCTTAATTCTCTTAAACTCTCTACGTTTTTTTCAGCTGCATTTCTTAATGTGTCTGCGACAAAAATCACGCAGTCAGAATCTTGAAGAATCATTCGTCTTAAAGCATAGAACAAGGAGGCTCCCCCTGTTGTATAAAGATCTATTACTACGTTTTCACTTAGTCTGAGAGGAGCATAATCAAACATCATTGTTTTCCCGAATTCTGTGGAAGTTTTGATGATCGAGTTTTGGGAAACAACTCTCTCCATCCGAGAAAGTAGAACATTGAATATGGTGGATTTCCCGCTTAATTGCGGTCCCCAGATAACGCATTTTACGTGCAAGCGACCACTAGCGTCACGTTTCACAATAAAAAACTCCTTCCAGCCTTTTTAGAACTTTGAAAAGGATTTTATAATCTATTTACTTTTCTTTTATATCTAAAAAGGAATATCAGACTTATCTTTTTTTTGGTTTACTTTTTGATAGATTTTTAAAAAATTTGATTTACAAGTTTTTAAAAAATTTAGGGGTTCTAAAGGTGTTTTTTCATTTTTTAAGGATTTTTTGAGTATTTTTAAAGAGAGAAAATTTTGAAATAGTTAAAGATGTATAATAATATAAAGTAATTAGTTTTTTGTAGGGTTGATTTTTTCATGCTTTTTCCGAGTTTGTCTTCTTTTGATTCAGAGAAAAATTTTGTTGCTCGATCTGAAATTTTGAACGATTTTAGGAACATTCTTGATGGTATTAAAAGTAGGAAGGAAGGGAAAAGGGGTGTAATTGTTACAGGAAAAGCTGGATCTGGTAAATCACTTCTTTTGAAGCTTTTTAGGGGTTTAGCGGAGACTGAAGGTTGGAAGGTATCAAGTTTTTCTATACCTCTTGGTGGGGATATTCAGGGTTTTGCTATGAAAATTGTGGAGGATCTTTTAGCGTTCTTCCCTCCAGAGGATAGGAGAATAAGAAAGATTGTTTCTTCTCTTCCACAAGTGCCGTTAATTTTTCCTGGTTTGGAGCTTTCAGAGGTTGAAGAAACGGTTAAAAATAGTTTTAAAGAGGTTGAAGAGTTTTTAGAAGCTAGTAGGCTAAATGTTATTTTTTTGATGGACTGTTTTGAACGTTTTATTTTGAAGGGTTATTTGGACCTGCCTCGGTTTTTCACAAATCTTGTTGAGTGGCTTGAGGGAGAGAAAATTAATGCACTTTTTGTTTTTGCTTTGGATGAAAGGTTTTTGCCTTATTTTGGGGAGAAAAGCTTTCTTATGGATCGTTTCTCTTTGGTAGAACTAGGGGCTTTGGGGGTTAGGGAGGCTGAAATACTTATTAATAGGGTAACAGAGGGGGCAAATATTTCAAGTTTGGCAGATGAGGTTCGTAAGAACATTGTGCTTTTGACGGATAGAACACCTTTTTCTATAATCTATATCTTGACATCTATTGCGGATTTTGTAGGAGATCCTTCTATAGAGATTACTATGGAAAAATGGCAAGAGATGGGCGGAGACGATATTTTTGAGAGGTTAATGCCTGCTCCTTTAAACGCTCTTTCTGATGAAGAGAGAAAAGTTTTGAAATTTTTAGCAAGGATGCCTTTAAATATTTCGACCGTTCAGGAGATTGAAATGAATATTGTTCCCAATGTTGTGAAAGAGGGATTAGAAGGGCTGAGAAGTAAAGGCATTGTAGAAGTGGCAAATGGTTTTATTCAAATTGCATCTAATGCGCTTTTTGAACTGCTTCATAAGAAAGAGGAGATAGATCCTATTACCATGCTTTATGTTTATGTGGATTTGGTGACGGCGGAAATAGATAAGGGTTGGAAAGCTTCAGCTACTTTAATTCGTAAAATCTCTGAGATGGGACAGGAGATAGTGGAAGAAGGGGGAGAATCATTTAGGATTTATGATTTGGCCGTAAAAATTGAGAAATTGGCTAAGAGAACTCTTGAGAAGAAGTTTTTGCATGATGCTTTTTCGCTTTTTACTTTAAGTGGGGCTTTGTATACTGCCGCTGGAGATGTTGAGAGAGCTGGTATTACTTATGATGAGGCTTCAAAAGCGTTTATAGAGCTTGATAAGCCGATTTTTGCAAAGATGCTTTTGATACAAGCTTCAGAATTCTTTACTAAGATAGGCACAGAATGGAAAGGTAAAAGTATGGCAAGAGAAGCAGTTTACGTTCTTGAAGATATTTCAAGGGAATTTTCAAGCCAGAACATGAACGCCATAGCGAGCGCTTATCTTTATTCGGCCTTAAAATTATGCGAAATAGCAGGGGATGAGGAGAGGAAAAAAGAGATTCTTCAAAAAGCTTTAGCAGTTTCAAGCAGTTTAGAACACAAAAAAAGTTTTTTTGAAAAGTTAGGAAAAGGTGAGTGAGAAGACTTGAGTGAAAAAAGTTTAGAAAAGGTTAAAGAAACTGTTGGAAATATAGAGGAGATTCTTAAGACTCTGGATGACGAGATTTCAAACCTAGATGGAGCTAAGGAGGGTTTAAGTAAAAATTTTAGTGCAAATATTGAAGCGATTAAGAACGAGGTTTCTCGGCTTAAAAAAGAAGCAGAAGATTCCATAGGCGCGGTATCGGGAAAGTTTTTAAGTGAATTAGAAGGGATGAAAGGCAGGATAGATGGAGGAATTGACTCACGAGAACAAGAGTTTTCGGAAAAACTTGATAAATCAGTCTTGGAAGGAGTGTTTTCCGAGGAACTAGAAAATGTTAAAAAAACTTTTAACATAGGAACAGCAAGCCTGGCCGGATTAATAACTACCCATAAAGATGAATTAACAAATCTATTAACTGGGCATTCAACTCAACGGGAGCAGGCTCTTTTAAAAGTTCGAGAAACTATCGGTGAACCGATAAAAAAGGTGAATCAGGAGATAGTTAATAGTACTAAAAGCCTTGAAAGTGAGTTAGAAAACGCTTTTACAAGAATAAAAGATAAGTTTGGAGGAGCTCAAACTAAGGCGTTTGAAGATATTGATTTAACTACTAAGGAACAGTCGGAAAAAATAGGACAAACCGTTACAGGGTTGAAACAGGACTTTCAAAGTGATCTTCTTAAGACATTAGAGGCGGTGACAGATTCTTTTATGGCGTTTCAGGGAATGTTTGATTCAACGATTAAAGACGCTATAGATAGACTTAACCAAACAGCCGAGGAGCTTAGAGCAAATATTGATACAAGGATTGTTGAAAAACTTGGTGAAATTGAGGATTTGGCCATAAAATATGAGGATTTCTTTTTGAAAACTCTGGAGTCTTCTGTTGAGAAATTTCTTGCAAAATTGACGGAAACAAAGTCATCCATAATCGATGTTATTTCTTCTCAAACTAATGAGTTTCAACAAGTTTTTGAGAGTACTAAGTCGAAGATCGTTGAAAACTTTAATGCTCATGTTAAAAGTTTTGAAGAAAAAATTGAAGCAGAAATGAATGAATTCAAAAACACGATAGACCAAGCAAAGATGGATGAACAATCAGTAATACTTCAAACGAGAGATAACATAGTGAATACAGCAGATTCTACGCTAAACAATTTTGACGTTAAATTAGAGGAACAGTCAAAAACGCTGGAAGAGAAAATATTAGTAGCTAAAAATAGTATTATTGGGCAATTAGAAACCTTAGTGAGCAATGTCAAAACACTGTTTTCTGAAGAAAAAACTGCGGTTGAAAACGTTTTCACAGAAACTTCTCAAAGCGTAACAGAGAGTTCAAACGTCTTGATAACGAAGTTTAATACCGCTATAGACTCCTTCGGCAAAAGTGCAGAAAACACCCTAAACGACGTAAAAGCCGACGCAGAAAAAGCGATAAAAGATTCAATAAAACAAGGAAAAAGCATCCATAAAGAAGGTGAAAGGGCTAAATCAACCCTCGAAAAAGATTTGAAATAAAGGCAAAAACATTTATATAAACATATAATAACATTTAGGAACCTTTAATATAGGTTACGAGTGCTATATGTCATTTTAAAATCTTTTAAAATAAAATATTAAAATTTTTGAGAGTGGAGGAAGATGTCGGTAATTGAACCTTTGAAGAAAATAGGATTAGAGGAGCTTCAAGCAGAAGCATATAATGTTCTTACAGCTTTTGGAGCGAAAACAGCAGAGGAAGTAGCTTTACACTTAAAAAAGGATTCTAGTGAGATTACTGAGACACTTGATAAACTTGTGGGAAAGGGTTTCGTAAAAAAAATAGCGGGAAAAGTGGATCTTTACACTGCCCTTGCGCCAAGCATTGTTCTTACAGCTGAAGCTGAAAAAAAGCTTGAAGAGGAACTTAGAGGGATCTCTGGGGATATAGATGATATTTGGAAACATGCTAAATTTTCTTTGGATACCGTGACTAACAACCTTATCGATTCCTTAAATCAGAAGATGTCAGAGCTCATGAATGCTATCGAAACTCCTATTAAAGAAATTTCTGAAGAGTTTGGGGCAATTTTCACAAAGTTTAGCATGGACTTAAGAACGAGCTCAAACAACGCAGGAGAGTTGATTTCAAAAGAGACTGCTGAGAAATATGCGGATTTAGAAGCTCATTTTTCCTCATTGAGGGATGACGTAGAAAACACGATGAAAGAACAGTTAGAAGTTCTTGAGAATAGTGCAGGAGATGTTTCGCAAGCAATAATAGATGCATTAAATGGGTTTAAAGAAGGAAGAACTTCCCTAGTACAAGGCTACCTTAATAGTGTTAAAGAGGGGATAGAGAAGGCTTTAAGCAACCTTAGTGAGAGCGTTCAAAACAGTCTAACGAGTGTAGAATCCTTATCAGTAAAGATAAAAAACGGAATAAAGGCTCAGCAAGATGGATTGAAGGCAGGAATAGAAATCACATCGGTAGGTTGGGTTGATAAAATTAGAACAACCCTTGACAGTTTACTGGGTCGGGTAACGAAAATATTGGAAGATTTTAATGCTTCCGCCAAGTTAGAGCTTGAAAAACTTGTAAATTCTTACCTAGATTTTGCAAACGAGGTCAAGAGTTCTTTAGAAGGAGCTCAAGAAAGCTTTAACATGGGATTGGAAGAGGAGATAGAGAAAGGAAAGAATTCGTTAATAGAGGTGAAAGAAGAAGTAAATAGCAAGCTTCAAGATGCTGTTCAAATCCTTCAAGAAAACGTTTCAAAAAAGGGGGAAGAAACAAGGCAAGTGATAGAAGCCTCTTCAGCAGATTGGAACGCTATAATAGAGGAACATAAAAACATCTTACAAGCATTAGGAGGAAAAGCCTCAGAATATGAGGGATTAGAAGAAGGGAGGTTAAAGGAGATTAAAGGTGAAGTAAGCAGTTTTGTCGAAGATAGCGCTCAAAAAACGAAGGAAATCTTGGAAGGTGTTCGAGAAAAAGCGGATCAAATCAACACTTCGTTAAGACAGGGTTTGGGGCAATCACTAAACATAATCTTTGGCAATATGGTAAATGAAAATAAGGCTAAAGTGGATGTTTCTTCATCGAAAATTGAGGAAACAAAGCAAGAATCTTTAGACCTTATAAGAGATATCTATGAAAAGGCGATTAAACAGATAATAGATCTAAAAGAGAAAAATTTAGAGGTAACTGGGCAACAAAACGAAAAAATTTCTAATCAAGCAGATATAACTGCGCAAAATATAGAAAACGTTATAGAAAAGACAACACAATTGTTTTTATCAAAAATACAAGCTATTACTAGTGAAGCTGAAAACATTACGAAAAACACGATTGATAACTGTATGAAAGAAATAGAGGAAAGCATAACTCAAAGTAAAGATGAAGTAGTTACAGAGTTTTCATTCTTAAAAGAATCAATGAAAAAGTTTCAGGAAGAAGATTTAAAAGAGAAGATAAACAAGGGATTAAAGGCTTTTCTACAATCGATAGATGAAACTACAAAGAACTATGAAAATTCCTTATTAAAGGCGGTAGAGGAAGTAACTACAAATATTGAGAAAGAAGCAGGTAAACTTAAAAGCGATATACCGCCAAGCCTCGAACTTTTATTGACTGATCAAATAGACGCCATAACTCAGTTTGATTTAACGTTATCTAGGGAACTTACAAACCTTCAAAAAGTTATAGATGAACTTCAGCCAGTTTTCGACGAAAAAATGGCGAAAAAAATTTTTGGCAAAGAACGTGCTCAAGAAATGTATCAGCTAATTCAAGGGTTAAACATTGCTAGCAAAAGGGGAGAGTTGCAAAATCTTATAACCAAACATAAAACGGATTTCAAGGAAAAGGTTAGCTCGTTTCTTGACAGGTTAAGTAGAAGTTTGACGGATCAGGAGAAGACTGCTCAAAAGATGAATGAGGAACAGTCCCAAAATATAACAGGAATTTTCTCAGAACTTCGGGAAAAGGGCGGTCAAATAGTTAATAACGCTGAAGGAGAGGTTTTAGAAAGTGCAGGTAATGTAATTAATGATCTTATTCTTAACGCAGAAAATGGGGAAGTAGCGCTCATATCGATGTTAGAAGAAGGAACAGAGACATTGCCAGGGATTAAAGATAAGATCTCCGAAGTTTTCCAAAGCGTTCTTAAAGTGGCTGAAAGCCTACAAAACGCCATTATGGAAAATGCTGAGAAAAGTTGTGAGGAGACTAAACAGGAAAGTGGTGAAGGGATATCGGATACATTAGACAATATGAAAACAACTTTAGGGTCTGCAAAAAGCGATTTAGAAGATGGTATAAAGACGATAATGGGGGATTTGGAGCAAAATATTGAGGGATTAAAAGCAAATAGTGGAGAAACGATAACTCTTACTGCAGAAAGTCTAGATAAAATGTTGAAAGAGTTTGAAGAGGAGAGTCTTGAGTGGCTTCAAAGTATTCAAGAGACCATAACAGATACGATAAATCAAAAATTTGGAACTATAGAAACAACAGGAGAAGCTGAAATAGCTACAAATGGAGGAGAAGGAGAAATAGAAGCGGAAATATCGGTTAAAGAGGATCTTAAAACCCTTATTGATGGAATGGTTTCTGAAAGTGTAGATAGTTTAATAGAGAAGAAAAATGAAGGAATCAAAAAAGTTGAAGATATAGTTAAAGAAACCGAAGAAAAACACAGGGATTTGACTCAAACGCTTAAAACAGGAGTAGAAGGTGCAGAAAACAGGCTGCTAGAAGTTAGCACCCATCTGGAAAAAGCCAAACAAGCGATGAAAGAGCTTGAAACCAAGATTAAGGAAACGGTTGACCTTGAAAAAGAAAGAATGGAGCAATTAGTAAGTACAATAGATGGCTTTATAGATAAAACTAGTGAAGAAGTCTTTCTAAAAATTGAGGGGATAAAACAGTCAATAAACCAAGTTATTGAAAACATTAAAACAAACGTAGGCGCGATGGAAGGAAAGGTACGTGAATTTAGTAACATTACTGAAACCTTAGAAAAAGAAAAAGTAGG
>JBHLKN010000001.1:60313-62731 GCA_048886645.1 Candidatus Hodarchaeota archaeon | reverse complement strand
TATGTTTGTTTGTATGAGTTTTTTTATTTCTTCTTTGTTTTGTGTGTGTGCTAGTATGTGTCCTAGTTTTACGTAGGCTGTTTCTGGGAGCATGTTGGCGCCGGGTATTATGCCTATTTTTAGGAGTTTTCTGCCTGTGTCGTATACGTTCATTTTTACGTGGCCCCAGAGGCATTGGGTGGTCATGATTATTGTCATGTTGTGTTGTTGTGTTGCTTTTTCTAGGGTGGGGATGAGTGTTTCTGGTGTGTGTCCGAGGCCTGTTCCTGCTATGACTATTCCTTTGTAGTTTTGGTCTATTAGGTGTTCTATTATTTCTTTTTTTATGCCTGGGTATGTGTATATTAGGGCGGTTTTTTCTTCGAAGGCTGTGTCTGCTATCACTTCTCCTTCTTTTTCTTTTTGTTTTTTGTTGGTTTTTCTTTTTCTTTTGTTGTAGTCGTTTCTTAGGGGTGTGATTTGTTTTGTGAGTGGGTTTACTTTTGCGAGGGGTGTGTCGTCTATGGTGCGGAAGGTGTCTCTTCTGCTTGAGTGCATTTTTCTTGCTCTTGTTCCTCTGTGTATGAGGCAGTTTTCGTCGTTTGTTGTTTCGTGCATGCAGATTGTTACTTCGGCTATGTCGCTTTTTGCTGCGGTTAGGGTGGCGCTTATGAGGTTTGTTGCTGCGTCGCTTGAGGGGCGGTCGCTGCTTCTTTGGCTTCCGACCATTACGACGGGTACGGGCAGGTTTTTTAGCATGAAGGTGAGGGCTGCTGCTGTGTAGTGCATTGTGTCGGTTCCGTGGGCGATTATGACTCCTTCTGTTCCTTTGTTGATTTCTTTGGCGGTTTCTTGGGCGATTTTTTGCCAGTATTGTGGTTTCATGTTTTCTGAGAATATTTCGTAGATTGTTCTTGTTTGTAGGTTGCAGATGTCTGTTAGTTCTGGTACTGCTGTGAAGAGTTCTTGGGGGGTGAAGGCGGGTATTACTGCGCCTGTGCGGTAGTCGAGGCGGGCTGCTACTGTTCCTCCGGTGCCTAGGAGGGTTACGTTGGGTTTTTTCTCGTCTTTTGGGTATGTTTTTTCTGGGAGTTTGTAGGCTGCGGGTTCGTATCCTTTTTCTTCTATTGTTTCTATGTCCTCAATGTTGATTCCTATGTCGTATCCGTTTGGTAGTTTGATCACGATATGTCTGTCGTCTCCTAGTTCGCTTCTTGGTAGTATTATCCCTTCAAAGATCCGGGTTTTTCCGGTGATTTTTACTTCGGACCATACTTTTGCCCCGTATTTTTGAAGGGTTTCTTTAGCTTCTCCTTTGTAACCTTGAAACTGGTCTTCTTCTTCCTCTTTTTTTTCCATTTTTTATACCACCATAAAATTTCTATGGTTAAGGGTTATTATCTTGTTCTTTTTTAAGCCAATCTGGAAGAGTTGTGTTGGGTATTGAATCTCTTCTTGGGATGTAGGGTTTTATATCGATTATGGGGCTTCCTTCTAAAGCATCTAATCCTTCAACTTCTATGTATTCATAGTTTTTTCCTATTTCTAAAATTTTTACTACGCATAGCCCTATAGGATTTGGTCTGCTAGGGCTGCGGCAAGAAAAGACGCCGACTATGGGGGCGTCGGGGTGTCGTTTTGGGCGGACTTTTAAAACGGTTCTGTGTTCCATATTGTCGCGCATGTGGAACCAGTAGAGGACTATTAGGTGGGAAAACTCCTCTATCCCTTCTAAACCTTCAATAAACTCTTTTTTGATCTTTATTTTGGCCTTTTCTTCGTCCCAAGTCTTTACGACGTACCCTATAGGGTAAACTCTTTCTTTCTCGATCTTAAGCAAAACTAAAGACCTCTTGTTAAGCTTGTTTTCGGTTTTGTTTTGTTTTGTTTTTATGTCAATTTTGGTTTTGGTTATTTTTTAACTATAGTCTCAGAATATTTTTATGACAGGGGTTCAAGAGTTCTAAACTTTAATATGTCTATATATAGGATTTTGTTGTAATATACTTAAGGAGTAGAAAATTATTTGAGATGGAATGTATATCTTTTGTTTTAGGGTTGGAAGTGTGAAAATTTTAAGGTGATTGCTTACGGCCGATCTTGGGGTAAAAAAGAGGTTTGGTTCGTGGAAGGAAACAATATTCAGAGGAAGGAAATCTTCGAAAGATATTTTGCGTGTTGTAAAAAAGCGTGGTTCTTATTTTTTTACTATTAGCACAGTCCCGAAAGGTAAAAGAAGGAAAATTGTTGCACGAATGGAAGTGGAAGAATTCACTCCTAAATTGTATAAACTCTTCAAGATTTACGTGGATCCTGATTTTAGAAACCAAGGATATGGAAAGACTTTGATGAACGAGCTTTTGGACTTTTTAGATGGGAGAAATGCAACAGCGACCCTTGTTGTAAAGCCTTTTGAAGAAAGCGGTGAACAATTGTCAA
>JBHLKN010000001.1:0-60213 GCA_048886645.1 Candidatus Hodarchaeota archaeon | reverse complement strand
GGACTTTTTAGATGGGAGAAATGCAACAGCGACCCTTGTTGTAAAGCCTTTTGAAGAAAGCGGTGAACAATTGTCAAGAAAGGAGTTTTTGGAGAGGAGAAAAGGTCTTATAGAATGGTATTCTAATTTCGGTTTTAAGCTCTTAAAACCTTATACTAAAAAGCAGCTTAATCATGCCGATATGAGTATAAACATGATATGTGGATCAGAAAAGCAACTTTACTAGTTTTTTATATTTTTCTGGTTTTTAAAGGCTTTATTTGATTATAGTATAATATTAAAGCTTTTCAGATTTCCTTTGATAAAAATTTTAGTTTTTTTTGTATTTTGCGCTAATGTTAAAAGCTAGTTTTTTGTTTATCATTTTTAGTTAAGAAGGTTTTTTGGGTTTTATGGAGTGGACTCTTGGGGTTTTTGAAATGGTTGGAAGTGATTTGGATTATGGTGAGCTTGGTCTTAAGGTGGGTTTAGAACTTCATCAGCAGTTGTCTACTCGGGGGAAGCTTTTTTGTCGGTGTCCTGCGGAGTTGAGAACGGAGGATCCTGATTCGCGCGTGGTTCGTTTTATGCGGCCGACTTTGAGTGAGATGGGGGAGTTTGATCCGACTGCTCTTATGGAGTTTAAGAAGGGTAAGCGGATAGTTTATGAGATTTATGATGATTCTACTTGTCTTTATGAGATTGATGAGATTCCGCCTTTTGAGGTGGATGAGGAGTCTGTGAATATTGCTATAGAGATTGCTCTTTTGTTTAATGTGGATGTGCTTGATGAGTGGCATATTTCTCGGAAGCAGTATCTTGATGGTAGTGTGCCTACGGGTTTTCAGAGGACGATGATTGTGGGGACTGGGGGTTTTTTGTCTTTAAAGAGTGGTAAAAAGATCAGGGTTTCTTTGCTTTCTTTGGAGGAGGATGCTTGTAGAGAAATCGATGAAAATGAGGAGGAGATTGTTTGGAGGACTGATCGTATCGGTATTCCTCTGGTGGAGATTGCTACCTATCCGGATATGTCGTCGCCTGAGGAGGCTGAGGAGGCCGCTCATAGAATAAGCAGGTTGCTTCGAGGAACGGGGCATGTTAGAAGGGGTTTGGGGACGGTACGTCAGGATATTAATGTGAGCATTGAGGGAGGGACGCGTGCAGAGGTTAAGGGGGTTCAGAAGCTTGAATGGGTTGTACCTCTTGTGAGGAATGAAGTTTTAAGGCAGTTGGCTCTTCTTGAGATTAGGGATGAGTTAGAGCGGAGGGGGGTAAAGTCGGGCGATTTAGTTGCTGATTTTAAGGATGTCACTAATATTTTCTCAGAGACTAAGGCTAAGTTTATCAAGAAAGCTGTGAGCAAAGGTGATATTGTTTTAGGCGTTAAACTTTCAGGTTTTGGCGGTTTGCTTGGGAAGGAGGTTCAGCCAGGGAGGAGGTTTGGGAAAGAAATAGCGGATAGGGCTCGGGTGATTGCTGGGGTTGGTGGTATAATTCATACAGATGAGCTTCCAGCTTATAACATTTCCGAGGAAGAAAAAGAGGCTCTGTTATCTGTTTTTGGTGCTGGTGCTGATGCTGATTGTGTTGTTGTGGTTGTTTCTGAGTCTGAGAGGGCTATGAAAGCTCTCGAAGAGTGTGTAATTCGGGCTAAAGAGACTTTGGACGGTGTGCCGCCGGAGACTAGGAGGGCGTTGCCTGAGGGTAATACGGAGTTTGAAAGACCTCTTGGTGGTGGTGCTAGGATGTATCCTGATACGGATACGCCTCCAATATCTATTCCTGGGGAGCTGGTGGAAAAAATTAGGACGGAGTTGCCGGAGTATCCGTGGGTTCGTGAGGAAAAGTATGTAAAAGAGCTTAAACTACCTGAGACTTTAGCCCATGATTTGGCGGTTCATGATTATGCTGTTTTATTTGAAATTATTGTTAGTGAACTTGGTATTGATCCGATGCTTGTAGCTACCACTGTTCTTCAGAAGATGAAGGCTTTAGGCCGGGATGGTGTTCCTGTTGATAGGATAACAAGGGATCATCTTTGGCAGGTTTTTGAACTTTTAGCTGAAAATCGTGTGGCAAAAGAAGTCATTGACGATCTTTTAACACATCTTGCTAATAATCCTGGAGATACTGCTAATATGGCTGTTGAAAAGTTGGAGCTTGAAACGGTGTCCGTTGAAAGGCTTAGAGTTTTCATAAGAGAGGTAGTGGAGAAAAACCTCAATCTAGTTAAGGAGAGAGGGGAGAAATCTGTCGGTCCTTTAATGGGGGAGGTTATGAAAGAATTTCGTGGAAAAATTGATGGAAAGACCGTTAGCCGAATCTTAAAAGAAGAGATAAAAACGGTTCTAGGAAAAGGCTGAAGAAACGGCAAGAAAGATGGGTGCATCGGCTAATTATAGGGAAATTGTTTTTTTAGTCTTTATTTTTGCGGATTTTTCTTTTAGAAACTCGGATATTTTTTCTAGAAGTTATTTATTTGTTTTAGAAGTTATTTAAGTATATAAGTGTTAATTGGGTGGGTCTTTATTTTTGCAAGAAAAGATCGTAGAAATTAGTTCTGTGTTGGAGGAATTGTATAGTTCAGACAAGCACATTATTTCAGTGGTTTTGGTAGACGATGTTGGGCTTTTATTATTCAGTGCAGGCCTAGCAAAAGATGATCCCAAAGAGTTGGTTATGGGCCCTATATCTCACGCGATTTTCTCAGGTAATATGGAACAAGGCGAAAGGGCGAAAATGAAAAGAATGGCCTTTTTAAGCCTTGAGTTTTCAAAAGGATTTATCCTCATTAAACCTTGTTTTAACTACCATATTATTTCGGTGGCTGTGGATAAAAATGCAAATATTGGCTTAATCAGGCTTAAATTATCCAAAGCCGTTGAGAAAGTCAACAAAATACTAATGGAAAGACCAAAAGCCCCAGCAAAACCCGAAACCGTTGAGAAAGACATAAAAGACGCCTTAGAGCTCATAAACTGGTAAAAAACCACCCTACTACTAATTTTTTCTTGTTTTTTAAATATCCTAGTTTTTAGAAACCTTTTTTATATTAGCTTGTGTTTTTTTATTTCTTTTAGGTTTTCTACAGAGCGGGGAAAATTTTATGAAAAAACTAAGGTTTTAATTGGTCAAGATTGAGGAGGAAAACTAATATTGAACAGAGATCCTGATGAAATGATAAAAAAAGCATTAAAATATTACGGGGACCTTGAAGAAGAAAAAGAAGAGCAAAAACCTCCTTCTGAAAAGACTGTAAACCTCTGCATCTGCGCCTTTTTCGCTTTTCTAATTTTAGCAGCACTTTTTCTAGTTTACTTTTTCCAGGCTTTATTTTAGGTATTATATTTTTATGCTCAAATTTTTATAAAAATTCTCAATGTTTTTTTTGGTGGTTTTTCTGTGGATCTTTTAACCTTTATTTTGTTGGCTATCCTTGTTTTTTTTGCGAGTTTTCTAGCAAGCATGGTGGGCATAGGCGGCGGAGTATTTTACATACCTATCCTAGTCCTACTTTTTGATTTTAGTATGAAGGAGGCGGTCCCCCTCAGTTTAGCCATGATTCTTCCTACAAGTATAGGCGCCACAATAACTTATCTTAAAAACGGAAAAGTCATCGTAAAATTAGGGTTATTTTTAGAGTTCGTCACCTTAATTGGGGCAACTTTTGGCTTTTATTTTCACCTACACGCTGCAGAAAGTACGCTATTGTTGTTATTTTCCTTGGTCTTGTTTATTACATCGATAAAAATTTTAACAGGCCCTAAAACGGCTTATAATGGCGCGAAAAACGAATTCTTTTCCTTTAAAAATTTTTCTAATAAAAGCTTGCTTTTAGCTCTATCATCCTCGTTTTTAGCCGGGTTTTTTGCAGCTTCTTTAGGGATCGGTGGCGGTATCATAAAAGTCCCTATACTGAACCTTGTTTTAGGGGTTCCTATGCGGAATTCTGTCGGTACCAGCAGTTTCATGATAGTGATTACTACGGCGTACTCTTTACTCCTCTATGGATCATTTGGTCGCGTGAACCTAGGTTTCGCCTTACCTCTAGCCTTGGTAGCTTTTTTTGGCGCTTCTTCAGGTTCAAGATTTGCTTTAAGTTACGTGAAAGTTGAGCGTATCCGTATGTTATTTGCAGCAATCCTAATCATTGCGGCATTTCGCATGCTTCTTCGATCAGTTTTTTGAAAGGTATTCAATTATGGTGTTAGCTAGGGCGTCTATATTTTCTTCAGAAACATCTGTTTCTTGCTTATTTTTGTTGATTAAAAATAGTTTTTCATCCTTTATGCGTAATTTGATTTCAGAACCGTTTTTTGAAACCGTTGCTTGTATTTCTTCTCCCTTCATCATCATCTTTATATCAAGGTCGTTATCCGTGGCTTTTAACAGTTTTATAACATCTTCAAGGATTTCAATGGGCTCTATGGGTCTTTCTTTTTTCAGCATCTTGAATCTCTTTTCCTCTATTCTGTTTTTTATCCAGCGGATAGCTTCCCTTGGATTGCCGTGAGAAAACTTGTAAGCGGAAAGAACATCGTTTTCGCTTAGAGGATATAAAGAGTTCTTTTCCTGATCTCTAACACCTTTGTCAGTCCAAAAGTTCGATAACACCCTGTGACAAAATTCTGTTATATCCTTTGCAGTGAACTGTCTAAGGATCTTAGGTTTCTCTGTTCTGCCCTGAGCCGCGCTTGAAGCTATCGCGATTATTTTCGACCAAATATCTGTAAGACAAGCCATAATAACTACGAGATTTTTGCACTCGTTGTAAATTCTTTTTACGTTTTCTAAATACCTGATCTGTGACTCTTCACCCCCCTCCAAGTATGGTGCTTCAAGCTCGTCCAAAAATAGCACTAGAGGTTTTTCAAGGTTGTCGGTTAAAATTTTTAAGGCTTGAAGGGCGACATCTTCGCGAAAAACTGGTTCGCGTGCGCATAAAACCTCTATCTCATCCTTGGAAAGCGGGGCTCCGCAAAGATATTTTACCGCTAAATCTCTTAATTCTGGTTTTTCGATCTTTTTTAAAACTTGAATCAAATCCGATGCATATCCTGGATTGTGTAAGAGTGCTTTATCCAGGTCTCCGTAAGTTTTTTTTAAATTTTCAGAGATCTTCTCAAAGATCCCATAGCCAAGGTTTTTCACCGTTGAAAAATAGATGTGTTGAATAAGCCTGTCGTAAGCCTTTAATGGAGGCGCTATGTAAACAATGTTAAGATTCCTGTACCTCTTTTTAAGAGCCCAATATAGGTGGGTTTTTCCGTAACCTGCCTCCCCTAAAACGGGCAAAATGTATGGAATCCTGTCTCGTGAAACGGTTTTAATAACCTCAACAATCGCTTCTTCTATATGGGCTCTTGGCTCTCTTATGTCTACTTCATCCGGGATATCTGAACGGGCTACGAAGATCCTGAAAGGATTTTCCTGCATCAAAATCTCATCTTTAGATACTTTATCTTTTGCCATTTCATGTCCCTTCTTCTAAAATAACGTAGTTGTATACCCCGTGTGGGACTCTGATTCCTCCCCGCGTTTTTAAAGAGCTTATAGCAGTCTGAAGCGTTAATCTCCCCTTGTCATGAAGCTCTAAAAGATAGTTCTCAAACTTCTCCCGAGATATGGGAAACGTTTTATGGACCTCTTCCCAAATCTCTGATATTTTCACCAAGGGATTTGAAACAGTGATTCTCCGCCTGTATGCTTCCTTAACGCTTTGAAAGAAAATCTTTTTCTCTTCATTCGCATTCAAAAAATCGTGATTATTAAAACCACCATAACCCTCATCTGAGTGATTCGAACCTTGAACTTGGACAAGCATATCCTCAAGTTTAAACATAAGATGTTTAACTTGTAAAAATAGTTCTTCTATTCTTTTCATGTCGACTTTTGCTTCAACCCTTGGCGGTGTAAAGGCATGATTTTGTTGAAGGAATTTCAAACCTTTTTCCGTGACCACGAAAGTTTTTTTAGAACCCTTCTTTCTCTTAACTAACTTCGCTTTTTCTAACTCTAACAATGCTTCTATTTTTTCCTTCTTCCTCGCATAAAACCCGTCTTTGCCAAAAAACCTGACAACTGAAAGTAACTCTAAATCACTGCTCAAAGCAAAACACCCAAAAAACATCCCATAATAGAAAAAATTAAACCCTCTATTATCCACATACTTTCCATGTAACATGACACCCAAAAAGAAACATAAAAAACTAAAAAAACAAGTAAAAATAGCTATAAACCAACATAAAAAACCCTTAAGCAAGGAGAAGTAAACCTGTTGGTAGAAAATAATGATTCAGAGATAGAAGAAGGCAAAGTTTTTCGCGACTATTTATGGTGCCCCGAAAAAATCAGATACATAAGAAAACACCACCAAAAAAGAAAATTCAACTGCACCCTATGCGAAATAGTGAAAAAAAACCTCGAAGTCCCAAGCTGGGAACTCTTCAGGGACAATAAAGCAATGGTAGTTCTAAACATATACCCCTACAACCCCGGGCATCTAATGGTAGTGCCCTTAAAACACTACGAAAACTATGAAGACCTAGACGACGACCTCCTCCTACACCTAAACAAAGTCGTCCAACAAACCCTCATCCTCCTCAAAGACACCTACAACCCCGATGGGTTTAACGTAGGAATAAACCAAGGATACGCAGGAGGCGGAAGCATCAAACACCTCCACATCCAAATAGTACCCCGCTATAAACGAGAAGCCAACTTCTTCGATATCTTCTCAGGTACAAGAGTCATCGTCGAAGGACTAAAAGACACATACGAAAAACTTATGGAAAAAATAAAAGTAAAAAAATACTTCCAAACAAACAAAAAATAAAAACAAAAAAACACCCCTCCAAACAATCCTTAAAAATTTAAAACATCTCCATATCAATAAAATAACAGTCGAAATAAAAGGGTATAAGGGGATGGTGACACAAATCAAAAATGTTTTAGAAACCAATCCTTCCATGGAGTTCCAAATCATGATAGCCTTCGGACCCGTCCCATCCAGACGTTTGGGGCGTAGCTTAGGGATCAACAATATCCCCTCCAAGATTTGCAGTTATGGCTGTGTTTATTGCCAGTTAGGACGTACAATAAAGAAACAGGTTCAGCGCCTTATATTTTATGCGCCTAAGGAAATCTTGAAGGTGGTGAAGGAAAAGGTAGAAAAAACAAGAGAAGTTGGCGAATCCATCGATTACCTCACCTTCGTTCCCGATGGCGAGCCCACACTAGATGCTAATCTCGGCTTTGAGATAGATCTTTTGAAACCCTTGGGGATAAAGATTGCGGTGATCACCAACGGTTCTCTCCTCTGGCGCGCTGATGTTAGAGAAGACCTTATGAAAGCAGATTTGGTCTCTTTGAAAGTTGATTCAACACGAGAAAGGTTCTGGCGTAAGATCAACCGACCCCATCAAAATTTGGAATTCGAAACAATTTTAGACGGTATGCTAGAGTTTTCCAAGACTTACAAAGGAGAGTTAGTAACAGAAACAATGCTTCTAAAAAACGCTAATGATCGCGAGGAGCATGTTAAGGAAGTTGCAGACTTTTTGACAAAGTTGAAACCCGCTAAGGCTTACTTATCCATCGCCAC
Source organism: Candidatus Hodarchaeota archaeon (assembly GCA_048886645.1). Taxonomy (GTDB): domain Archaea; phylum Asgardarchaeota; class Wukongarchaeia; order Wukongarchaeales; family Wukongarchaeaceae; genus Wukongarchaeum. The sequence continues at coordinate 52,631 of JBHLKN010000001.1, read as the reverse complement.
AAGGCCGCCCGCAGAAAATTGGGTGCAACCTCCCAGTGAGGAAGTTATCAATAGAGCCTACCAAATCTTTAGGGAAAAAATTGACAACGTAGAGTATCTCATAGGCTACGAAGGCAATGCCTTTACTTTTACCGGAAACGTTGAAGAAGATCTATTGAGCATCACAGCGGTCCATCCCATGAGAGAAGAAGCTGTGAAGAAGTTTTTAGCAGAGGCAAAGGCTGATTGGTCTACTATTCAAAATTTAATCGACCAAGAACAACTCATAAAGATAGAATATGAAGGGAAAAAATTCTATATGAGAAAACTCCATGAAAGGCAAAAAAGATAGATTACTGGGCAAAACCTCCGCCTTATGAAAACTTTATTAAAAAATATGATATTAAACTAACAGTCAGGCAATCAGTTACCAAGAGGGAGCAGGAATATGGAAATAACCGATAAACCAATTAAAAAAGAAAAAGAAGTCTCTGAGGAAATAGAACGTCTAATTCAAGATTTAAAAGATGAAGATATTGATGTTCGATGGAGGGCTGCATGGATACTTGGTAATATGAAGGATGTAACGGTTGTTGAAGCTCTTATAGAGGCTTTGGTGGGGGATGATTGGGTTGTTCGGGAGGGTGCTGCAAAAACTCTTGTTAAAATGGGGGAACTAGCTGTTGACACCCTCCTAATAATTCTTAAACATGAAGATGCGGATGTTCGAAGAAGAGCAGCGTGGATTCTAGGTGGAATAGGCGATTCGAAGGCTGTAGAACCTCTGATCAAAGCTTTGACGGACGAAGATATCGAAGTTCGAAGATATGCCATTGTAGCCCTTGGTAATATGGGGGTTTCTAGGGTCGTAGAATCCCTTGTCCAAGCTTTGAAGGATGAAGATATTGATACTAGAAGATATGCTGCGTGGGCACTTGGAAAAATAGGCGATATTGGAGCAATAGATCATCTAATTCTGGCACTTAAAGATGAAGATACCGGCGTTAGAAGGTATGCGGCAGGAGCCCTTGGCAGGATAGAAGATACAAGAGCTATAGATCCACTTATCCAGCTTTTAGAAGATGAAGACCAAGCTGTTCGGTTAGTGGTAGAATCAGCCCTTGGCAGAATAGGTGATGCAAGGGCTATAGGCCCCCTCATTAAAACTCTTAAGGATAAAGATAAGCGGGTTAGAATGAGGGCAACACAGGCTCTTGGCAGAATAGGAGAACCATCAGTCGATCCTCTCATTAAGGCTTTGAAGGATGATGATTGGCATGTTCGACGGAGAGCAGCGTTGGAGCTTGGTAGGATAGGGGATTTTAGGGCTGTTGAGCCCCTCATTCAGGTTTTTAAGGATAAAAATTGGTCTGTTCAATGGAGTGCGGTAAAAGCCCTTGGTAAGATTGGAGAACCAGCAATAAATCCCCTCATAAAAGCCTTAAAAGATAGAGATTTGAACGTTCGAGCTTATGCCGCAAGATCTCTTGGTGAGATAGGTGATCCAAGGGCTGTTGAGCTCCTAATTGAGGCTTTGATGGATGGAAGTAAGCGTGTTCGGGAGTATGTAGCGTGGGCTCTTGGTGAGATAGGAGATAAGAGGGCTTTCGAGCCTCTATTAAACGCTTTTGAAATTGAACGTAAAGATATCCATGTTCGAATTGAAATATTATGTGCCCTTGGTAAAATGGGTTATTCAGAAGCGTTAGAAAAACTTATTAAATTTTTACTATACAAAAATTGGGATGTTCGATGGAGAGCGGCAAGAGCTCTTGGTGAGATTGGTGATTCGAGGGCTGTTATTCCCCTCATTTATGCTTTGAATGACATTAACATCGATGTTCGATGGATGGTGGCAAGAGCTCTTGGTGAGATTGGTGATTCGAGGGCTGTTATTCCCCTAATTTATACTTTGAAGGAAGAAAATCTTGTAAGTAAATATGCAGCAGAAGCCCTTGCTAAAATAGAGCCTATGAAAGCTATTGATCCCCTAATAGAGGCTTTGAAAAATGAAGATGATTATGTTCGAATATATGCAGCTACAATTCTTGGTAGGATAGGCGATTCAAAGGCAATAAACCCCCTCCTTCAACTTCTTAATGATAAAAATGAAACTGTCCATGAAGCTGCCAAAAAGGCTATAGAGAAAATTAAAGCTCAAAAGGAAAGCTGAAAATGATATAAAAATTTTAATAATAATATAGGTTACTTATAATGCGCGGGTAATTACTCGTTAAGAAGGATTAATAATATGGTAATAACCGATAAAACGATTAAAACGAAAAACGATGTCTCTGAGGAGGAAATAGAACAACTGATCCAAGATTTAAGAGATGAAGATATTGATGTCAGATGGAGGGCAATATGGACCCTCGGAAAGTTAAGGAATATAAATACTGTTAAAGCCCTTATAAAAGCCTTGAAGGGTAAAGATTTAAGTATTCGAGAGGGAGCAGCAAAAGCCCTTGTAAGGATAAGAAACCCAGCAGTTAAACCCTTACTACAGCTTCTGAACCATAAAGATGCGGACGTTAGATGGAGGGCAATATGTATTCTTGGAGAAATAGGGGACATGAGGGCAGTAGATCCATTTATCAAGGCTTTAAAGGATGAGGATAGCCGTGTTCGAAGACATGCCGTAGCAGCCCTTGGCAATTTAAAAGATCCTAAAATTTTAAAATCACTCTCCCAAGCTTTGAAAGATCCGGATACGAATATGAAACGATATGCAGCATGGGCACTCGGAAAAATAGGTGATAAGCAAGCTGTTGAACCCCTCATCGAGATCCTAAAGGATGAAACTCCTGTTGTGCGAAAATATGCTGTAGAAGCTCTTGGAAAAATAGGTGATACACGAGCAGTTGAACCTATTACTCGCTGCTTAGAAGACGTAAACCAAGATGTTCAACTGGCAGCAGAATCAGTTCTCGATAAAATAGGAGATAAAAAGGTCATAAAATCCGTCGTACAAACTCTAGAAGATCAAGATAAAAGTGTTGAAACAAGAGAAGTAAAAGCCCCTGAAAAGATACCAGAACGCGAACTTGAATCTCTCATCCAAGCTCTGAAAGATGAAAATAGGATTGTTCGTTTGACAGCAATATGGAATCTTGGTAGAATAGGTGATATGAGGGCTGTTGATCCCCTTATTCAAATTTTGCACGATTATGATAGTGATAGTCGAAAACAAGCAGCAGGAGCTCTTGGAAGAATAGGGGGTTCGCGGGCTGTTGAATCCCTCATGGAAGCTTTAAATGATGAAGATAGCGGTGTTCGAGAAATTGTAGCAATAGCTCTTGGTAAGATAGGGGATGAAAGGGCTATTGGCCCCCTCATGGAAGCTTTAAATGATGAAGAGCCTACTGTTAGAGTGGTGGTTGAATCTGCTCTTGGCAGTTTAGGGTATCTAGGAGTTGTAAAACCTCATACACAAACTCTGAAAGAAAAAGATCAACGTGTTGAAACAAGAGCAGTAAATGCCCCTGAAAATGTAGAGGGTGTAAAGGCTGTAAATCCTGTTATTCAAGCTTTAAAGAAAAAAGATGACGCTGTTCGAAGAAAAGCAATAGAAGCTCTTGGAAAGACAGGAACAGCGTTGCTTGAACACCTATTGGAGGCTATTAAAGATGAGGATAAAGATGTTAAGAGAGGAGCATCAAAAGCTCTTGTAAATATAGGAGAATCAGCGGTAGATCCTCTCATAAAAGCCCTAAATGATGAACATAGAGCTGTTAGACGGCGAGCAGCATGGGCCCTCGGTGAGATAGGGGATGTGAGAGCTGTTGAACCTCTTATTCAAGCTCTAAAAGATGAATATGATGCAGTTCGAAGAAATGCAGCAGGAGCCCTTGGTGAGATAGGTGATAAAAGGGCTATTGACCCCCTCATAAAAGCATTAAATGATAAAGATATGCATGTTAGATGGACTGCTGCATCAGTTCTTGGTGAAATAGGCGATTTAAGGGCTTTAAAACCACTCATCAATGCTTTAAAAGATAAATACAGTGATGTCAGATGGACAGCAACATTAGCCCTTGGTAAGATAGGGGATATGAGGACTGTTGAACCCCTCATAAAAGCCCTGAAAGACGACGATAAAGAAGTTAGAATAAATGCAGCATGGGCCCTTAGCAAGATCGGAGATGTAAGAGCTATAGATCCCCTAATTCAAGCACTAAAAGATAAACATCCCTCTGTTAGAGCGGAAGCTATAGAAGCTCTTGTTAAGCTTGGAGAACCTGCAATAAGACCTCTCATAATAGCTTTGAAGGATGAAGATAACTATTTTAGGCTAACAGTGAAACAAGCTTTAGAGAAGATCAAAGCCAAGAAAAGCTGAAAATGCTACGAAAAAACTTAAAAAGATAACAATGTATCGAATTGCAGATATCCAAAGCTAAGAGAGAGCATGAAAATGGGATCCCCCAAGAAACTCTCAAAAATTGACAAAGAGTATTATGAAGAAATCGAACACTTAATTAATGATTTAGAAGATGAAGATATTCTGTGGAGGGCAGAATGGGACTGTGGAAAAATAGATGAATCAGCTATTAAACTCCTAATAGAAGCTTTAAAGAGTGAAGATTTAAAAGTTCGAGAGAAAGCATCAAAGTCTCTTGTTCAGACAGGAAAACCAACACTCGAACCTCTTATCAATGCTCTAAAAGATAAAGATAAAGAACTTCAAAGAAGAATTGCATCGATTCTCAGCCAGATAGGAAAACCAGCAATAGAACCTCTCCAAAAAGCTCTAAAAGACAAAGATAGTGATGTTCGAAAGGCGGCGAAAAAAGCTTTAGAGGAGATCAAAACCAAAAAAAGCTGAAAACGGTATGAAAATTTTCTTAACAGATATGATAACAGATCAACTACAAGGGTAATCCATCGCCAAGAGGGAGCAGGAAATGGAGACACCCGAAAAACCTTCAGAAAGGAAAAAAGGGGTAATTGAGGAAATAGAACGTCTAATTTTAGATTTAAAAGATGAAGATAACAGTGTTCGGTGGAGGGCGACTTGGATTCTTGTAAAAAAGGGGGAACAAGCTAGAAAAGCTCTTATAGAAGCTTTAACTGGTGAAGATTGGATTATTCGAGAGGAAGCAGCGAAAACACTTGCTGAGATGGGCCAGCCAGCTGTTGAACACCTCTTAAAAGTTCTGAATCATGAAGATGCTGATGTTCGTAGGAGGGTAGCATGGATTCTCGGCCAAATAGGTAATTCAAGAAGCGTAAATCCTTTAATTAAAGCGTTATTAGATGAAGATATCGAAGTTCGAAGATATGCCATAGAAGCCCTTGGAAACATGAAGGATACCGTTGTTATTGAACACCTTATTCAAGCTTTGAAGGATGAAGATACTGATATTAGAAGGTATGCGGCGTGGGCTTTGGGGAAAATAGGCGATTCTAGGGCTGTTGAGTCTCTTGTTGAGGTTTTGGGGGATAGTGATGGAGGTGTTCGGAGGTATGCTGCGGCGGCTCTTGGCAGAATCTGGGATAAGAGGGCTGTTGAACCTCTAAAAAAAGCTTTGAATGATGATAATGTTAATGTTCGAGAAAGCGTAATATGGGCTCTTGGGGAATTAGATGTTCATATTGCTACACGTAGAGCTCCGCGAACTTTTGATGCACGAGCACCTATGAGAGTTAAAATATGGTGGGATTATTGCTTTGGTTCCTCTTTATTAGTTCTAGGATTAATGTTTTTAATAACAATAATATTTATGTTTGAATTTAATTCAATACCAGAATATATAGATTTACTCATTTTAGGTACTGCAGTAATTTTGTTAGTTGCAATATATCTTCTTGTGAGAGAAAGAAGATAACTTTAGATAAAATCTTTTATGAAAGAAAAAATGTTCTTTTGGTTGGATTATACAAACATGATTAATTATATTTTGTCGTGAAATCTCCGTTCATGACTAAAGCTTTCAACTTTCCATGCGAAGATCTATCTTTTTCATTTTGAATAGGATAAAGTTCATTTCTAGGTTTTTGTAATTATTATATATTCGCTATTTTCTAGGCTTCGGAGGCGTTTTTTGTTGAGAGTGATTAGGACTTGGGATGTGAAAAGGGTGCTTTTAGGGGTTCCTGAAGGACATAAGCATTTACGCGCTTTTATCGAGTTGAAAGACGGGGAAGTAATAGTTTTGCAGGAAGCTACTATAGCAGCGATAGTTAGGAGCTATGTAGAGATTAAAACCCATCCAGTAAAAGAGGCTGTAGAGCTCCTAGGAAAAGAGATTCCAGAAGCTGAGAGAAAACAAGAGTTTGCATCATGGCAACTTATTGAAAGCGAAGCAAAGGATGCAAAGAAAAAAATAAAAAAACTTATAGAATCCTCGCTTGGTTCATAAAACAGGGGGCGATAGCTTTGTTTGATGTAGAAGCGGTGAGGCAAGAATTTCCCATATTTAAGCATCATCCCAATTTGATGTATCTGGACTCTGCATGTACTAGTTTAAAACCTCAGAGGGTCATTGATGCAGTTGTTCATTATTATTCTGAACTTTCAGCTTGTGCCGGCCGATCTGTTCATAAATTGAGCACAAAAACTAACGAGGCTATTGAAAGTGCTAGAGAAAAAGTTGCAGCTTTTATAAATGCGAAACCTTCTGAGATTGTTTGGACGAAGAACGCTTCAGAAGCCATTAATCTGGTCGCTCATACCTTATCTTTGAAGGAAAGTGAAAACATTGTTACTAGTTATATCGAACACCACAGTAACCTATTGCCATGGCAGTTTTTGACCAAAGAATCTGACGCAGAACTTCGCTTTATTAAAGTTGATCCCGAGGGCGATGTAGATATTTCACAAGTTGAGGAAGTTATCAATCGAAAGACTCGTTTAGTAGCGATCTCTCATACATCTAACGTTCTTGGAACCTCTTTGCCAGTAGAAGAGATAAGAAAGATAGCCCACGATAATGGTGCACTGGTTTTAGTGGATGGAGCCCAATCGGTTCCCCATTTTTCAGTAGATGTGAAAAACCTTGGCATAGATTTCCTAGTTTTCAGTGGGCATAAAATGTGTGGACCTACAGGGATCGGAGTACTTTATGGACAAGGAGAAATTTTGGAAGAGCTAACGCCAGCCTATGTTGGAGGCGGCGCGATTAAAACCGTGAGTTTTACCGAGACTGAACTAGCCCAACCCCCGCAAAAGTTCGAGGTAGGAATTCAAAATTATGCAGGAATAATAGGGTTAGGCGAAGCGGTCAAATTTTTAGAAAGCTTAGGTATGGAGAACATAGAAAAACATGAAAAAACGCTCATGGAACTACTTTTAAACAAGATTTCAAACCTAGATTTTGTGAAAATTTATGGACCGCTAAATCCAGAGAAAAAAATAGGCATTTTGCCATTTAACATAATCGCGCCTGACGGAGATATTTTGATCGACCCCCACGATTTAGCCATCATGATGGATGAAATAGCAAACATAGAGATTCGGTCAGGGATGCATTGTGTCGAACCATTTGTAAAAGAACTCGGAACAGAAAAAGGTAATGCAAGGGCAAGCCTCTATCTATACAACAAAAAAGAGGAAATCATAAAATTCACAGAAACCCTTGAAGAAATCCATAATTTCGTAAAATAAAGTTCAAGGTATGAGATCTAGATAAGCGGAAAACCTGATATCATGTTCAATGAACGATTTTAACTGGCGTATAGGAATGCTCAGATTTATTTTCCGTGTACGACCACCCCTCCCACGAGAGATCACTAATGCATTGATAATACCCATCATGTCCAGCTCATTTATGAGATCACTAATTCTTCTTTGAGTCAAAGACTCCACCCGCATTTCACGGGCAACTTCATGATACGTGTTGTAAAGTTGGCCCGTGTAAATATCATGAAGGTTTTCTTTTTCAAGTAAGTATATGCTGAAAAGCACGAGCTTTGATTGGAGAGGAAGAGTTTTTATGACCTCTTCAACCATGTTTCGCTCTATAACCCGTTGAGCCTCTTTTACATGATCTCCTATTACTTTTTGCGAGCCTGATCTCTCCGCAAGCTCCCCTGCAACCCTTAATAAGTCAAGAGCCCTCCTTGCATCACCATGCTCTTTTGCAGCTAAAGCCGCACATAGACCGATCACGCCATCATCAATTACTCCCTCATTAAAACTTATTAAAGCACGTTCCCGCAGAATATCTTTAAGTTCTGTGGCGTTATAAGGCGGAAAAACAATCTCCTCCTCACTTAAACTACTCAAAACACGAGGATCCAAAAGCTCCTTGAAACGCGTATCATTCGAGATACCAACAAGACTCACCTTCCCTCTTTTAAGATCCGTATTAATCCTCGTCAAACTATAAAGAACCTCACTACCACTCTTCTTTACAAGAGCATCAATCTCATCAAGTATTATTATCATCTGCAAATCCTTAGCATCCAAAGCTCTGGTAAACCGTGAATACACTTCGACAGTTGGAAGCCCAGTTATAGGCACTTCTACTTCAATTTCCTGACAAAGAGAAGTTAAAACACGATAATTTGTATCAACAAGTTGACAATTAAAATAAGTAGAGGTGAGAGGTATCCCTGCCTCGACACATTTAGCATTCATTTTTTGAAGAACATACTGAGTTACCGCGGTCTTACCAGTACCAGGCTTCCCATATAATAAAGCATTAGAAGGAATTTCACCCCTTAAAGCCGGTGCTAAAATTCTCCCCAAATCCAAAGCCTTCTCCGTTCTATGAGGAAGCTTCCTTGGCACATAAGAAGGACGCATCGTATCACGATTTTTAAAAATTTTCGACCCTGACAAATAATTTTCGAACATCTCATCTAGATTATCTATCACATTTGCCATACCACACCGACCCACCAAAAAGAAAAATGTAAGAAAACAAAAAACATAAAGAGTATATTAATATTTTCCATAGGAAAAACCGCCATTTCATATAAAAATAAAAGTAATACCAAAGTAGTACTACTACCTCAAAAAAAAAAGAAAGCCACCACAACAGCATAAAACCATTCAAAAACAAACAAAAACAGACGAAAAAGCAAAAAAAGACATATACAACGCCTGTTTCCGAGTTCGGCTGGGATCGGGTGTTTCCCCAGCGCTTTGGCCGTGGCCGAAACTACAACTTTCTACCTTTCCCGCTGACTCGCGCACAGAAGTACTCGGCAAAACGTGACTGGGCTTAACTTCCAGCAGGCGTTGCAGATAACATAACAGTTTTCTTGGTTTAAAAATTTTCTTCTTTAATGATAAATAGACAGAATTTAGAGTTTAAGTGGGAGTGGCGCCGAGGGCCGGATTTGAACCAGCGACAACTGGATCTTCAGTCCAGCGCTATCGGAGAGAAAGTGTCGTATTATGCCACCTATACTGCTCCCGGGCTAAGCTACCTCGGCCGCTCGAAAACCGCCCTTGAAAGCCCTTATATGCCGTTTTAGAGACTTTGATCCTTTGGGGGTGTTTTCTTCAGATCGTAGATTTGTGAAGGTAGAAAATCCTTTATTGTTTATAAAGTCTACGACGATGCATAGCGACTGTTTGCGTCTAGTGCTACGATTCTCACGTAGTTCTTCAGCGTTTTCGAGGACCAAACTTATTAGATTGTCGAGGTAGGATCTGAACCTCGACAACGGTTTGGTTGCCTCTACTTCCGTCTCTCCCTTTTTCTTTAGGTAGGAGAGCGCGAGCTGAAGCGCGCTGTCAGCGCCACTTGCTTTAATAAGGAGATGCCTTATGAATTTGCGATGATTTAAAGGTATCTCCCTTGTTGTTTCGAAGAAACTGTTTTTTATCTTCGAAACTTGTTTCCATAGACCGCCCCACTGGCGGCAGATGCTTGCCAAAGGATCAACGTCATCCTTCCATCGGCGACGCCCCTCTGGCTTTAAGCTCTCGGAAAATTCTTTCGGAATCCTTTCCTTGTTGTATCCTAAACCCCTTCTGCCTATTATAAAAGCGGCTGCCTCATGAGTACTCAAGCCATATATTTTTTGATATTTTATTGCTCCTATTATGGAGCTGTAAGCTGGGAAAACTTCTATGTGAACAAAGTTCTCTTTTACTGCTCTACTTTTAATGGTTCTAACCATCTTCTCCTTACAGAAGTTATGCGTTGCACGGTTAAACTTCCCATAGGTATCATGATCTCGTTTAAACCTGTTAAAACTCTCAGAAACAACAGTGTTTACACCGAAACCTTTAGCCCACCTGAAAACCTTAACCAAAAGATTTCCTATCAAGTGCGAGCGTTTTTCGTTTCTTACATATAGAAGTTCGTGGCATGGAAACCATCTGTGCGCTCTTAGGTTACCGTTGGGGAGAACTATTGCTGCCCCTATACCCTTAGTGTTAACATCTAAACCCAACAAACCTTTTTCTTTGGCGTTCGATAAAGCTTCTTCTGGACAAAAAACCTCCACAGTTATGAAAACATAATATTCCCCTCCTTTCCTGCGAATTACCCTTACTGTGTGCGCTTTTTTAGTACAAGTCTTAGACTTTTTCTTTTTTCCAAACTCTTTTTCCTCAGTCTCCAAGCTTTTTATAATGTATGGCTTGAAAGGTTCTGGAACAAAAAGTTTATACTTCTGTTTACTCCCCCACTTTCCCACTTTTTTAGAAGGATAGTTTATCCATAAGTAGAACTGATTTCTTTCACCATCTCCTTCGTAAGTTACCCTTAAGTTATTATTACCCTTTCCAACGGCTCTGCCTTTACTGTAAACTTGGTTTGTTCTTAACGCTCTCCATTCTTCCCTCGTTATCTCTCCCTTTATGAAAAGCTCAAAGTTCCTTCTCCCTCCAAATATCACCCTAGGTATGGTTTCATTCTCTAAATACAGTTTTAGAAGATCTCTTTTCTCCTCATACTTCTTTATTCTTGAGAATAGACCTTTTTGCTTCAGCTCAGAACGACATTTTTCCAACTTTTTCTTACTCTTTCTTATCTTCCCCTCATAATTCGCAATATAGTAAGGTAATAGTTCCCTTTGACTATCCATTATCGCTTTCGCATCAGAGATAGCAGATCTTGCATATTCCGAATTTAGAATAAAGTTCTCAACAAGCTCTTTTTCTAAACCTTTATTCTTATTTCCACCTTCTACAAGCCTTTTGAAAGCAGTTCTTTTTGCAGATTGAAACCGCCTCATAAGATCATCAATCTTAACACTGTCTTCTTCTTTTACCTCTAAAAGTTTGCCTTGAAAGGTCAAAAGTCCCCCTTCTGTTACTGTTCTTCGCATCTTTTTTACCCCATAAAATATAGATCATACATATAATATATGCCATATATAAGCTTTATGGAGAGGAGGACAAAAGTGAATATATTAGGCTTTCAAACGAATAAAAAAAAGAAAAAGTAAAAAAACCACAAATTCAACCACCAAAAACCAGTGTAATCCCATTTAACCCCCCTGAAAAGAAACACCGAAAAAACATATTTTAACCAACACAGCAAAAAACAAAAACAGATCTCCGCAGAGAAAAACAAAAAAACACAGCGGAAACCCACCCCAACATAAAAAACGAAGAAAAAAAAGCTACCTCGGCGTTTTTTCTAGTTTTTATTTTTTGGTTGTTTTTGTTTTATTTGTTTTGTGTTGTTTTTATTTTTTTTCTTTTTTTTTAGTGTTTTTTTTCTAGGCGTGAGTATATGGTGTTGTTTGTTGTTAGGGCGAGTGTTACTCCTGTTAGGTAGTAGATGCCTAGTTTGTATACGTTTCTTCGGTCTTGTATGAAGTTTATTTCTTGTAGTATTTCTGTTCCGATGAGGAAGAATCCGATGTAGAAGAATATGGTGGTTATCATTATGGTTATTAGGATTGCTTCTTTTTCGTCTACGAAGCCTTTTATTTTTAGTATTAGCATTTCGGAGAGGTTTATTGTGGAGATTGTTAGTATGAGGACTGTTCCGAGGGGTAGTAGGGTGTAGACTGGCCAGTTTTCTTGGGCGTTTAGTTCTAGGATGTGGAGGGCGTAATATGTAGTTGGTATTTGTGTTAGGAGCATCATGGTGGTGATGAAGAGTGTTACGTTGAGCATGCTTGGACTGAGCCAACGTCTTACAAACATTTAGGGGCACCTTAATCGTTTTGTGTAACTCGGTTTTGTGTATTGTTTTTTAAAAATGTTGTGTAAGTTGGGGATTTAGCGGTACAGTTTTACGTGTATGGGGTTAAAATGGGAAAATAAGGGGGGGTGATATTGTTTTTTTAGATGTTGTTTGGGTATAATGGGTGGGAGGGGGGGTGAGTTTGTTTTTTGTGAGATAGTAAAAAGGAAAAAAAAGACGGTAAAAACACAATTAAGGTCGCTGTGTATTTTTTTGTTTTGGGGGTTTATAAACTTTTTCATAATTTTGTAAATTGTAAGGGTTTTTTGATTATTTTTTAACAAAAAAATGTATATTTTCTGGTTTTTAGAATTTGGGCGTGGATTTTTCTAGAGAGGGGTTTTTTCAGTTACATTCATTAATTAGTGTTTTTAAAAGATAATTAGGCGAATTGATTATTGAAGCTATTGTATAGATGTGGGTTAGGGAAAGGCGTATTTATATGAAGGTTAGGCAAGAGGTAAAATTAGATGATTTGAAAGACGCTGTGAAAATATTAAAAGAAAGCGGGTCAGCGACTTTTCTTTTAAATCTGCTTAGTGTATTTGAGGAATTGATTTTAAGTTATGGTAAAAAATTGAGAAATTTTGCAAACAGGGGAGTTTTTAAAGATAAGGCTGAGAAGCAGGTTTGGAATCAGCTTTTGTGTGCTAGGGGGCTTTTGGAGGAAATAGTGACGATAAGTGAAGAAACTGCTTTTTTGAGTCTTAAGACGCTTGAGAATTTGTTGAGAAGTAGGGAATTTATGGTGTATGATACTGCTTCTGAATCTTTGTGTGTGGCTTTGAAGAAATATCCGGGTATAGGTGGGGAGGTTATGGGGGTTTTGAGGCGGCTTTTTTTGGATAAGGATCCTAAGGTTGGGGAGGCTGCGGTAAATACTCTTCGTAAAGTAGCGAGGATTAACTTGGAGTTGCCTTGTAAGTTATTGCCTGAGTTAAGGTATCTTTCTTTGGGGGATAGGGAGATGCGTATGAGGGCTATGGATGCTTTAGATGTTTTTGTTGAGACTAATGCGGAATTTTTTGAAGAAGAAACCATCTCAATTTTGAAGGAGATTGTTTTTGACGATAATGAAGTTGTAGTAGATTATGCTTGTTATATAATGAATGAATTGGTAAATAGTTTGCCTAATCGGATTGCTGTTTTGTTTCCGATTATTAGGAGGATGATTGAGAGTGAAAAAGCGCATGTTAGATTGAAGGCTTATTCTTGTTTGATTGAGATTATATCCAATGTTTCAGAAGATGTTTTGAAGGATGTTTTTTTGTGGATGCAGGAGTTAGCGAGGGATAAAGAAAGGTTTTGTAAAGAAACGGTGGTTGCTCTTTCTATTTTGGTTAAAAATTTTCCGGAGTTTGTAGGGGGGGTTTTAAGACTTCTGAAGGATTTTTTGAAAAGTGGAGATAGGGAGATACGTGTTGCAATAGCGGATTCTTTGGTGGATATGGTAAGCGTAGATTTTATGGCTTTAAAGGAAGCGGTAGAGATTTTGAAATGTTTGTTGAGAGATATGGATTTTGAGGTTAGAAAAAGTGCTTTTGAAACGTTATATAAGGTTGTTGAGCAGGGGGCACGGCATAGTCAGGATATAGCGATACAGATAGTGTTGATGCTTGAAGAATTGATCGTGGAAGATGTTCTTTTTTCTTTCCGGAAATGGGAACATTGGGAAATAAAAGAAAAGTTGGCGTTTATCCTTAAAACTTTGATATATAATAACCCGCAGGTGAGTGAAAAAGCGTTACCTTTGATGATTAATTTTTTGGGAGAGGATGATCCGGAAGTTCAAAAACATGTGGTTTTTGCGTTGGAAAAAGCTTTAGAGTATAATTTAGAGATAGGGGAAATCGTTTTACCTGAGGTAAGGAAACTTGTAGAAACAGCTGTGGAAGGTTTTAAAAAAGATCCTAGTTCTAATGAAGCTTTTACATATCTTGTAAGAAGTTGTTCTGCATTAGAAATTGTTTTAGAGAAATTAGGAAAAAGTATGGATCCTAAAACATTGGAAGAGAATAGAAAATTTTTAGAATCGGTAGATAAGCTTTTAAAAAACACGATGTTGTAAAAGCAGCACAATAGAGAGAGGTTTAATTTTTTGTGCAATTTTTTGTAAAAAACAGTTTTTTTAATGCAGACTATTTAACAGAATAGGTTTAAAAAAAGTTTTTATAACGCCTTCACGCGTGTCTTTATGCACAGAGGAAAATTCTTACACCTAAGGTGTTCCTGAAGAGAGAAGCGCCAGTAGGCCCTAATCAGGAGAATAAACATATTAGAAAGGTTGTGCTGAGAAAGCGAGCGTATACAGCGAAATAAAAAAATTCCACTGTTAAAATTCATAGGCCAGTAAACTTTTGTTATTAATGTTGGAAGGTTGTTTACGCTCCTCCTCTGTGCAAACTCTTTTATTTAATCTTACTTCTTTTTTATTGTTTTTATTTGTTCAGTTCTATTTCTAAGAACATTTTTACTTTAAGGTGTAATATTTTTTCGGCGCTTCCTTGGTTCACAGATAGTTCAAGTTTGTCATCGCTGTTTATCAGGGCGATTATTTCGCCTTTTTTTACATGTGAAAAGGTAGGTCTGAAACTGATTCTTTTTTCTATTTTTGGTTTTTTATTAATTTTTATTCTTATGTCATCTCCATATTTTATCCCGAATTTTTCCGTGATTGTTTTTGTAATGTTTGTTACGGCGTTTCCAAATCGGTCAATGTGTATTATTTGGCCTACTATTTTCTTCCCAATAATTTTCGCTTTTTCGATGGGGAGATATATGATGTTTTGCCTGTTTAGTTCTGGTCCTAAATCGCTTAACTGTATACCCTTGGAGAGGAAAGCTGCTGCAGGAGCAAAGACATCTCTGCCATGAAATGTTTGTGAAATTTTATTAAGCATGTATTTTTTGTTGGTTATTTGTACTATTTTTGTTATGCCTTCTTCTTCTGCTGCTAGGATTAAAACGCCGTTGTCTGGTCCTACTAGAAAAGATCTTTTTGTTTGTATTACAATTGCTTTTCTTTCACTTCCTACTCCTGGATCTACCACCACGATGTGGATGGTTTTTTTTGGGAAATGTTTTGTTGCTGTGCTTAGTAGGTAGGCTGCTTGTAGTATGTTTTGGGGGGGTATTTGGTGGGTTATATCTACTATTTTTGTTTCAGGGGATATGGAGAGGATTACGCCTTTCATTTGGGCTACATAAGTGTCTTTTAGTCCGAAATCGGTTAGCAAGGTTATGATTGAGGGCATATTTTGTTTTCCCTCGGCTTTGATTGGTTTTTTAGGGGGTTTCTTTTTCTTTGAAGCGTTCAAGGATTTTATTGTATACTTCATGGTCTTGGACCTCTTTGTAGAGGCGGGCTAAGCGTTCTACAATGAGTTCTGGCGTGGATTTGGCGAGATAGTTGAATTTTGGTGTTCTGTCTACTATGAGGTTTAGGTTTCCGTCGAGTCCTGTTGCTTCAATACCGTCAACGCGTATTTTGCTTTGAGTAAATTTTAGGATATCCTCTGCTAGGTGGCTTACGAAAACGCCACAGGAGTTTTCTTTCTCGTGAAGTAAATCGAGTATTGCTGCTATTACTTTGGCTGAGGCTCCAGGTTCGCTTATTGCTTCTAGTTCGTCTACAAGGATTAGTTTTGATCCTTCTCCTTCTACGATGACTTTGGCGAAGGTTTTTAGTGTTGATTCAAGGGCCCCTGCGTCCATTGATCCTGTAGTTTTTGCGAAGTAGTATAGTTCGTCGAAAAGCCCTATTTTAGCGTTTTCAGCGGGTATTGGTAGTCCTGATTGCGCCATTATTATTAATTGGGCTAGAAGGGTTATGCATGTGGTTTTCCCCCCCGAATTAGCTCCGCTTAGGATGATAACGCGTTCGTCCCCTACTTCTGCTTCTTGGTCTTTTGGTATGTTTCCCACCGTATATCTTATGGGGATTACGGGGTTTCCGTTTTCTAGTTCTGCTTCTTTTAAGAAGAGGTTGTATCCGTTTTTGAAGGATATTCCATAAGTGTCCGTGTAGAGGTTTTCGGGGGGGCTTAGATTGTATTCTTTTGCAAAGAGGGATATTGCGAGGTGTACGTCGAATTCGAGTAAGGCTTTTACAGCTTCTCTTGTCTTTTCTTCTAATTCTTTTAGTTGGTTTGCTATTTTTTTGAGTAACCAGTATTTTTTGGTTGTGTAGTTTCTTCTGAGGGTGTCTTCTAGTTCTCTTAAGCGTATGTTGTTTACTTGTAGGGGGTAGACTGTTTCACGGGAAAAGATTCCTTCAATAATTTCTAGTTCTGAAGGGGTTAGGTCTAGTTGTTCTGCTATTTTGTCTTCTGCTTTTGTAACGGCTTCTTCAATGATTTCAACGATATCTTCTTCTACGATTCCTCGTAGACTACCCATTTCGTCGGCTTCTTTTAAGAGTGTAAGTATTTGCTCCCCTTTTAGGGTTATAGAGCTTTCACCGATTTTTCTTGAAATTTCTTCGTTTGCCCAAACTTCTACATCTGAAATGATTCCGTCGAGGTTTTCTAAAGCTGTTCGATATCTGTCTATTTCAGGGTCTATTTTTTCGACTATATCTCCTTCCGGTGTAAGTTGGGATATTCCTTCTGCAACAATTTCCAATGCTTCTGAATTAATGGAGCCCACAAGGTTTTCGACTATGGGTATTATGTTTAACTCTTTTAAAAGAGCGTTTAGGTTACAAACAGCGTTAATGGTTTCATATTTTTGAGTGTAAAAACTTAGGACAAGTTCGGGAAAAATGTCGATTATATCTGTCGAGGGAGATAGTATTTCGAGGTTTGGAATATTTTCGAGGGAATGGTCCATATAAAGGGAGCCGCTTACCAATAAGGCTAGGCTAAAAGATTTTGCATAATCTATTGCTTCATCCATGTTTTCGATTAGGTAGATTGGGCAAAAATCTGAACAGTTCTTATTTATGAATTTTTTATAGATTTCTTCTTTTTCTGTTATAACTACTCGGTCTTCTACTCTTTTTTTCTTGCGAGTTATGTATAGGGGGGAAATTTTTGACAGTATTTTTTTAATTTTTTCTAAATCTTCTTCTTTAAGATCTTCTACTAATTTTTTCGCTATCTTTAGCTTTTCAAATCTTTGTTGTATTTTTTCAAGGAAGTTTGGGGGGAGGGGATAGTAGAGAAATAGTTTGTTTTTAGCGTAATCAGTACTGCAGAAGGGAAAGATTATTTTTAGTATACGATTATGAATTTTTATCGCATTTTCTGTTTTCAATATTCCTTCTACACTGATGTTTTCTATTGAAGCAAAGGCTGTTTTTACGATGTTTATGGCTGTTTTTTGACTGATGCCTTCTATGGAGGATAGACCTGCTACATCTCCATTAAGGATTGCTTCCATTGTTGTTTCTAAAGACCCGTAGAAAGATACAATTTTTTTAGCAAGCTTGGAGCCGACGCCTGGTAGTTTATCTAGGGTGAAGTTTTTATCAGATTCTTTGAAAAAGTGATTAGACAACGTTTAAACCCTCAAAATCTACTTTTATTTTTTTATCCTAGTTTTAGAATGTGGAGATATGTTGATAAATAGATATGTTGATAAATGATCAAACTATCCTTATTATGCTTTCGTATTATTTTTTTGATAGTTTTGTTCTTCTGAAGGGTTGTGTGTTAGAGGATGGATGTAGAGATTATTGAGCGGGATGGCAATTTTATAAGGTTTATTATAGAAGGTGTTTCTCCTGCTTTTATTAACAGTTTGCGTAGGACTATTATAGCAGAAGTACCTGTGATGGCGATAGATGAAGTTGTTATTGTGGAGAATAATTCGTCTCTTTTTGACGAGGTACTCGCCCATAGGCTGGGTTTGATACCGTTAACTACGCCTGAAGGAAAGTACGGATTTAGTGAGGAGTGTGAGTGCCAGGGGGTAGGATGTCCAAAATGTAACGTGACTTTTACTTTGAAAAAGGAGGCAGGAGAAGGTATTACAGTAGTTTATTCTGGGGATCTTGAGAGTTCTGATCCTGAAGTAGTGCCTGTTTCTCCTGATATAGTCATAGTAAAGCTTGTCCCTAGACAGAAAATTGAGCTTGAAGCCTTTGCGAAGATGGGCACTGGAAAACAACACGCAAAATGGCAATCTGTAACCGTTTCCGCTTATAAATATTGTATGGAGTTTGATTTTGATTCTGAAAAATGCACACTTTGTGAAGAATGCATTGAAGCTTGTCCGAAACAGATTCTTAAGCGTGAAGGGGATGAAATAGTTTGTTTTGATCCTCTGGAATGCACGCTATGCGATGCGTGTGTCGAAGCTTGTGATTTTGATGCTATAAAGATTAAGGAAGATGATACGAAGTTTATTTTTACAGTAGAAGGGTTAGGCAATATACCTCCAGAAAGTATTGTAAGACAAGCAGCTCAAATATTTATTAAAAAATCTCAAGAGCTTGAAGAACAGATAGGAACAATGAGTGCATAAAATTTTTAATGTTCTGATTTTTTTGCTTATTTTTCATTTCTTTGCGAAACTTTTAAGTATTTGACCTATTTCGCTTAATATGCTTACTTTCAAAATCGTGTTTAAATTTATAAAATGGAAACGATTAAATAAAACAAAGTAAAATTTTGAGATATTCATTGAGTATTAGTTATGCTTGAGATTGCCTTTTTGAGGTCTAAGATGGACACTTAAGGATTTCTTAGAGGGGTAAATATGACGAAATCGATGGGTCCGACTGATCCTACGGTTATTGCGTTGCTTTCGGAACTTAGAAGGCATGTTCGCGATGATGGGAAAGTTTGGAAGGCGTTATATCGTTGTTTATCAAAGCCTAGAAGACGGAGGTCTGAGGTTAATTTATCTAAGGTAAACAGGCATTGCAAGGACGGAGATTTGGTGGTGGTGCCCGGTAAGGTGCTTTCTTCGGGGGATATAAATTGTAAAGTGAGAGTTGCAGCGTTATCATTTTCTGAGAGAGCTGTTGAGAAAATTAGAGCTGTTGGCGGGGAATGCATGACTATCGAGGAATTATTAAAGATAAACCCCGAGGGAAAAGGTATCAAAATCATGGTTTAATTGATGATGGAAGGATGAAAAGATGGAAGAAACTGTGGAAGAAGTAACGATAATTAATGGCGAAAATACGGTTTTAGGACGGTTGGCAAGTAACGTGGCGAAAAGGTTGTTATGTGGCGAAAGAATCGTGATAGTTAATGCTGAAAAAGTTGTAGTGTCAGGAGATCCTGCAAAAGTTATAGAGATTTATAAAGAGAAACATCAAAAACGTACGTTAACAAATCCTAGGAGGGGGCCTTTTTGGCCAAAACAACCGGATCGTTTTGTTAAAAGAACGATACGGGGTATGCTTCCAAGACATAAGATGAGGGGGAGAGAAGCTTATAAAAGATTAAGGGTTTACATAGGCATTCCAGACGAATATGTGGATAAGGAAGATGTTTTTGAAAAGATTTCTGAGGCAGAAGCAACAAAGCTCAAATGTAAAAAAATGAGTATAAAAAGGATAGCTGAAGAGTTGGGATGGAAGGGCCCAAGTAAGTTGATTAGAGGTTGATTTTATTAAAGATGAATTGATGAGAGGAGAAACTATGAAAATTGTTGTTAATAGTATGAAGCGTAAGACATCTATTGCAAGGGCAGTCATAAAAGAGGGAAAAGGGAGGGTTAGAATAAATAAGATGCCTGTAGAAATTTATGAGCCTGAAATAGCGCGTTGGAAAATATTGGGACCATTGAGATTGGCGGCAGACTTTGTTAAGAATCTGGATATCACTGTTAAAATAAAAGGAGGAGGGTGGGTAAGCCAAGCTGAAGCTGCAAGGATGGCGATTGCTACAGGAATTGTTAAATTTACAGAAAGCGAAGAACTTCGACGGAAATTTATAGATGAAGATCGTTATATGCTAGCAGGTGATCCACGAAGAACAGAGCCTAAAAAGTGGGGAGGAAGAAGCGCAAGAGCAAAGGTTCAAAAAAGCTATCGGTAAACAACACAAAAATGAATTTATAAACATAACAGGCTCATCATAATCTAAAATTGTAATTTTTGAAACCTATTTTAGGGATGAGGATTGACAATGGGAACACGGCAATTTTATATTGTAGATGTATTCGCCGAAGAGAAATATGCAGGAAACCAGTTAGCAGTTTTTAGAGAATCAGAAGGGCTTTCAGATCGCGAAATGCAGATAATTGCGAAAGAGATGAATTATTCGGAGACTACTTTTATTTTGTCCGATGAAGAAAGGGAAGGGGGGTTTGATGTTCGTATTTTCACGCCTGAGAAAGAAGTATCTTTTGCAGGTCATCCGACACTAGGAACAGCTTATGTGATTCAAAGAGAGATCGTAAGATCGCCCGTCGAAAAAATCGTGTTGAATCTTAAAGTGGGGCAAATTCCAGTTATGTTTAACTATGTTGGTGAACAAGCGGATGTATTGTGGATGAAGCAAATAAATCCGACGTTCGGCGATACCATTGATCCTGGTGTAATTTCAGAAGTATTGAGCTTGGAAAAGGATGATATCAATGTTAGATTTCCAGTGCAAGAAGTTTCGACGGGGTTGCCTTTTATTATCGTGCCTTTGAGGACTTTGAACGCTATTAAACGGAGTAAAACTAATAGAGATAAATATTTTGAACTGATTAAGGATAGGGAAGCTAAAGCGATTCTCATCTTTGGCCCTGAAACATATTCTGAAAAACATGATTTGAATGTCAGGGTGTTTGTCGACTATTATGGTATCCCAGAAGATCCGGCAACAGGTAGTGGAAATGGCTGTTTGGCGGGTTATTTAGCGCATCACCAGTATTTTGGAGAAGCCCATATCGATATTAAAGTTGAACAAGGGTATGAGATTGGAAGACCTTCGCTGCTTCTTTTGAGAGCAGAAGAGAGTGAAGGTAAAATTCTCGTGTTTGTGGGGGGAAGGGTTGTAATGGTTGCCAGGGGCGAATTTTTATGATGTTCCTCCATAGGGGGATGTTTAATAGATATATAAAAAATTAGGGAGGGTAGTTTTTGGTTTATTCGTGGGCTATAAATTTGAATTTTTCGCTGATGATTTTTGGCCAATAGTTGTATCCCTTGAGCATTCTATAGATGGCAGGCACTAGGATTAGGCGGACAAAGCTTGCGTCTATGACTACTGCTACGAAGAGGGCGAAGCCGAATTCTTGCATCATTAAAAGACTGCTGAACATTAGTGATCCGAAGGCTGCTGCCATGATGGCTGCAGCGGATGTTATTACTATTCCTGTTTTGTCTACGCCGTAAACCATGGCTTCTAATTCTTCTCGGCCTCGATCATATTCTTCCCGTACTCTTGAAAGTAGGAAAATGTTGTAATCTGTTCCTAGACCCATGAGTATGAGGAAGATCATTATTTCGAGGAAGAAGATTACTGGTTGGTTTTGGAGGGTTTGAAACACTAGGGTTACTATTCCTATTGTTATGGCTACGCTTAGAAGGATGGTTACGATCTGTTTTACTGAGAGTGTTATGCTACCCAATAAGAAGACTAGGATTAGTAGGATTGCGATTATGAGAATTATTTGCATGGTTTCGAACTCTTCAAAAACTCTTGTACTGAAATCTGACATTTCTGCGGTGGAACCGCCAACGAGGATTTCAAAGTTTTCAAGGCCGTTTTCATTTTGTTTAACTTCTTGAATGCTGTTTCTTAGGTTGTCTATGGCGTCTATTCCGTCTTTTGAGTAGGGGTCGTAAGCAAGGACTACGGTGTATTTTGCTGTATCGTGATCTGCGCTTACATATTGGTTAAGGATCGTTGTCCTGTTTTCCTCGGGAAGGGATGAAAAAACGGTGTAGTTTTGGGCTTGTCCAGATGGTGCTGTAAATCCGTAAACGAAGCTTGTGTCAGACGATGCGTTTAGAGTATGCCAGATGGTTTCTGCTTTTTCGTAGTTTTCTTCTTCTGTTAAGTTGCCGTTTGTGTGGACTACAACGGTTGTTGGGAGGATTTTTCCTGCAGACCATTCGTCTGTTAAAACGTTAAAACCTTGGATACTTTCTAGGTCTTCAGGCATCATTTCGAAAAAGTCGTGGGATGGTTCCGAGCGGGTCATTTGATATACTAGGGGTGCGCATATGACTAGGCTTGCTATGAGTACTAGTGGTGCGTGTTTCATTACCCATCGGGTTCTTCTTCCTAGAATTCCGAGTTGATTTTCATCATGGTTTTTTACGTCTTCTGTTGTGATTTTTCTAGGCCAGAAGACTTTTGTGCCTAAGAGCATGAAGAGAGCAGGTATAAAGGTTAAGGAGGCGAGGGTTCCAAGGGTTACCCCTATTACTAATGTCAAGCCTATTCCTCTTAGAAATGTCATATCGCTTATCATGAAGCTTCCGAAGGCCACTGCTATTGTAGCGCCTGAGCTTACAATTGTTTTTCCTGTGCGTTCGACGACGATGGTTACTGCTTCTTCTGTTGAAGCGCCTTTCATCAATTCCTCTTTAAAACGGGAAAGGAAAAATAAACAATAGTCGGCACCTATGCCCATGACTATCACGGTGAGAAAATGTAGGGCTTCATAGGGTACATCAGTTATATTTTCTGCTATGAACCATAGAACTCCTCGTGTTGCTATTATTGCTATTCCTATAGAGATGAGGGGAAGAAGGGGAGAAACAGCGCTTCTAAAGATTGCTATTAAGACGATGGCTACAAGGATTATGGTGATTTGATCTATACGTTCGAGGTCTTCTTGTGAGGCTTCCCGTGTATCTGTGCTCATAGCCGCTGCACCAGTTACATACATGTTAAAATCATCGATCATGTCGGGGGGAACTAGAGAGGGATCTTTTTGAAGCTCTTCTGCTTCGCTACGAATGTCTCTAACAAGATCATAGGCTCTATCATCGTCGTCTTGAACTTCAAGATATACCATTAGCAGGTAGGTATGGTTTGTTGCAAATTGAGGGTCGTTTGGGTTAAAAATGATACTTTCAACAATATCTTTATTTTCAAAATACGATTTTAAGGCGAGCGTGTAATCATAGAGAGCGGATATGGTGTGATTGTCGTTTACGTGTACTATTATGATCATGCTTCCTCCTTCGTTTCCAGGAAATTCTGATTCGATTATTTCGCTGGCTTGAACGCTTTCTAGCTCTTCATAGCCGCCTTCTTCTTCGTAAAGGAGTACGTCGGCTAATCTTTGTGATGCCATAAATCCAAATATTCCGATGGCTAGCCAGATGAGAATTACTGCTTTGTGGTTTTTTACAATGAATTTACTGATTCGTGGAAATACGAGCATTTTCGTAAACACCTTTCAAAAACCGTTTTTTAATTGATTGAGATAAACTCGTGTTTCTAAATTAAAGTTCAGAAGAACAAGGAGTAAAAATATGCAATAATACTCTATGCCATAAAAATATTTATATTAATTGTAACGCGATGAGTGGCTTTTTTTATATCATCTAGCCACTATACATGGAATTTAGCATTTTAGCCCAAAATATGCTAATTTAGCACGGGTTCTTATGAAGAATATTTTTTGTCATTGTAAGAGTTACAATGTGGTTTTTTAACTCAATTTTTTGACTAAAAAGATTGGTGGGTGAGGTGGGATTTGAACCCACGACCACCAGCTTACCCAAATCCTATTATTATTTAAAAAATAGGGGATGGAAGATGGATTTCCCGAGGCTGGCATCATACCAATCTAGACTACTCACCCCAGCGTCATGGAGGATTGTAAAGCCGCCGGAGGGACTCGAACCCTCGACCCTCTGCTCTCTTTTTTTCGTTCCGGTTTTATACAAGGCAGATGCTCTGACCAACTGAGCTACGGCGGCATTTGTATGAAAAGTTGAGAGATATATGATAAAACTTTAATGAAAATGCTTAAATCTTTTGCCACCTTTGGTGTTTAAAAGGTTTTATATTTTTGCGATTTATTTTTGGTTTTCGTAGGTGGGTATTTTTGGTTTCTCATTACACTGTGTATACGCTTTTAGTGTTGATAGGGATTTTGACGGCTTTACTTTTACTCATATTTCATTCTGAGTTTGAAATTGAAGAAGAGGTGGAGGAAAGGGAAAAAGAATAAATTTAAGTTTTTTGGGGGTTTTTTCTGCTATGCGGGATCCCTTTGGGCGCGATGTTTATGATTTAAGGATACAGGTTACTGGGCGTTGTAATCAAAACTGTATTTATTGTCATTCTGAGGGTTATTCTTCTGGTTGTGCGAGGGAGTCTTTTCGAGATTTGTTGAGTGTAGAGGATATTAGTAGGGTTGTTGAGGTGGCTGGTGAGTGTGGGGTTAGGAGGGTGAAAATTACTGGGGGGGAGCCGTTGCTTAGGCGTGATTTGGTGGATGTTGTTTGGGCGATTTCTTCTATTGATGGTATTGAAGATATTTCGATGACGACTAATGCGACGCTTTTTTCTGATAAAAATGTTGAAGCGTTGCATGAAGCTGGTTTGAAGCGTGTTAATGTTAGTTTGGATAGTCTTCGGAAAGAGGTTTATGGGAGGATTACCCAGTCGATGAATTTTGAAGCAGCCGTGAATGGTTTGATTATGTGTACTGAGGTTTTTTCGCTTATTAAGACTAATATGGTTCTTCTTAAGGGGTTAAATGATGTGGAGATTTGGGATATGCTTGATTTTGCGCGGAAGTATGGAGCAGTACTTCAGTTGATCGAGCTTGTTAATACTAATAAAGGGGAGGATGTTTTTGGGGTATTTAGGGTTGATATGGATGGAGTGGAGAGGGTTTTGAGGGAGAAGGCGGTTGGTTATTATTGTAGGGAGATGCAGGGTAGGCCTAAATATTATTTTAAGGATGGAGGGGTTATTGAAGTGGTTCGTCCGATGCATAATTCTGTTTTTTGTGCGAAATGTCCTAGGATTCGTTTAACTTGGGATGGTAAACTTAAACCCTGTCTTATGACGAACGATGTTATTGATATATCAACTGTTTTAAAAAAAGGGGCGAGTAAATCTGAGTTAAAGAAGCTCTTAGAGGTGTGTATTGCGTCTAGGAAGCCGTTTTTTTCTCTTACTGTGGTTTAATTTTTAAAAATAGTTGTATATATTATTAGATATTGAGAGTTTATTGTTTGTTTGGTGGTGGCGTTTTTTGACTGATCCTTCTTTGGAGGAAAAAATAAGGAAGATTTGTGAGAAAACTGGGAAGTCTAAGGATGAGGTTTGGGAGTTGATTTTGGAGAAAAGGAAGGAACTTAATGAGTTAGTTTCTGAGGATGGTGCGGCACATATTGTTGCTCAAGAGTTGGGAGTGGATATACTGAGAGGTGTTTCTGAAAGCTTAAAAATGGGAGATTTGGTGCCTGGTTTAAGTAATATAACCGTTGAAGCGCGTATTATGAAGATTTATGCGCCTGTATATTTTGTGAGGTCTGATGGGGGAATGGGGGTTGTTGTTAATGCTTTATTGGCAGATAATTCTGGGAAAGCTGTTTTGGTTTTGTGGAATGAACAGGTTAGGAGGACAGAAGGTTTTGAGAGGGGGGATATAGTGAGGATAGTTTCTGGGGTTACTAGGGAGGGCAGAGAGAGAGCTTTGGAGATACATTTGGGTAGTTCGGGGAGTATTGAGCATAATCCTGAAGATATCGATGTGTCTAAGTTTCCTGATCCGGGTAGGGGTTATAGTGTTGTGGATTTGGATCCCGGTATGCGGGATATTGATACTGTGGGTAAGGTTACTGAAATAGGCAAGGTTTCAAATTATACTAAGAAGGACGGTTCTATGGGACGAGTTGCTTCGATTAGAATAGGGGATGAGACGGGGATTGTTAGGGTGACTTTTTGGGATGAGCGTGTTGATGAAATTTTCGATTTTAAGGAAGGAAATACTGTTTTAATCGAGGGGGGTTATACGCGTAGTGGATTAGGGGGCGCTACTGAGATTCATGTCGGTAAGAGGACTAGGGTTAGCAAAACTGATAAAATAGTTTTGGGGAGAATAGTTGAGTCTCTTGAAACTTTTACGGGGGTTGGCCAGGTAAAGGTTTGTGATTTGAAAGATGGGATGAATGGAATTGAATTGAAAGTTAAAGTGTTAAAAAGAGAAGAAGAAAGAGTTTTTCATAGGAAGGATGGAAGTTCAGGCCAGGTTCTTAGTACGCTTGTTGGTGATGATACAGGGATTATTAAGGCAACTGTGTGGGGGGATAAGATAAGAGAGTTTAATGTTGGAGAGGGGGATGTTGTTGTTTTGAGAGGTGCTTATGTTAGGGAGGGGTTTATGGGGTTGGAGGTTCGTGTGGGAGGTCGGTGTGAGAT
This sequence comes from Candidatus Hodarchaeota archaeon, assembly GCA_048886645.1. Lineage (GTDB taxonomy): Archaea > Asgardarchaeota > Wukongarchaeia > Wukongarchaeales > Wukongarchaeaceae > Wukongarchaeum. Next base: position 26,263 of record JBHLKN010000001.1, on the reverse strand, counting down.
AGAGGTTGTTTCTGAGGATTTGGATGTAGAACCTTTGAGAATGGTTAAGATAGATGAAATTGAAACTACAGCAGGGGATGTGAATCTTATCGGGAGGGTTGTGGAAATTTTCGATGTAAGAGAGTTTGTTAGAGCAGATGGTTCTGAAGGCAAGGTTTTCAGTTTAAAAATTGGTGATGAAACGGGTGTTGCTAGATTAGTAGCTTGGGGGGATTGGGTGGATAAGTTGTTGGATATGAAAGAAGGCGACATATTGGAGGTAAGTCACGGATATATGAAACCGGGGACTATGATGGTTGAGGTTCATTTGGGAGATTTTAGCGAAATTAAACAGCTAAGTGAAGACGAAGGAGGAGAGATACCCGAGCTTGAAGAGCTTATTAGTAGAAAAGAAGAGAGCAGGGAGATGGAGAGGGGGTCTATAGCGGAATTGTCTGAGGGGGTTCTCGGTGAAATAAGAGGTACATTAATTAGAGTGTTTGATAGGAGCCCTATCTACTTGGCGTGTGATCAATGTTTTAAAAAAGTTGAAGAGGGGGAAGAACAGGGAATATTTGTTTGTAGAGAACACGGAGAGGTTCTTGATCCTAATCCAAGGATGTTATTTGCAGTAGTTGTAGATGATGGAAGAGGTAGAATACGGGCTATTTTTACGGGAGATGTTGGTGAAAAGTTTTTAGGAATAACCGCAAAAGAAGCAAATGAAACCATTAACAAGTTACAGTCTCATGAAAGCTTGTTGGATATGATTAAGTCTTTTATTGGTAAAGAGCTCATACTTAGGGGGCGCGTAAAAAAGAACAAGCAAACAGAAGAATTAGAGTTTTTCATTGTGGATTATGAGGAAGTAAATGCTAAAGATGAAGTAAATCGCTTTTTAGAAAAATTGGACCGTTCCTAAAAACTTAACAAAATCTCATTTTTGTTTGGTTTGGATATAAAAGTAAAGTTTATTTGGTTTTATATTTTTTAATATTTTTTAGGGGGCAGGAATGATGATTCTAACCCCTCTGAATTATTGATGAAGGGGATCTTGAGTGCCGACTTGCCCCCCCTCCTAAAAGTCACTTTTTCATAGAGTTCTTTTTTGAAGACTTTTTGAATAGAAAAATTATTTTATTGGGTTTATTATCTTTGTCTGGAGAAGATAAAATTTAAGTAGATAAACTTTCTACTTAAAAAAACACTAATTGATCTATTTGGTTTTTAGTTTCACTTTTCTTGGAGGTTTTTTGGTATGGAACAGGGGATAGGAAAAAAGAGGGTTTATCTTTTTGAGGAAGGTGATGGTACTAATAAGAAATTGTTAGGAGGGAAAGGCGCCGGTTTGGCTACTATGACTCAATTGGGTTTGCCTGTACCTCCTGGTTTTACCATAACTACTGATGTTTGTAAAGAATATGCTAATAAAATGCTTCCTGAAGGTTTAATGGATGAAGTTAGGCGTGCTATGAATACTGTTGAGGAAAAGCTTGGTAGGCATTTTGGAGATGCGGAGAATCCTTTATTGGTTTCTGTTAGGAGTGGTGGTGCGATTTCTATGCCAGGAATGATGGATACAATATTGAATTTGGGTCTTAATGATGAAACCATTAAAGGTTTGATTAAGCAGACGGGGGATGAGAGGTTCGTTTACGATGTTTATCGTCGTTTTGTTATGATGTTTGGGGATGTAGCTTTAGATATTAAGAGGGAGAAGTTTGACAAGGTTTTTGAAAAGTATAAAGAGAAAGTTGGGGCTAAATTTGATTATGAATTGTCTGCGGATGTTTTGAAAGAAGTTATTAAAGAGTTTAAAGAGCTTGTTGAGAGGGAGACAGGACTGTCGTTTCCTGAGGATCCTTGGGAACAGTTGGAAGAGGCGATTAAGACTGTTTTTGAAAGTTGGGATAATCCTAGGGCCATATCATATCGGAATTACCATAAAATACCCCATGACCTTGGAACTGCAGTAAACGTTCAATCAATGGTGTTTGGCAACATGGGTAACGATAGTGCTACCGGAGTAGTTTTTACGCGCAATCCTGCTACTGGCGTGGATGAATTTTTCGGAGAATATTTGCCTGATGCACAAGGAGAAGACGTAGTAGCTGGTATTAGAACTCCGAAACCAGTAAGTGCTTTATCTGGTGATATGCCCAGAGCTTATGACCAACTAGTTGATACAAGTAAGACTTTAGAAAGACACTATAAGGACGTTCAAGACATAGAGTTTACTCTTGAGCAAGGTAAGTTATACATATTACAGACAAGGAGCGGTAAACGTACTGGAAAAGCAGCCATAAAAATCGCACACGATCTCCATCAAGAAGGCATAATAACCAAAGAAGAGGCAATCATGCAAGTAACACCTATAGATTTAGAAACCTGCATGTTTCCTGGAGTAGCTTGGGAAGATGAAAGTAAAGGGCGCTACATAGAAGGTGGTCAATCTTTAACTGCTACTTACTTAGGTAAAGGTTCCCCTGCAGGACCTGGTGCTGCAACTGGTATTGTTGCCTTTGATGCCGATACTGCTGAACGGATGGCGAAGGAAGAAGGATTATCTACTATTTTGGTAGCTCTTGAAACATCTCCAGATGATTTCCATGGCATGGCGGTTTCGCAAGGAATTTTGACTATGAGAGGTGGATTAACTTCACACGCAGCTGTAGTTGCACGACAAATAAACAAGAGGTGTATCGTCGGAGCTGAAGCTTCTGGTATGAAGATAACGGAAAAAGGAGGAAAAAAAGCTCTTGTTTCTGAAGATGGTCTAGCGGTTTTCGAGCGAGAATGGATAACTTTGGACGGCTTTAGTGGAAAAGTATACAAAGAAAAGTTGCCTATTGTAGTCCCTGAAGAGCTTTCTGAAGAACTGATGACACTGTTAGAGTGGTGTGATGAAGTAGCCGAAATAGGTGTAAAAGCGAACGCAGATAAACCTGATCAAATTCGACAGGCGATCCAATACGGAGCAAAAGGTGTAGGTCTATGCAGGACCGAACACATGTTCATGGAACACTTGAAAGAGTTTCAACGGTTTATCTTAGCTGATAACGAAGAAGAACGGTATAAAGCAATAATGGAGCTTTTACCGTTTCAAAAAGAAGATTTCAAGAATAACTTCAAAGAAATACCAGTTGACGGAAAAACAGGGAAACCTTATCCTTTGGTTATTAGGTTACTTGATCCACCGCTTCATGAGTTCTTGCCAAATGAGATAGACTTAATTAAAGGGATCTATAATGCGAAACTCGAAGGGAAAACGGATGAAGAATTGGAAGATAAGTATACTATGCTTGGAAAAGTTGAAGGACTTAAAGAATTTAATCCTATGCTTGGATTTCGAGGGGCAAGGCTTTGTTTGTTCTACCCAGAAATCATAGAGATGCAATCAAGAGCAATTTTCGAGGCAGCTGCAGAGTGTATAAAAGAAGGTCATAAAGTATTTCCTCAGGTTATGGTACCTGTGGTAGGTATGGCTATGGAATTCGCTTTGGCACAAGAAATCATCGACAGAGTCGCAAAAGAAGTTATGAAAGAGTATGGCTTGGAGATACATTACAACAACGGGACTATGATTGAGGTTCCAAGGGCTGCGCTTACTGCTGGTGAAATAGTGGAAGCTGGGGCAAAATTCTTCTCTTTTGGAACTAATGATTTACACCAAATGACTATGGGGTTCAGCAGAGATGATGTTGCAAAGTTTTTGCCTTTCTATATTGAAAAAGGCATCCTCCAAGCTGATCCTTTTGTAACGATAGAGCCTATTGGTGTAGGTCGACTAATGAAGATGTGTGTCGATGAAGGAAGAGCGGTAGACCTGAAGCTTGAGGTAGGGATTTGCGGTGAACAAGGAGGCGATCCTCCAAGCATAGAACTCTGTTACAATGTTGGTTTGGACTATGTTAGCTGTTCACCGCCTAGAGTTCCTGTTGCAAGATTGGCAGCAGCTCATGCAACACTAAAAAACAGGGAAAATTAGTTAAAAACTAAAAACTCTCCTATATTTTCTTTATTTTAAAGAAGAACGCTAGAAGTTTTAATTTTTCCTTTTTTTATACTTATATTTCAGATTTTTTGGGAAGGATCTCTGGTAAAGGGTAATTTTTTATTGGAATTTTTTGTTTGTTAAGAATAGAGAGGATGATGTGTTTTGAGTGATCTAGATGTTAATCTAAAGATGAAGGCTGCTAAAGCGGTTATAGAGTATGTAAAAGATGGTATGGTGCTGGGGGTGGGAAGTGGTACTACTGTAACCTATTTTATAGAGGAGTTGGGGAAGCGGATAAGTAAGGATAATTTGGAGATTTTAACGGTTCCTTCTTCATATGATACTAGGTTTAAACTTGTAGAAAAAGGAATAAAAATAACTACATTGGAGGAATATTCGGCTTTAGATTTAGCAGTTGATGGAGCGGATGAGATAGATCAGGATCTGAACCTTATAAAAGGGGGTGGGGGTTGTTTGTTTTTAGAAAAAATAGTTGCGGACGCTGCAGAAGAGTTTATGGTTATTGCAGATGAAGGTAAGTTAGTAGGACGATTGGGAGAGAAAAATCCAGTACCTGTTGAAGTACATCCTTTTGCTTTTTCTCATGTAGTTAAGAGAATAGAAAGTATGGGGGGGAAACCTGTGGTAAGGGCTGCAAATAAGGGAAAAGTTGGTCCTGTTATAACAGATAATGGGAACTTTATATTGGATGTGAAGTTTCATGAGATAAAAGACCCAAAAAATTTGGAGAAAGAATTAAACTTGATACCCGGTGTTATTGAAAATGGACTTTTTATCGACATGGTAAGTTGTGCGATAATTGCAACGCCTCAAAAAGTAGTTATAAAGGCTCAAAAATAAAGTTATACTGTTTAAATTTTGTAAATAACTGCTTTTTTTAGATTTTTTGTTTTCATTCTGTTTCCATAAAGCCTTTTAATCGTTTTAGTGCTTTTAGCATTTCTGACCTTAATTCTGCTATGCTTGTTGATTTTGCAAACATTTTTTCGGTTTTCTCTGCTTCAGTCACTGTTGGTTCTTCTTTAAGCTCGGGAAGTGGGGAAATAGGTGTAGGTTTTTCTTCTTCTATTGGTATTTCTTCTGCTTTTTCGACTTCGGGGGCTTCTATGGGAGCTGGTGGTGCTTCTATTTCTGGTTTTTCTTCTTCGATTAGTTCTTCTTCTTTAACTTTGGCAGGTTCAACAACTTCTTCTATTGATGGAATCTCTTCTTCGTGGGGAGGGGAAGGAATTGTTTTTGGTGTTACTTCCTCTTCAATGGTTGAAAGTTCTTCTATTCCTTCAATCAACGTTTCTGGCTCACTTATTTCTGCTATTTCACCTTCTTCACCAGGAGCGATTGTTTTTAATGGTTCCATGAAACCTATGCGTACTTTATCAAATTCCTCTTCTAATTTGCGAATTTCTGCCATTCCTAAACGTTTCTTGATCTCCTCTTCCAGTTCTTGAATTCTTTCGGCGTATGTATTTTTCATTTCTTCATATACATCGCTACTTATTTCGCCATTTTTATATACCTGTTCTACCGCGCTTATACCCGTGTTTAATGCCTGTTTTTCTATGTTTAAAACGGAGATAATCTCTCTTGACTCTGCTTTTAATGAAGATATGGTTTTGAGAGGAAGACCTACTTTTTCAACTTTTTCAGGAAGTTCTCTCCCAGAGTATCTGGATATCAGTAAAAACCGTGTTAAAGCGACAAAAATGACGATTGCGATTAAAAGGGTCCATACAAATAGTTTAATTAATAAAAATTCGGTATCTTCACCTCCGATAGGAGGCAAATAGTCCCTTACAAAGCTTTCAAAGAATACCATTTTACTCTCCTACTTTAACGATTTTTTTGTATTATAGTTTGTAGGGATAAGAATTTCTTCATTAATCTTTGGTTCATTTTATTATTAAAACCTTATCGGTTTAATTTATGCAAAGAACGGTGAACTACTCCCAGCTTTTGCAGGGAGCTTCCTCCCTCGCACTCTGAAACGTTATCAAGTCTCCTTTCTTCGGAGCTGTGTTTTCTGGGGAGGTTTGGGGCGTGTTCACGGCCGCCCTGCTCTTAAGCATGTAGTTTAAGAGCCTGTTGCCTATGTTTATGGCTCCGTTTAAGTCTTGGTTATATTCTAACCCGCAATCCTTACACCTAAACGATCTTTTCCTTATTTCGGTGTTTAAGGTTTCTGCATCTCCAACATAGTTTGGAGGTTTAGGTTTCGTTTAACGGGATCACTGGAACTTCTTCCCATAAGGCTTTGTAGGTTAACATTTGTTTTATTTTATAGGAGGGAGGAGGGAGACTTCCCTCTAAGATAAGAATGCTTTCATTCTAACGATTTTAAGCGGGGAGATCGAGGTTTTAAGTTAGGTGATGTATTAGTTTATAGATTAGGGGAGATTAAATACCTTTCCCAAATATATCTTAGTAGACTTGAAACAGGAGTCGGCTTTAAAACCTATTTCATGGTATTCGGTTGGGAATTAAAAAGAGGCGAACATTTGAGAGGCGGATATTTTGTCTGCTATCGCGGTTAAAAAATTATCAAATAAAGAGAAACAGGAACGGATGAATCAGGGGCGTTTTTTTGTTAAAATAGCCCTATTGGGGGAGGGGGGAGTAGGTAAAAGTACTTTATTGAAAGCGTTCACTGGCCAAACATTGAACAATGGATATGAGATGACACTAGGTATTGATTTTGCGATTAAAAAGATTAAGGTTGACTCGCAAAAGATAGTTTTGTCTTTATGGGATTTTGGAGGGCAAAAACAGTTTTGGTCTATTGCTGAAACATTTCTTATCGGTACTATGGGCATAGCTTATGTGTATGATGTAGCAAATCCTCTGTCCCTTTTTGAGCTAAATAAATGGATTGAAAAAGCGAGGGATTTCTTTAGTTTGAAAGGGCAAAAAAGCCCATACGAGTTACTTGTCGGAACAAAAATTGATTTTGAGAATAAGATCGATGAAGAAACATTGAGAGAGTTTATGGATCAGTTTTCTTTAAAGGAGCATATACTTTGTTCTTCGGTTTTGGGACATAATGTGGAAGAGCCTTTTATGAGGTTGCTTGATCTGATCGTTAAAGGGAGGAAAGATGCTTGTTAAGGGAATCCGGAGTAGGTTTTATCAGAGCATGGGTCCGTTGTGATCAATGTGTGCAAACTTTAGAGGTGCAAATTCCTTCCGCTGTTTTAGAAAAAGCACAGAAAAGAGGATTAGCAGAATTTATTTATGAGCATGCTCCTGATCATTCGTTGTTCCTTTTAGTGGATAAAAATGGCTCAGTTAGAGATTGTAGAACCGCACTAAAAACTGTTTCAGAAGAGAGAAAAGAATTTACGTCTCTAAAACGCCCTGTGGTGGGTATTGATAAAAAATGTGAAAAACGAGAAGTTATAGAGCTTTTTTTGAATCTTAAAGGTCAAAAACCTTCTGGGGCGGGATGTATCTTGTTTATTCAGAATGGAAAAATAGTTAGTCAGTTATGTGCAACTTTGCCATCTTCTACTTTATTAAATGAGATTGTCGAAAATATCCCGGGTAAAAATGATGTGACTAGGTTTTCTAAATTATCAAATGAAATAGTGTTAGCGAGAGATTTATTCGTTTTGAATGTTGGGAAGACCTCTGTTGTAATAGTGCTTGAAAATAGTAAAAAAGAAGTTGATGAGGATTGTGTTAGGTTTAAGGAGGGGGTAGAATCACTTATGACATTGGTTGAGGGAGCCTCGCCTGATGTTTTTGTGATGGGGATTTTGATCTTTTTTTATCCTCAAAGCGTTACAGCGAGGGTTGTTAACGTTAAGAAAATTTTGAGAAATTCAAAAGCGCTTATAGAGGAATTTGGAGAGAGATTAGCTTTATCTTATTTAAACCTACCAAAAACCATTCTAAAGTTTTATTTTGATTTAAAAAGGTGGCATTCTTTGAGTGATGTTTGCAGATATTTTTTGAAACTTTATTCTCAAGACGCTATTAAATTAGAAATTGGAAGGGGTTGAATTGGTATTTCGTGATAAGGTATTTGTTAAAATTATTAAGGCTATATTTCCTTTAATGGCAGGAATTATTGGTGAAAAAGGTAATTGTGCTGAAGATTTTCTTAGGAGGTCGTTAACTAATATTTTTCTGGAAGAGGAAGAGGTAGGCTATATGGCTTTAAAAGCTATAGGAAGACAGGCAGGCTACATATATTTGGATTTAACCGGTAAAAAAATGGGTTTTGGTGAAAAAGAGTTTGATGAGAAGTTTATCCTTGAAATGTTGCTTGTAGGGGCAATTCCTTTTTGTACGATGAATAACTCCTTTGGAGAACTTATTAGATTTAGCAAAAAAGAAAATGGCGGTGTTGCCGTGGTAAAAATAGAGAATTGTATATGGTGTTTAGATTGTAATGGAGAAATTAAGGTTAGTGATCGACCTATTTGCGCAATTCCTGAAGGAATTTTTGGGGGAGTTTTTGAGAAGCATATTTCTAGCGAAGCGGACATTTCCGTAAAAGAGATTAGTTGTAGGGCAAATAACCAGGAGGCATGCGTCTTTAAGATTGAATGGAATTATATTTGAGGTGGATATCGGAGGAATAAAAATGATTGATGGTTTTGAAGAAAAAATTAAGGGTTTAGATTATGGTATAATTATTACAATTTCTTTTCTTTTAACCTTGACCATTATTGTTTTTATACAATTGCTACATAATCCCATGTTTTCTTATAAGACTCCTTTTAAAAACGCGGTAGCGCCTCAAATTATAGCCTTATTTGAGCACATACCGTTAATAATTGAGGATTCTCCGAAGGAAAAAGTAAAAAATTCCGGTTTTAACGCGGGAAAAGCGTGGGTAAGACATAACGTTTCTCTTAAAAATCATCGATATTTCTTCATTCTTTTGGTATATCTTTGGATAATGTTAGTATCACTTATGTTTTGGGAGCCAAAGTTTTACTTAGTATGGCTAATTCCAACAACTTTAGTAACGGCTTTTATTGCACGAGAAATGGCTCCAATAAATTATTTGATAAAGAATGAAAAGGATCTGGTAAAATTCGCTTTTCCTTACGGATTGTTGCACAAGAGAATAAAAATTAAAAGGATCCCAGATGGCTACATTGTTTTGGTTCCTGGTGGTCATTACTATTCTAAGATAGCATATACATGCAACGCGATAAGCGGGTTTGCTGAAGGAATTTTCGATAGTTTTGGTTGCAAATTTATCGTTGAAGAAATTGAGTGTGTTTCTGAAGGATTCTCAGGGTGTAAATTCCGAATTTTAAAAAATAGGAATGATGAACATTAAAGATTTGAATTCCTTTTTTGTTTAGGTGGGATTATGTTATGGATGGAAATGCTGTAAAATTTCTTTTTGATTTTATTATCTATGGAGGATGGGTCATAACCCTATTAATAATCCTTTTTTTAGGCGGTTTATCTATTAAAATTAAGAATTTTTTGTTTAATGTTTTTCTTTATGGAACTATGTTAGGATTTTTTCTGGAATGTTTAGCGGGACTTTATATAAAAGCGTTTTATTATCCAAAACCCCATATTCCTGAAAATTATTATTTTTCGTCACCGTTGTGTATTCCTTTTGGTTGGGGATTCCTCTTTGCATTATTTGCGATAATAGCTTATAAAATCGTAGGAAGTTTCGAGGATAACTATTTAAGAGTTGGACTTTTTGGCGCTTTTATATCAGGGATATATAGCGTGTTTTTTGAGTTTATTTGTATTAGGGCAGAAATCTGGATTTATACAAAATTTTCTGGTATACCAGGATTATTAGCAGACCCTATTACACTCACAAAAACTCCGCCAATTGTATACATTCTTTGGACCGTAGCATTTTTCGTCACATTTATGATGGCTGTAAAAAACCCGTTTCCTTTCGAACCGTTTTTCCTAAAAGTAGCTCTAAGTAACTAGACATGTTTAGTATAAACCAAAAGTAGAAGTAAAGCCCCGGATGGGATTCGAACCCACGACCTACTCCTTTTCAGCTATTTTTTGATTTAAATAATACCAAGGAGTCGCTCTAACCAGGCTGAGCTACCGGGGCATCCAATAATGATAAATTTTTAATTTGTTAAAACCTATCCTATTCCTTACCGAGATTTCTCATCGGTTTTAATTTTTTTGTATTTTTATTTTACCGAGATTTTCTTATTATAATAAGAGGTAGTGCGGGGGACGGGATTTGAACCCGCGGAGGCTTGCGCCACGCTTCGTTTTAACGGCGTGTCTACGCCACCAGATCTTAAGTCTGGCGCCTAAAGCCAGCATCTGACCCACAACACCTTTGACCGGGCTCGGCCACCCCCGCTTTAGATTCATATAAGATAATAATGACAAAATGTTTTTAAAAATAATGTGAAACAATTTTATAAAGTGGTAATTTTTATTAAAAACATTTCAAATCAACAGTTTAATTCCTTAATAATTCGGTAAAGATCTGATGGATGATTGGTGGGATTTACTTTTGAGTAGCGAAGTAATAGAAGGAGTACAAGCAACAAGGATGGAATTGCTTGCTTTAAAGATTAGGCGAAATCTTGCTCAAAAAGGACATGATTTACTCCGTGAAAAAATGGATGCTTTGATTATGCATTTTTTCGAGGTTCTTGAGGATTTTGACAGGGTTAGAAAATCGGTCCAGGAAGGATTACAAGAAGCTTTTCTGGCGATAACTGAAGCGAAGATGGTCTTAGGCCCAATGAAAATACGGGAAATAGCACTTTCTGCGCCACACATCGCGGAGGTTTCAGTTCAAACTAAGAGCATAATGGGTGTAAGGGTGCCTTTATTAAGATTTTTAAGCGGGGAAAAAGAAGAAGAGAAGCTATTTTATAGTTTTGTCGATACTTCTGTGAAGTTAGATGAGGCGATAGAGCGATTTAGGAAGGCGATGGATCAAATAGTTAAACTTGCAGAAGTTCAAGGTGCCTTAATACGGTTGGCGAGAGAAATTAGTGAAACGAGGCGTAGAGTGAATGCGTTGAATTACATCATGATACCTCGTTTAGTAGCCACTATAAACTATATTCAGTTACAACTATCAGAACAAGAAAGACAAGCATTCACAAGGTTGAAGAAAATAAAAGCTAAATTAGAGAGAAAAGGTAAAAAACTCGTCGTAGAGGAGATAGAATTAACTCCAGAAATCTCTATGGTAACCGAACTAGTGCCCGAGAAAGAGGAGGAATAGTAAAAAACATAATAGAAGAAGACAAAAAGAGCTTTTTTATCTCTTTTTTGGTATATAGGGTAATTGAGCCCTTAAAATATTAATTAATAATTCTGTAAATCTTGTAAGAAATTCGGGGGACAAGGATCGTGCGTAGAGACCGTCGCATGATGAAAAAAATGATGAAGAAAGCTAAAACTGAACCAATTGAGGAAGCGTTGGAGGTTATTATTAGACTAATGAGTGGGGATGAGATTGTGATTTCTAATCCTCAAGTTGTTAGAGTTCGGATGGGACCTCAAGAGATCTTTCAAATAACTGGTGCTTCAGTAACATTACAAAAAACCGCACCGGCTGAAGCTTTAGATACTGCTACGGTATCTGCCGATGAAGAAGAAGAGATATTAGAGATACCTGAAGAAGATATTAAACTTGTGGCTCAACAAACAGGCGTATCAATGGAAGAAGCGCATCGAGCATTAGAAGAAGCAAAAGGTGAACCAGCAAAGGCCATTTTAGCCCTAAGAAGTAAAAAAGATTAGGTTTTAAAGTCTCGGTTTTAAATTTACATCAAAAACTAGATGCTCTATACTTGGTGCATAATGTTTTACTCGCAATTTTTTGATGTAACATACATCGTATTCGAGTTTATTTGAAATTTTTTTAACCATTGTTTCTGGTTCTTTTAATTTGTTCAACGGTTTAGCTAAATGGAAGTGTATCCATCCCCCTTTAATATTCTTTAGAGCTTTAATCCCTATTTCTAATTGATCTATTGTTGGGTATAAATAACCCATTATAACCCTATCAGCGACATTTTTAGGAGTAACTTCCCTATTATCTCCAAAAATAGGTATCACGCTATTTTCTAATTTGTTTATTTTTATATTTTTTAAAAGATATTCATAGGCTTCGGGATTTTTTTCTATAGCATATATGATGACGTTCTTATGAACCGCTATAGGCAATGAAAGATTTCCTACGCATGCAAACATATCAACAATAGTTTCGTATTCATTCGCAACATCTATCATACGTTTCCTTTCATTATGATTACCCGGAGAGAAAGTTATTCTTGCAGGATCTAGCTTAAACATCGTGCCATGTTCTTTATGGAGGGTTTCTGTTTGTGTTTCCCCCGCTAAAACTCTAATTTGTGGCGTTCTATAAACTCCTTTAGTACGCCCTGTTTTTTTTGCCACAGTTTTAATACCAGAAAAAGCCCCCATTTTCAAAAGTATTCCTGCAATTTCCATCTCATAATTTTCCAAGATTTCAGGGATATTCACAATCATAACATGTCCAATCTTCGCATAGCCACGGGGTAAAAAAGCTAAAAGCGGTTCAGATATTATACCTTTTAAATATCTAATTAATTTAGGTTTAAGTTTTGATCCCAAAAGCAATCCCCAATAACTGAGACAAAATAAGGAAGATATGCGAATATAAGAATTATGAATAAAATTGGGGATCTACCATTTTATTCAATTTTTTATACATAATGTGCTGGTTCGGTTCCTGATTGGGCTTTTTGAGCCATAACTTTTTGAACAGCTTTGATAAAATCTTCTTGAGTTACATACTCTTCTTCTTTTCTTATAGCAAACATTCCTGCTTCTACGCATATGCTTCTTATATCTGCGCCAGTTGTTTCCATGGTCATTTTTGCTAACTTATTAAAATCAACGTTTTCCTTGTTTATTTTCGTGGAGTGTATTTTGAATATTTCAAGTCTTGCTTTTTCATCTGGCATTGTTATTTCGATAAATCTGTCAAATCTTCCAGGTCTTAAAAGTGCGGGGTCTAAGATATCAGGTCTATTTGTTGCCCCTACCATTTTCACATCTCCCCGGGGATTAAATCCGTCCATTTCTGATAGGAGTTGCATTAATGTTCTTTGAACTTCTCTATCGCCACTCGTAGCAAGATCAATTCTTTTACTTCCAATAGCATCCAACTCGTCTATAAAAAGTATGGTTGGTTTTTTCTTCCTAGAGTATTCGAATATTTCTCTTACAAGCCTTGCTCCTTCACCTATATATTTTCTTACTAATTCGCTTCCAACAACCCTTACAAAGGTTGCTTTTGTTTCATGAGCTACCGCGCGGGCGAGAAGGGTTTTTCCAGTTCCTGGTGCACCGAACAATAAAACACCTTTTGGCGGTTCTATTCCTACTTTTTCAAAAAGTTCGGGTCTTAAAAGGGGCAGTTCTACAGCTTCTTTTAATTCGCGTATTTGTGGTTCTAAACCGCCTATATCTGAATAAGATACGGGGGGTCTTTCTTCAACCTCCATGGCACGAACAGAAGGATCTTCAGAGGCAGGGAGAAGTTCTACCAAGGCAAAATTTCGTTGATTTAGAGCTACTTTTGAACCAGAGGATATATTATTTATAAGGGATCTTGACACTTGAACTACAAATTGTGGACCTGTTGAACTTTTAACAATAGCCCTCCCATCTGTTAAAACTTCGATAACATATCCAGCAAGAAGTGGAGGGGTTCTCAGTTTTTCAAATTCTGACCGGATGACTTGTAGTTCTCTTTCTAAGCGCATTCTTTCAGCATCAAGCAATTGTTTTTCGGTTTCAAGGGCCCTTAACCTTCTTTCTAAGTGTTTAGAATAGTTTACTAAATAATTAGTTTCTTCATAATACTGATCTTGCTTATCACTTGTTTCGCCTTCACTATCTGACATAACGCAATATCCCCATTCAATAATTGGTTGCTGATCTTGCTTATCACTTGTTTATTCGCTATTGCAAATAAAGTTTGTTTACATTCTTAAATCTTCCATCGGGCATTAAAAAGATTTACTTTTCAATTTTGATTAAAAAATTAATGAGAGGAAAACGTGATTATTTTAAAAACAAATAAGTAAAATCAAAATCTCCTTATCTAAAATTAAAAATTTTTAATTTAAGAAGGAAATTAAATAATTAACATTTGAAATATTATAGGTGTTTTTATGGCGCCTGAATGTGAAATTTGTGGCAAAAAAGCCGTTAAGCTCAAAAAAGTGAATGTTGAAGGAGCTATAGTAGAAGCTTGTGTCAATTGTGCACCTTTGGGCACTCTTCTTCCATCCAAGAAAATTTTAAAAAAACAACCCCTTAAAGGGAAAACTTCCACTGGTTATAGAATAGATAAAAAAAGCCCAAGAAAAGTTACTCGAAAAGCGAAAATACCTCCAAAAGATGTTTTAGATGAGGGAAAATGGGTTCTGGCAACAGATTATAACAAACTTATTGCAAATGCAAGACAAAAAATGGGCATTAAAAGGGAGCAATTAGGATCTTTGATCGGTGAAAGAGAAAGTACAATTGCCCACATAGAACGGGGGGATATAGTACCCACAGAGACACAAATAAAAAAGCTTGAAAAAACCTTGAAAATAAGCCTTAAAGAAGAAGTACTTCTTGCCCCCTCCCTTGAAAAAACACAAAAAAACGGTAAAAGAAAGTCTAAAGAGCTTACATTGGGGGACATCGTTGTCATAAAAAAACACAAAAAATCTGAAAAGTAATAAAACAAAATGCAGTTACATATAATAAGATCTTTTTAAAAGGCTATGAATATGTTCGATCAAGCGATTTTAGTTATAAGACACAACAATAATGATGACAAAAATAGACAAACTGTTACAGGTGAACTTTTTGAATTGTGTAAGACCGCAGGTTATGATGTTTTAGCGTTCCTTGAACAGGAAAGGGAACGGGATCCTCGTTTTGAAATAGGAAAAGGAAAATTGGAAGAATTGAAAGATGTTCTAAAAGAAAGAGAAGTAGAGATCATCATATTTGGAAATTATCTTAGCAGTAAACAAATATTAAACCTTGAACAGTTTCTTTCTTGCAAAGTCATTGATAAATATATGCTAATTTTGGAAATATTTGAAATTCATGCAAGGGATCATGTTTCTAAATTGCAGATTGAGATTGCTAGAAAAAAGCATCTTTTACCGATTTTTAAAGAGTTTGTGAAGAGGAGGAGGATGGGAGAGAGAACAGGGTTTTCAGGGTTGGGCCATTATGAGATCGATATTTATGAGAGAAGTTTAAAGAAGCAAATTGCTAGGCTTCAAAAAAAGTTGGAAGAGATTAAGAAAAAAAGAAGGTCTTTGGAGGAGCTTAGAAGGGATAGAGGGATTAATAAGATATGTCTTGTAGGTTATACAAACGCAGGGAAAAGCACGCTTTTAAACAGTTTAGCAGATTGTGAAACTCGGGTTGGAGACGAATTTTTTACAACGCTCGATACATTTACGCGCCCTATCAAGGTGGATGGTAGAAAGGTTCTTTGTACTGATAGTATTGGTTTTATCCGCGATTTACCCCCTGAATTAATTGAATCTTTTACAGCTACTTTGGAAGCTACTTTAAACGCTGATTTATTGGTACTTGTTGTTGATGTTAGCGATCCGTTAAATGAAATAAAAGAGAAGGTGGATACCTGTATTAAGATTCTTGTGAATATTGGGGCAGGAAATATACCAAAACTAATAGCATTGAATAAAAGAGATTTGGCAACTAATGAAAAGGTGGAAAAAGCGATTAGAATGTTAAAAAATTATGGTTGTAAAGTAGTGGCAATTAGTGCAAAAACTAGGGAAAATTTTGATGCTTTTGCCCGCAATATAGCCGGAATTTTGCCGCCGTACAAAAAGATGATGGTTCGTATACCTCTAAATTCACCTTTATCTTCGTATACAATTCACAAAATTTACTCTTTATCTATCGTGAAAAATAAAAAAATAGAAAACTGTGAAACAGTTTTTGAACTTGAATTAGCAGAACATCCTGTAGCAGAAATCTGTAAACTAGTAGAGAAGTGTGGTGGAACTTCCATTATAGAATTGAGGTAAGGTTTTTGTGAAGGTAGAAGTATTAAGGTTACGGCATAGGATTATTAGAGATCAAAGGGTTACTACTCATGTAGGGCTTGTAGCTAGGGCTTTTGGTGCTAATTCTATGATTTTTTGTGGTCAAAGGGATGAAGGAGTTATTGAAACTATAAATAAAGTGGTAGGGGATTGGGGAGGGGAGTTTGAAGTTAGGTATGGGGGGAAAAACTGGAAGAAAATTATAAGGGATTGGAAAGAAAAGAAGGGGGGGAAAGTGATACATTTAACTATGTATGGGGAACCTTTGTTTGAGGTTGTTAATAGGCTTAGAAGGGGCTTTAATGAAAGTGATTTTTTGGTGGTAATGGGAGGGGAGAAAGTGCCAAAAAGACTTTTTAAAATGGCTGATTTCAATGTTAGTATAACGAATCAGCCGCATTCAGAGATAGCGGCATTAGCAGTATTTTTAGATCATCTTTTTCAAGGCGAGGAATTAAAAAAAGAGTTTGAAAATGTAAAAATAAAAGTGATACCAAGTTCAGATAAAAAAATAATAAAGAAGAAAGAAAAGGTATGATTTTAAAATAATAATACGACATTTTATTTATATGATGATGGCGTAAATAATTAATAGTATAGTAAATAATTGTTAAGAGGGTATCTAAAGGATGACTAGCCTCTTTTCTATTGTAGAGACGCTTGATGGGCTTGCAAGAGAGGTTGCAGGGGAAGAAGGTGTAAAGGTGGTTAAGTTACTTGCTCAAAAATCTTCTATGACTGATGAGGAGCTTGCTCAAAAGACGGAGTTAAATCTTAATAAAATACGAAAGGTGTTATATAGGCTCTATGATGCTCGGTTAGCAACTTACAGAAGAGTTAGAGATAGTGAAACTGGTTGGTTTGTATACTATTGGCAATTAGAAAAAAATAAAATTTATGAATTTGCCTCAAGGAAAACACGTCTTGTGATTAAAGTTCTCAAACAGCGTCTTGATTTTGAAGAAAACAATGTGTTTTTTGAGTGTGGAAATGAATCTTGTAGACGTTTGAATTTTGATGAGGCGTTTGATGTTGGATTTACATGTCAAAACTGCGGTGCGCCTTTGACTCAAATTGATAATGGTCGGATTATTGAAGCACTTAAAAAAGAAATCCTAAACTTAGAAAAGAGCTTTGAGGAAAAATAATTGGTAATTTTGATTGATATATGGTGATTTTTCATTTGGAGAAATTTACCCTCTTAATATCTATTTATGGTAGTAATAAAGGAGATAAATTGAAAGCTTTAAAAAATCTTTTATTTGAGGAAATAAAGGGTCTTAATGTTCGAATAAGTAATATTGATATAATAAGATATGGGTATCCGGAAATAACTTTAGAGGGGGAGGATTTAGAAGCTGCAAGAAATTATTTATGTTGGTTGTATGGTAGCCCTCGGTCTTTTTATGATTTAAGGGAAGGAGAAGTTCGTAAGGGATGGTTGAAAAGTGTTGGGGAGGTGGGTTTTGGTCTTTTTGCAGATATAGGGGTAGGGGATCCGTATACGGAAGCATTAGTACCATTATTTAGGGTTCGTGAACAACTTGTAAACGGTGAAAAGGTTTCAATGAAAACTATTGTTAGCCTTTATGGTTTTATAGATTATTTTCCGTTGCAATTAAAAGTATTAAAAATTGACCAAGGAGTAAAACAGATAGAAGCAGAGTTAAGCGAGGAACAAATTAATTTATTCAAAAAATGGATTCAGGATAGGTTAGATCGTATAATAGTTACAAATACTACAAGACAGCGGGTTAGAAAAGCTGTTATAAAAAGCGGTCATTTAAAAGATATTGTGGCGATAGAGCGGTTAGGATTGCTTGAAAATGTTGTTGTTTGTAAATATGGGACAAATGCTCCTGGTCTGATAAAGGATATAGGACCGTTTATTAGAGAAGCTAAGCTTTCAGCGTTTAGGCCTAAAAAAATAAAATCATTTATAAAGAAAAATAAGAGGGAAATAAAAACATTGCTTCAGTAATAAAAGGTAAACCTTATAAGGTTTATGATTATTAGTAAACTTTAAGTGGTTTACTTTGTATTTCGCTTGCGTTATCACGGTTGATATAAAAGGATCCAAAAAGCTTAAAAATAGAGCTGAAATTCAAAACAAAATTCTAAACCTACTTAATAGTTTAAATAAAGAATTCAGCAGCTTTTTGATTGCAGACTTTTTGATGACCCTAGGTGACGAATTCCAGGGGGTTTTAAAAAAGACGAATGTTATCTTGAACGTTTCCAAGTATGTTAAGGAAAATTTACCTGTAGAATTTTATTGCGGGGTAGGTATAGGTTACATTGAAACTCCTTTGAGTGAAAAACCAAGTGAAATGGACGGCTCTGCTTTCCATAATTCACGTGAAGCATTGAAAGAAGCTAAAAAGAAGAATATAGAACTAGTCTTTAAGTCTCATAGTGAGGAAATCGACTTTCTCTTAAATTCTGTTATGAAGCTTATTTTACACGTTAAAAGTAAATGGACAAAAAGGCAGATAGAGGTAATAAGTTTTCTTGAATCACAGGAGAATATCAAATTGTCTGACGCTGCTGAGAAATTTCAGATTTCAAAGCAAGCTATATCAAAGATTGTCCGAACTGCTGGATGGAGGGCTGTTAGAAACGCTGAAAAAGTAGTGGATTATTATTTAAAACTATTAGAGCAAAGTAAACCAAATTCGGTTTACCTTGTTAAGGCAACAATGGAAGGTTAACCCCATGTTATCAGAGTTATTAGTGTATTTTATCGGATATCTGATTGCTATTTTTGTTGGTTCACCCTTAGTTTTAGCCGTTCTTTCTAAGTTAAAACTAACCGAAGAACAAAAGGTCCAAACATTGGATAAAAGTGCAAAAGGAGCTGGAAAGCTTATAGGAATGCTCGAAAGGGCATTAACATTAACCTTTATGTATTTAAAGGTACCCGAAGCAGTACCTATGATATTTGTAGCAAAATCCATAATAAGGTTTGATTATTCAAAGGAAAGATACCTTGCAGAATACTACTTAGCAGGAACTTTATCCAGTATAACTTTCGCAGTAATTGTCGGCATTATCATAAATTACATCTTAGCTTAGGAGAGTATTTTTTGTGTTGGAGTTTAAAAGAGGATTGTTTATTGGCAGGTTTCAACCAGTTCACTTTGGTCATATGCATGCTATAAAGTCAACTTTATCCTTTGTTGAAGAGTTAGTTATTGTTATAGGAAGTGCTCAATTTAGTTATACCGTAGATAATCCCTTTACTGCAGGAGAGCGTGTGGAGATGCTAAAATTAGCTGCTTTTGAGGAGGGGATCTCCTGGGATCGTTTGTTTGTTATTCCGGTTAACGATGTTCAAAGTCATAGCGTATGGGTTTCCCATGTTAAAGCACGTTCTCCCTCTTTTGAAGTTGTGTTTACTGGAAATTCTTTTGTAAAGCTTCTTTTTGAAGATGAAGGGTTTGAAGTGAGAGATATCCCGTTATTGGAGCGGGATAAATTTAATGCTACTGAAATTCGGAAAAAAATGATAGGGGGGGGAAATTGGGAAGGGTTAGTGCCAAAATCTGTTGCAGATTTTATTAAAAAAATCGATGGCATTAGAAGAATTAAAATACGGGGATCTAATCAGTAAGAAAAAACGGGAGATTGTTATCCTTCCGGCTTCTTGTTTTTTAGTCTTTTTGGATTAAAAATTCGCAGTAGGGGTCACCTGTTCCGTGGCATTTGGTTTCTGTTACAAGGGTAGTATCTATATTTGTTAAGATTTCTAGCCTTCCTGCCATGTAGCCTGCTTGAAAGTCACAGAAAGTTTTTCCGAGTCCCGGTACACCTGTTGCGTATGCACAGTCATGTATTCTTATGGTAGCTTCTTCTTCGGAAAGTTCGATTATTTCACAGAATGCGTGTGCTCTCGCTATGTGCATTATTGGGTGGGTTAAATAGTCGTGGAGGACAAGGACTCCTGTTTGGAAGTCTAGGGGTTTTTCTACGTTTCTTTTTTCCATGCTTTTTCTGAGGATTTCTTTCCCAGGCCCAAAATTTCCAAGTTCTCTTCCAGCTGAATAAAGTATGCTTCCACAGAATTCGTCCATGATTTTTGCAGAAGTTATTGGTTGTTGTAAAAGCCCCATGTAGACATAATCACCTATGGTTGGGCGTTGCACATCTTTCATTAGCACAGAAGCATTAAAACGGTCAGCGATCGTTTTTATAAGGAGTCTAAAAAGGTCTCGCCGTTCAGGGATTGGAGGGGGCGTTTCATATTTTTTGTTTTCTGCTTCATCGCTGATATCGATTGCGAATTCGCAATACTCATGCCCTGTGCCCCAACATGCATTTTCTTCTACGAAAGTTGTTTTTCCGATAAGTGCTTGAGTGATGCCCGCTATTTCTCCGGCTATGAAAGGACATAAATGTTCGCCTATATCAGGGGCTCCCACAGAGGTAGCTAAGCCATATATTCTTATTTTCGCCGTTTCATCCTCAATAGAGATTATTTCAGTGTTTTCAGCTATAAAAAGAGGGAAAGGAGAATCAGAAGAATATATTTTTTGGAAACCCTTAATTATCTCTTTAAAACGCTCACTTAGGGTCAGTTTTTCATATATTTGTGGGTTAGTCGTTGCTAGGAGACTGTGACCTGCACCAAATGTCCCTAAATCTTTTCCTAAGATATACATAAACTGTTCTGCTAAAGGATCTAAGGCCAAAATAGAAAGTATGTTTTGTTGAAGGAGGCCTATGTGACAATAGTCACCTATGTTTGAACGTATTATTTTTTCTTGGTTCATTGAATCCAACGTGTTTTGGGTGAGAATAAGCAAGTTTTCTTTGTGAATTTCTCTTAATTTTTCCCGTTCAATAACGGTTTCAAAAAGTTTTGTTTGCAGTTTTTCTGCTATTGTAATTTCATCAATTAGTTCGCTTGTTATTTTCTCATCGTTGATTAAGAGAGTTGGGAGCCGTTTAATATCATATTTTTCTACAAGCTCACGTTCCTCATCTACATCGATCTTATTATAATGAGTACTGATCCCAAATCCAGGCCCCAAAAATTTCCTGATTATACGATCTACTGAAACACATGGCCCACATGTAGGACTAGTGAAAAGAATCACCCTCACAGGATGCATCGTAGAAAAACCTTTAGACATCTTTACTCATCCTATAATACGTAATCATGTTGTATATATATTCCCCTTCCTCTACCAACAAAAAAGACAGAAAAATAATGGGCGAGCCCGGATTCGAACCGGGGACCTCCACTTTACGCATTTTTAAACCTAGTATGCAAAATGGCTCGTAAGGGTGGCATCATAACCGCTAGACCACTCGCCCATCAAAGTATCTCTATATCAGAACCTAAAATATTTTATGTTTTTTTAAATTTTATTAATTATTATGTTTTTTTATTTTTTGCCTATTAGGTCTTCTTTTTCATCATCGTTGAATAGTCCGAATTCTTTTAGAAAAATTAGTTGTTTTTCGACGGTTTCTTTGCTATTTTTTGTTTTTGAATATGTTTCAAGGAAAACTTTATTTTGAGTGAAAAAATTTGGTCCCCATTTGAAGATAGATAGGAGGTCTTTGGCTTGGGTTTTTGCCCCTAAAATGAAGAGTGTAGCAGCTATTGCTTCTGCAGTACTTAGTTTGAAAGGTTTGCCGTAATTTATCGGATTAACTGCTATTAGGAAGGGTAGGGCTCTACTTTCTTTTTTTAGAAAATTTAGAAGTATTTTGCTTTCATTCCAGGAACAATCTATTCCAATTATTCCGCTTTTTAGGGCTCTTTCTTGGTCTTCTGGTGAAAGGGCTTTTTCTGCAAAGGGATTTAATATGATTCCTTTTTTCGGGATGATTTTCTTTTTGGTTATAATTTTTGCTTTCTCATGTTTTACTAGTTTTAGAGCAGTGCATTTTTTGGGATCACACTGAGAAATACGATAAATAAAAACTTTGAATTGCTCGAATTGTGACTGATTTTTCAGAAGGTTTTGCCCCCCCTTGTCATTAATTTAAAAGTTAATTGATGAACTTATTTACCTTTTGAATATATGTAGACGCCATCCATAAACACTCTGAAATCTTTTCGGAGTCTGCCTCTAAGTCTGGTGGATTGTTGGATGTTTGCGGCTGTTTGCGCTACATCTTCTTTATTTATTCCTTCGACTATTACATCGTCTCCTTCTACGCTAACTGTTGTTTTTTCTCCTTGAACTTTTGCTATACGAGGCGAGCGTTCACCGATATAGTTTTTGATTAGAACTTCTTTTCCTTTAGGTTCTACGGTGAGGGG
This sequence comes from Candidatus Hodarchaeota archaeon, assembly GCA_048886645.1. GTDB lineage: Archaea > Asgardarchaeota > Wukongarchaeia > Wukongarchaeales > Wukongarchaeaceae > Wukongarchaeum. Next base: position 3,930 of record JBHLKN010000001.1, on the reverse strand, counting down.
AAAATGGCTGTATACTATTTTTAATCTGTATTCAAATCCTTCGGTTACTCCTTTTATCATGTTTTTTATATGGGCGATATACGTGCCTACTCTTGCTTTCTCTTTTTTTCTAACAAGACCGGCTAAAACCTTTATTTTGTTATTCTCTTTTAAAATTCGGATTTGGGAGTCTGAAAAATCCCTTTGAACTTCGCCTCTTGGACCCCTCACTATTACTTTTTGCCCCTCTACTATGGCTTCTATGTTTTCTGGTAATTCTACTACTTGTTCTATCACTGGTATACGCGGCATTTCCAAACCCTCATAATTTATTTTTAATTTTTAAAGAGTTTAAAATTTACATGTTTTAATATACGTAAGCTAAGAGCATACCTCCAACATTTTTTTCTTTGGCTTCTGTATGGGTCAGTATTCCTTGAGATGTGCTTACTATAAGAAAGCCAAAATCCCTTGCAGGTAACCATCTTTGTTCATACTTTTCAAAAAGGTCTTTTTTTATGGGGAATCGAGGTTTTATTACCCCGCATTTATTTATCCTCCCCAAAAGTTGCACTTTAAAAACTCCTGCCCTTCCGTCATCAATAAATTCAAACTCGCCTATAATGCCTTGTCTTTGAAAAACTCTTAAAACTTCGGCTATTAGCTTCGAAGCTGGGCGAATGATAACTTCTTTTTTACCCACAACTTCATGATTATAGATGGTACTAAGCGCGTCAGCAAGGGGATCTAGTCTAGTCATTATTGAAGCCTCCAAAAATTAAATAGCTTTAAAATAAAATTAAGCCGAGTTCATAAATCTTTTCTTTTTCCAAATTATTTATTTAACCACCGCAGTGAACTCTTATATTTTTATGGCTGGGTGTCCAGAGTAGCCCCTCTTCTGTTCCGCGGGGCCTTTCGCCCGAAGGCGACGGTCATCCCGCTCGGCGACATTCAACTAAGCGCCTTACCCGGCCCTCATAGACATTCATTGGAACCCTATTTAGGCTTGCTCCGCGGCGTTAGGCCGTTTCAACGCTCCTTCACACTTCCTCAACGGTAAGAGACTAATAAGCGCCGTATCATTGCCATTTGGCGTGAAGACATTTCGTTTCTGCTCCTAGAGCCAGGTTCTCACCCGGCGGCTTACACCACGCCACTTGTCTAGGGAGGAGGGAGCTTCCTCAAGGCATGTACATATATACATGCCCCGAAAGTCGCCCTTGGACTCCCAGCCATTATTTGATATAAGTACACCACTATAAAAAAATTTTTTAAAATACTTTTATCATTTTTTAGACGGATGGTAAGAATATGGAAAAAACAAAGGAATTTTTATTTGGTGAGAAGATAAAAGCATGCTTTAAAGATGTTTTAAACATCTCTGATGATTTAATTATAACTTTTAGAGAAGAGGTTGATAGAGACAGACAGGAAAAAGTAGAAGATATTGTAAAAAGGGTAATGATTTCTCCTCGTTTGGATCTAAAAATGAATTGGGAAAAAAAGGGGTTAGTTATAAGGGATATAGAACGAGTAATTAAGAAGGGGAGAGAGAAGTTAGATGGTGAAAGTAAAGAGGAACTTTTTCGATTTTTTGAAGAAATAAATGAGGCTGTTAAAATTGATAAAATAAAGGTAAAAGTTACTGTTTCTGATGAATGGATTGAGGAGTGGATAAATAGTGGGGGGAAAACCTATGGTGAAGCAAAAATTAAGCTTGGATATAAGGAAAGTCCCTTAAAAGAATCAATTCAAGAGTTTTTAAGAAAATGGAGCTTGGAAAAAGAAATAATAGCGCCAGAAATAGGGGAAGAAAGAATAATAGAAATTAGAAAACAAAAGGGGGAGTTAGGTAAAGAAGATTGGATGAATATAATAAAAAAACTTGGCAAAAAAACTCCGATAAAAGAAATAACCATAGGGATATTTATAAACTTTGAAGAATTAAAAACTAATTTTAGTTAATTAAAGGCCTTATAAACCCGTGAAAACCTTAGCGGCTAAGATACTTAAGCTCGACACACTCGAGCGATTGGGAGTCGCATGCTGAGTACCTCGCCGAAACTTGGCACGTACACACCGACCCCATCAACCGGGTCAATTACCCGAGCCCTCGTCCCCAAGAACCTGATGCTGTCGCCAACGTCAGGCACGCGAAAACGTGTATCTTGAGGAATGGCTGCCTCTTTTCGGGGAAGGTTTCCCGCTTAGATGCTTTCAGCGGTTACCCCTTATGGCGTAGCTGCCCGGCGCACCCTGCCGGATGACCGGTAAACCAGAGGCCACGGCGTCCCGTTCCTCTCGTACTAAAGACACCTTCTCCTCAGGCAGCCAACACGCCCAGTAGATAGAGTCCGACCTGGCTCGCGACGGTCTAAACCCAGCTCACGTTCCTCTTTAACGGGCGTACAGCCCTACCCTTGGCGGCTGCTGCACCGCCAGGATGAGAAGAGCCGACATCGAGGAAGCAAACCGCGGCGTCAATGTGGACTCTCGACCGCGACAACTCTGTTACCCCCGGGGTAACTTTTCCGACACCACTGGCTCCCACTAATGGAGACACAGTGGATCGCTAGGCCCTGCTTTCACACCTGAACCCCTTGTTTTTCGGGGTTCAGTCAGGCCGGCTTTTGCCCTTACACTCTACCTCGGAGTTCTGACCCGAGTGAGCCGACCTTAGGGCGCCCCCGATATCTTTTCAGGGGCGTGCCGCCCCAGCCAAACTGCCCATCAACCCTTGTCCCTCGCCTTTCGGCGAGGTTAGCGATACAGGCACTGGTGGGCGGTGTTCCATGGGCGCCTCCCCTACCACCCGGAGATGGTAGGATTAACGGCTCCCGCCTACGCTCTGCGCCAGTGACCGTACCGCAGGAGCAGACTGCAGTAAAGCTCCACGGGGTCTTCTCTTCCCACTGGGCGAGACCAGACTGTTCGCTGGCCTGTGGGTTCACCAGGCCCCAAGCGGGGACAGTGGGGAACTCGTTGTTCCGTTCATGCACGCCGGAACTTACCCGGCAAGGCATTTGGCTACCTTAAGAGAGTCACAGTTACTCCCGGCGTTTAGCGGCGCTTCGGCCAGTTGAACCTGACTTTAACGTACCGCCACTGGCCAGGATTCACTTCCCGTACACATCCTTTCGGACTCGCGAGAAGCTGTGTTTTTATTAAACAGTCGGCTCCCCTTAGTCACTGCGACCTGCGGTTCCTTTGCGAAACCACAGGCACCCCTTATCCCGAAGTTACGGGGCTAATTTGCCGATTTCCCTCGCTTGGGTTGATCCCGACACACCTTAGGCTTCTCACCTAGGGGCACCTGTGTTGGTTCTGGGTACGAACGCGCAGGATCCTTCCTACCTTCCTTTTCTCTGGCTCCAGGGATCGGTTGAACCCACCACTTTTGGCGGGCTATTCGCGTTTTCACCCGGTTCTCACTTTTACAGTACTCCCCGGGCTTATGCGCTTAAACAGGGCGGCGGCCCTGCTCAGCCTACCCCGAAGCGTTGGAAGATAAGCTTTGCGTTGCCGCGTGGCGTACCTGCACGGTACAGGAATATGAACCTGTTTCCCTTTCGACGACGTCGTGTTAAGAGCCGCCTTAGGATCGACTAACCCTCGGCTGAAGAACGTTGCCGAGGAACCCTTGCCCCTCCGGCGTCCAGGATTCTCACCCGGATCTGCTGCTACTACCGCCAGGATCTGCGGTCCTGTCCGGTCCACTGGAAGTTACCGCCCAGCTTCTGCCCAGACAGAACGCCCTCCTACCAGATCACGCCAATTAGGCGTGCCCCGAGGTATCGGTGACCGGCTTAGCCCCGTCCATCTTCAGGGCCCGTGAGCTCGGCAGGTAAGCTGTTACGCACTTCTTAGAGGATGGCTGCTTCTAAGCCTACCTTCCCGCTGTTTTCGCCCACAGACGCCTTTTCTGTTCACACTTAACCGGTACTTAGG